>CAYUJE010000445.1:0-4212 GCA_964444865.1 uncultured Pirellulaceae bacterium | reverse complement strand
GGCGGGAAGCCAGATAGACCCGCAGCAGGTTGCGGACCTGGTACAGCGACCGCGTCACCGCCAGATTGTCGATCCCCGAGCCGGTCCCCAGCAGCCAACCGCTGATGGCCAGCGAAAGTTTCTGCTCGGGCTTGAGAGCCCCGTCGCCAGAGAGACGAATGAAGTCTGCCATCCGGTCGAGCGTGTGAACCGACAGCTCGGCCTGGATTTCCTTGCAAGCGGCATCAATCTCCAGTTGGATTTTCTCATCCTTTATCAGCTCAAAATTCTCCTTCATCAGCTTGATGACGGTGCTCCCTTGTTCCACCTGCCCGTCCATCTCGCCAATCATGTCCCGAACTTTCAGCAGCGTCTCACCGGCGATTCCGTCCGAGGGAAAGCTTTTGAGCATCGAGTACGCCAGTTCGGGCTGGCCGGCCGCGCGGCGGAGTTCAATCTCTTTCAAGATCCGCTGGGCGGCAACTTGCAACAGTTCCTGCTCCCGCTCCTTCAAAATGGCCAACTCCGGAAAGTCCGCAATGACTTTGGTCAGCTCCTCGCGGGCTTCCTTGTTCCGGTTGGCCTGCACATACAACTTCACAATCCGTAGCCGGTCGTCGGAGTTTTTGACGTCGATGTAGTTGTAGAGAATGCGCGACAGGGTGGCCCGCGGAATGGAACTGGTGGCGATTTTCGTTTTCCATTTGTACGAATCGATGTTGTCGTGCCGCTGCAGAGCCTCGAGCTGCGTCCAGTTCGGTGTGATTTCCGTAATCCCTTGAATGATGTCCAGGTTCCCGTTCGGAGCCAGCATGGTAAAAATCCGCCGCCCCCGATCATCAAACGGCTGGATGCGGACAATTGGACCGACCGTGACGATTTCCTTGGGGGCGCTCTCCGCCGTCCGCTGGGGAATTTTGATCCGCTCGAAGCCGCCTCTAGCTGTGTCTGTCACCTCCGAAGCGCGTTGATTTTCGCCGAAGAAGACCCGCCGCAGGTCGTCATCCACAAAGCCAATCAATTTGAGTCCAGCTGGGGTAACAGTCCTTACTGCATCAGTCTTGAGAGAGGCAGCCGTACCAAAGCCCCCTTCCAGCACCATGCCATTCTTGAGCTTGACGGTATCCCCTTGCAGCGGAGCCGGCAGCAGCAGGGCCAGGATGGCGAGCCAGACTAGAACGGCCCGGCCAAATCGGGAGCGGGTGAGACGACGATTCATGGAGTTGTTCCTTGTGCCATCGTCGCCTTTCGCTCCCGCGAAAGTCGCGCGACTTTCGCGGGAGCGAAAGGCGACTCTGTGTAAAACCCTCGCGTAGCGGCGCGCACCCCCAGCATGGCCGGTTCGTCCGCCACCAATCCACACGCCCCTGTTTCTCCAACTTTCATTGTGAGCATCCCAGGGGGTAAGTCAACGCATTTCCTGGCCCAAATCCGGGTGGCACGCCCACGGCCTTGCGTGGGCGTGGAAGCGCCCGTCCTGAAGCCCCCGATAAGCGGTGATAAGCAGTGATAAGCGGCATCGGAGCCTCCTGATTCACAGATTCAGCCCTATTTTTTTCTGCCCGGCTCAAGTCGTAAAGCCTGAAATGTCAATGCTTTTCGAAAGGCGTTTTGATTCAGACCCCGTTTTCTTGATTCACCCCCGAACAGGTGCGCAGGGCCGTTTTGATAAGGCCTTTTCTCAAAGTTCTCTGCCATCTCACCCTCCTCTTTCCTGTCAAATTCTACGAATTGTCAAATAGTTTTCTGTCGATTCCGGGCTGGCATTCCCTCCTGCCGACTCCGGTCCTCTGCAGCACGTGTCTTCCCAATTCTCTTCGTGCGCAGTCCCTCCCCGGCATCTTTTTGATTTCTATACACCTGTCCATGTCACCGTCAAGGGTTGCTGACAAGAATGTCGGAAATTCTTGGAAGAGGATTCGCTTCTTGATATTGGGCTCGATGTCACCAAAGACCGGATGCCCCCAGCTTGTCCTTCGGCGGGAGCTCCCTCGCGTTAAGATGACGGTATGAAGTCGCATCCCACTTCCCAGCGGTCAAAATTCTGGTGGCTGGTGCTGCTCGGTGCCGTCCCGCTGGCGGCACTCGGAATTCTGTGTCTCTTGGGGGTGCTGGTGAGACTCGGGGGGGATGCCGAGCCCCAGGTGATTATTGACCGCAAGGAATGGCCGACTGAGCTGGAGGAATTGGTCGCGAAGTCGAATCTGTCGCCCGAAGATATCGCCTCCATCGAAGTTGTCCGTGTCGGACTGGGGGCCGGCTGGTTCTGCCGCCTGCGGCAGACGCCTGCCACATCCGCGCTCGTCACTTCCCGCTGGATTCCGATTGAGAAAAGTCCCGTCGGCGAATCGGCCCAGGAACGATTCTTCGATCGCTTGCCGAATCCTTGGAGAAAACCGGCTCCCGCAGGGCGGTTCTACATCCATCCCGAATACAGCACCCAGGAAGAAGGAAACGGAACGGCGTATGTCGGCCTGATTGATGACGGAGGGGAATACGTCTTCGTTTGGTTCTATTTCAACTTTTAGACCACCTGCGCCTTGCGGCCGCCGCCGAGCTCGTCTCGGTGGAGCCAAGATTTTGCACTAGCTGCGGACATGCCCCAAGATCGTCCCCGCCGGCCTCGCGCCGGTGGAACGCATGATTCCCTCCCCAACAGTCATTGCTCCACCGACGCGAGGTCGGCGGGGGCAGGGATTCTCATTCGCGATTGCTAGTGCAGAATCAATTCACCAACCGAGACAAGCTCGGTGGGGTCACACCCAAACCGCCCCGTCAGCGGCTGGCCTTCGGAAGGGCGGGAAAGATTGCTTTCTGCTTCTCCGCTCAAGAGAATGCCGTTCGTCGTGCGCACCAAAAACCATCGGATTCTGGGAGGCATGGCTAGGGAGTCCAATGGTAGTTGGAATCTCAATGCCGAATTAGGTATCCTTTCGTTGCCCGAAGTAACGGAGTCAGGCTCTGCTGGGAAGCAACCTGGCAAGGGATATTTCGGCCAGTGGTATGTCAAGGGTGCAGCCGGTACGGCGATGAGGTCTCAGGCAATGGCGATACCGAAGCGAAATCGTCGAGTAATCGTAGTCGATGGAGTTACCTACCATTGGACGCGAGGATATTCGAAGAGAGCGGATCAAGGATGGGTTACTGTTCAGCACGCGGACGGACTTGGCTCACTTCTGCGAATCGATCTGTTTGGCGTACCAACACCGACCGACATTGCCGAGGGGATTCGTTTTGCAATCGCGAATGGGTGGCGTCCCACGATGTCCGATGAAGCGTTCCATTTAGGGTTTACGGATCAGCGCAGTACGGAACGATTCGTCGTTCGATCCGCAAATTCGCCTGATTTCTGGCGAGAGTTTGTGAAGTAGTTCAGCTACGACTTTTGGTGGATTATGCGCGAGATGGGCATTGCGATTTTCATAACCTTCTTCGGGATGGGAGTATTGTTTTGGATTTCAGCCGTGTTTTTCATGCTTCGAGCCGTCATGCTGAGAAAGCCCAACGTCTCCTTGTGGAACGGCACCGGGAGAAATCCTTTCAATTTGCTGCTTCAGCCGGACAAGCTATCCGAAAGCGGACTCGTTGCTCGTAAGCGATGCTTTTACAGCGTGATCGGCTTCGTGTTAAGCGTGCTGTTCGGCATGGTTGCTGCGAGTATTCTTAGCAAGCTTTAGCGCATGCTTCGCCTGCTTTTCACCGCTTAACCAAACAACCCCGTCAGCGGCTGACCTTCCGAGAGCCGAATCGGCCGGCCGGTTTGGTCGTGGACTTCCAGGGAGGGGTTGATGCCGAAACGCCAGAGGAGGGTGGCGGCGATGTCGCCGGGGGTGACGCCGTCCCGGTCGGGGTAGGCTCCGATCCGGTCGCTGGCTCCGTGGACCTGGCCGCCCCGGATGCCGCCGCCGGCCAGGGTGATGGTGTAGCAGTCGGGCCAATGGTCGCGGCCGGCGTTGCCGTTGATTTTTGGCGTGCGGCCGAATTCCGCCATGCCGATGACGAGGGTCGATTCGAGGAGACCGCGGGCTTCGAGGTCTTCGATCAGGGCGGAGTAGCCTTCGTCCGCCGGCGGAATGAGCTGCTTGTGCCGGGGGAAGATTTTTTCGTGGCTGTCCCAGTTGGCTTCCTGGCCGTTTCGCTCGCCGTCGAAGACGGTGACGAAGTTGACGCCGCTTTCCACCAGCCGGCGGGCGAGGAGCAGGCTTTGACCGAGGAGGTGGCGGCCGTAGCGGT
>CAYUJE010000444.1:0-4252 GCA_964444865.1 uncultured Pirellulaceae bacterium | reverse complement strand
TGCTGGGCAGGCTGGAAGCCTACCCCACTTTTCGTATGCTGCGTCGAACCCATCACCAGCAATCCCATCACCATGGCCAGCATGATGAAGCTGACGACAGTCAGGTAGGCCACTTTTCGCCCCTGTTGGGCCGGCTTGTAAGTCCATTCGAAAATCGTGGCGGCAATGAGCCACGCCAGCAGCACGCCCGACATGAGGACGATGGGGTCTCCCCACGACATTCGCCCCTGGCCTTTCACGAGGTTGAGAATCACACCTGCAACAATCCCCAATCCGATGAAGCAACTCGACAACGCCAATAGCTGCTTATTAACCTTTTGCAGCCATTCCAGGCTGGGGAGTTTGAACCCCTGCCGCGGCGGCAGCTTGTGCTTGAGCCGATAGGACTGGGCGAGGTACATCAATCCCGCCACGAAGCCGAGCGAGACGGCAATGGTCCCCAGGAGGAGCAGCACACCGTGAGCGATTCCCCATACATCTTTGGCGTGAGTTGGCGGCAATGTGAGGTTTTGAGGAAAGGCATAAGCTACTCCAATAAGCACCAGCACCACCGGCAGCAAAAACAACCCGACGGAAGTCTGCGGCCGCGATGCCGCAAGATAGATGTAAACCGCCGCCAACACCCACGCGGCAATCACGTACCAGTCATGCCAGTTGGAAAGGGGAACGCTCGCCAATCCCGGCGCCGTCGCCCGATTGTAGAGGTACAGCGTCTGCATCCCGATTCCGATGACCGCGAACAGCAGCATCACCACCATCCGAATCGGCATCCGGAAGAACAGGCGCGACACCTCCAGAGCCAGCGTAATCGCATAGCTGGTCGAAAAGCAGATAAGGGAAATGCCGGTGAGCATGCCGAAGAGTCAGACCATGGATTGAAGAACGGGAATAGTGGGCAACCAAGTTTTAAAGAGCTTGTATCCCCTGCTGCAATGGAATGACTTCACGGGAAAGGCTCCGCCCGTCATTCATTCCCATTCTAACTTCACTGCCTCATTGTCATACCCCTTCATTTATCCATTTGTCGCCATTTCCTGATCTACAGCAACTGCCGTACAACTCTTCCCGTCGTAATCGCATGCGGCCGGCGGAGTTGGTCGTAGATGGGGTGCTGCAGGTTCAAGCCGAGGGAGTGGTAGATGGTGGCTTGGAGATCCACGGGGTCGATCTTGTCGGACTTGGGGAACGCCCCAATTCGGTCCGATTCTCCCAGGACCTGGCCGCCACGGATGCCGCCGCCGGCGAGGAGCGCCGAGGAGCAATCTCCCCAGTGGTCGCGGCCGGCGTTGGCGTTGATTTTGGGGGTGCGGCCGAATTCGCCGAGGCAGGCGATCAGCGTGTCGTCTAGCCGTCCCTGATCGTGCAGGTCCTCGATCAGGGCGGACAGGCCCTGGTCCAGATACGGCAATAGTTCGGTCTGGCAAGCCTCGAAGTTTTTGCTGTGCGTGTCCCAGCCGTCGCAGATCGTCATCTCATTGAAGTGCACGCCGACAAACGGGACGCCGGCTTCGGTGAGGCGACGGGCCAAGAGTAAAGCCTGGCCAAAGCGGTGCCGACCATAGCGATCCCGCACCTTGGCTGGCTCTTCGTCCAGAGAGAACAGCGGCGAGCGGCCGTCGTTCGCGGCTCCGGTCAAGAGGATGGCCCGCTTGCGGACGGCTTCAAAGCCATCGCCGGTAGCCGGCGATTTGCCTTTGTCCAGTTGTGACAGAAATTCTGTCCGTTCCTCAAACCGTTGGAGTGACATCCCTTCCGGCAGGGCCAACGCAGGGATGGATTGCGGGGTCCCCGGCTCACCGTTCACCAGCAACGGATCAAAACGCGAGCCGAGAAAGCCGGCGTTGCCGCCCCGGAGCGGACTGCGGACTCGCTTGTATTCGCCGGAGAGGCTGCTGCGGATCGCGAGTTCGGGAATTGCCACGTAGCCGGGGATGTCAGAACGCGAGGAGCGAAAATGCGACACCACCGAGCCATGGTGCGGAAAATCCTCACGCAGCGGCGGACGGATGTCGTTGTCCTGCGCGGGAAGAGCCGTCACGCGGCCAGTGAGCGTGTAATAGATCATCGGCGTATGATTGCTGTTCGGATGGCTGACGCTCCGAACGAGCGCATACCGATGGGCCAGTCCGGCGAGCTTCGGCAGATGTTCGCAAAGGTTGACGCCGGGAACGCTCGTGGCAATCGATTGGAACGGGCCACGAATCTCCGCCGGGGCATCCGGCTTGAGATCGAACGTATCGAGGTGCGGTGGGCCACCGAGCAAGTACACGAAGATGCACGATTTGCCGCTGGCCGGTTTCGCCTCCGCTCCCAGCGAGGCAGTCAGCGGCGATATCAATCCCCCCATCGCCGCCAGCCCCGCCCCGTACCGCAAAAACTCCCGGCGAGGGCAATGCAGGCGCAACTGGCCATGGGGGAGGGAGAACATAACCGCTAGTCTATTCTCTCGTGCTAGCCAGTGGAACAGTGAAGCGGAAATTCGAATTCCGAATGACGAATTGCGGGCGATCAGAAACCGCGTCTTCAATTCGTCATTCGCCATTCGGACTTCTGCCCTACCGCCCCCGGTTCAGCATGCTCCGCTGATTCAAGTAGTCGATGAACAGTTCGCTCATGCCCCGCCGCGTGTCCACCAGCACCCGTTCGCAGCCGTTGCGTTGGGCCATTTCCTGGAAGTTGTCGTTAAACTTCTTCACGGCAGCCAGATAAGCTCGTTTCAGATCGTCGGTCTGGGCCAGCAACTCGTCGGGGACTTCCAGGCCGACAAACTTGACCATTCCGTCCATTTCGAATGCCAGCTCGTCGTGGTGCATTACCTGGAACAGGACCACCTCATGCCGGCTGTAACGGAGCCTTTGCAGAATCGGTTCCAACTCATCGAGATTGGTAAAGAAATCGCTGAAGATCATCACGATCTCGCGGCGGCCCATCCGGCCGGCAATTTCGTTCAGGCAGTCGGCCATGGCGGTTTTTTCTTCCGCCTTGATTTCGTCCAGATGGTGCGTCATCCGCACAATCTGGTCCATCGAATTGCTCGGCGGCACAAATCCCCGCACCTTGCTGTCAAACGTGCTGAGCGTCACCTTGTCGCTCTGCCGCACGATGGAATAACCGAGCATCGTCGCCATCTGGGCCGCGTAGAGCAGTTTCTGTTCGCCGCCGTCGCCGTAGCGCATGCTGGCGGAAACGTCGAGCACCATATGGCAAATGAAGTTCGTCTCGAGCTCATACTGTTTGACGAAATACTTGTCGCGCGTGAAGTAGACTCGCCAATCGATGTGCTTGGGGTCGTCCCCCGGCGCATACTCGCGGTGGCCGGCAAATTCCACGGCGAAGCCGGCCAGTGGCGACTTGTGCGCCCCCGCCAGATTCCCAATCACCAGCCCGCGCGGATTGAGATGCCGCTCGGCAACATGGCCGAGGACTTCAGGATCGAGATAACGGTTGAGGACGGTTTGCATGGTGAATGACTAAGCACTAATGTCTAATGACCAATGTAAACCCCAATGTCTTTTGCCTTTCATTAGTCATTAGACATTAGGATTTAGTCATTCTTCTTACGCTGCCGGCTTCTCATATCTCTTATCCGCCGGAATCGCCTCAAACAGCATTTCGATCAGTTTCTCGCTGTTCAGGCCGTTGGCCTGGGCAGCATAGTTACCGGCGATGCGGTGGCGAAGGGCGGGCTTAGCGACGGCTTGCACGTCGGCCACGGTCGCGTGATAACGACCGTAGAGGATGGCCCGAGCCTTGGCACAGGAGACGAGCGTAAGGACGCCGCGAGGACCGGCTCCCCAGCTCACCCACTTGTTGACGAACTCGGGAGCTTCCTTGCTGCCGGGGCGAGTCGCCCGGACGAGGGCCCAGGCGTAACCCAGGACCTGGTCGCTTACCGGGACGCGAGTGACCAGTTTCTGCATCTCGACGATGTCGTCGCCGCTGATGATGGACTGGATGTCCCCAAGTTGGCCGGTGGTGACCCGGCGGGCCACTTCCCACTCCTCGGCCGCACTGGGGTAATCGACCTTGATGTAGAGCAGGAATCTGTCGAGTTGGGCTTCCGGCAAGGGGTAAGTCCCTTCCTGCTCCAACGGGTTCTGCGTGGCGAGCACAAAGAACGGGGCGGGCAGCATGTGCATCTTGCCGCCTGCGGAAACCTGCCGCTCTTGCATTGCTTCGAGCATGGCGGCCTGCGTCTTGGGCGGGGTGCGGTTGATTTCGTCCGCCAAAAGCATATTGGCGAAAATCGGCC
>CAYUJE010000443.1:0-4255 GCA_964444865.1 uncultured Pirellulaceae bacterium | reverse complement strand
TATCTTTTCTTTCGGCACGATTGATGCATATTCTCGCAACTTACTGAATGGCTGAATGATGAAAACTCAAAGCGCCACTATTTATCACTGTGTTTCCTGCGGCCGTATCGTGCATTCCGAGTCGGAGACGGAAGCGCCCCAGTGCTGCGGGCAGGCGATGGCAATTGCCGTTCCGGAGACGACGACCGAAAGTGCCGTGCCTGAGGAAAAGGGAGTCGAGGATGTTCAGACGCCGCCGCCAGTGATCGAGGGCGTTCAGAAGCCGCGGTAAACGACGATTGCAAGTTTGCTAATGATCGACCGGGCTGTCGAGTTCTGCAGGAGTCGGCGTGTAGCTTTACGAAGAACAATCAATTTTAAGAATTCGACAACGTGTAATCAAGGAGAACGGCCGTGCTTCACACCCTTTTGATCGTGCTTTTGATTCTGTTCCTCCTCGGCTCTGTGGGAACGATGCCCACGTGGCCTCATAGCAGAAACTGGGGTTATGGCCCCAGCGGCGGGATGGGATTGATCGGCTTCATTGTGCTCATTGTGCTCATCCTGGCCCTTTTGGGACGGATTTAACCGCGAACTGCTGAAAGTTGAGGAAATCATGCGCCGATTTATTCTGTTGATTCTCGTCGGACTGCTCACGGCCAGCGGGTGCGATTCAAAGCCCGCCGAAACTATGCCCGGAAAGGTCACGTCCGAAGACGTACGTCGCGATGCAGGCAAGGCCGTCGACACGGCTGTCGAGTTTTCCCAGCAAACCAAGGAAGAGTTTCAGAGGAAACTCGACCTGCGGCTCAAGGAGCTCGACGCCGAAATCGCGAAACTCCGCGAGAAGGGGAACAACCTGAAGGACGAGGCCAAGGCCGATTGGGACAAGAAGATGGCCGACCTGGAAACGAAGCGGACTTCGGCCAGCGCCAAACTGACCGAAGTCGGAAACTCCAGTGCCGAGGCTTGGAAGGATGTCCAGAAGGGAGCCCAGGCTGCATGGGACGACTTGGACAAGGCCTTCCACGAAGCATCTCGCGAGTTCTGATTGTCCGCTGACCCAATGAATTTCTGACGATACCATCAAGGGCATCAAGTATGAACAGACTGCTACTGGTGATCATTGCCATCTTTTTGCCGCCACTCGCGGTTGGGCTCAAGGACGGCATTGGCTTTCATTTGTTCCTCAATATTGTGCTCACGTTATTGGTCTATTTTCCGGGCTTGCTTCACGCTCTGTGGGTCGTGCTGAAAGACTGAGGAAAGGCTCTAGACAAAGTGCTGATCGATTCTAGTTTCGAGAACAACTTCTAGTAACAAAAAGGAGTCACCAACATGAGTGGCAAGACAGACGTGGTAAAGGGCCGAATCAAAGAAGCCGCTGGTTTGCTGGTCGGCAGCGACAAGCTTCGCGCGGAAGGCAAGGCCGATCAGGCTGTCGGGAAGGCGGAACAGGCCGTCGAGAAGGTCGCCGACACGGTAAAAGTAGCCGTGAAAAAGGTGGTCGGAAAGTGATGAACATCGACCAGTCTTAACAAGGAGAATTCTCATGCTCACGAATTTCGCACAATCTCTTACCCCGGTTTTCGGCTATTATATCTACATCGGCGGCGGGTTCTTGACGCTGGTGCTTATCATCCTGATAGTTCTGTTCTTGGTCCGTCGCTGACGCCCGTTTTTCAACTTAACTCGGCAAGGGGGTATTTTGGTGGCAACAATCTCCGCCGAGAAAGTGCGCGGCGGAATGGGATCCCTCCCGCACGACTCCGGCGTTGCCTTCCGCGTCTGGGCTCCGCACGCCGACGCGGTATACGTGAGCGGCTCGTTCAACTACTGGTCGCCCGACGCGCACCCCATGCTGAAGGAAGGAGATGGCTATTGGTATGCGGACATCGCCACGGCCGCCATTGGCAGCGAGTATCGTTACCGCATCGCAGTTGGCGACAAGCAGTTTCACCGCATTGATCCGTACGCTCGCCAGGTAACGAATTCGGTGGGAAATGCCGTAGTCTACGATCCCCAATTTGACTGGGGAGGAGATGATTTTCATATCCCTCCCGTTAATGAACTGGTGATCTATGAAATGCATCTGGGGACTTTTCACGACAAGGAAGATGGAAAAACGGACAAATTTGCCGAGGCGGTGCAAAAACTTGACCACTTGCAGCGATTGGGGGTCAATGCCATCGAAGTGATGCCCTTGGCGGAATTCGCCGGCGAATTATCGTGGGGCTATAATCCGGCGTGCGTTTTTGCGGTGGAAACAAATTACGGCGGACCGAGCGGCTTCAAACGGTTTGTAGAGGCGGCGCATCGAGCCGGACTGGCGGTGATTCTGGATGTTGTTTACAACCACTTCGGCCCCAGCGATCTCGATCTGTGGCAGTTTGACGGCTGGAGCCAAAACGGGATGGGGGGCATCTACTTCTACAACGACTGGCATGCGAATACTCCCTGGGGATTGACTCGCCCCGACTACGGCCGCAAAGAAGTCCGCCAGTTCATTCGCGACAACGCCCTGATGTGGCTGGAGGAATATCACGTCGACGGTCTGCGGTTCGACATGACGCTCTATATCCACAATGTGCGGGCGTCCGACGATCCGGACGGCGACCTGCCCGACGGCTGGAGCCTCATCCATTGGATCAATCGCGAGGTGAGAGAGCGGTATCCAGGACGCATCATGATCGCTGAGGATCTGCAGAATGACGACCGGCTCACAAAACCTGTGGACCAGAGGGGCGCGGGTTTCACAGCTCAATGGGCCGCTCGCTTTGTGCATCCCGTGCAGGCTGCCGTTATCACCTCTCGCGACGATCAACGGTCGCTAGACAGCGTTCGCGAAGCCATTGAGGGGCGCTACAACGGCGACCCGTTCCAAAGAGTCATCTACAGCGAATCGCATGACGAAGTGGCGAACGGCAAATCCCGCGTCTCTTCGGAAATCGATCCTAAGAATCCCGCGAGTTGGTTCGCGCAGAAACGCACGACCCTGGCAGCTGCGTTGGTCCTCACGTCACCCGGCATTCCCATGCTGTTTCAGGGACAAGAGTTCCTCGAAGATGGCTGGTTCCAAGATTCGGTTCCGCTCGACTGGCACAAGTCAGAAGAGTTTAGCGGCCTCGTCCGGATGTATCGGGATCTGATTCATCTGCGTCTCAACAAATTCGGCACGACACGCGGTCTTACGGGTTCCGGGCTGAATACATTTCATGAGAATTAGGCGGATAATCTGATTGGCTTTCATCGTTGGCACCAAGGTGGACTTGGCGATGACGTAGTGGTCGTCATGAATCTCTCCCATCGGCCGCACGATAACTACAAATTGGGGTTTCCCTCGCCGGGAACCTGGCGACTTCGGCTGAACAGCGACTGGGTCGGCTACAGCCGCGGCTTTGGCAACCAGGCTTGCTCCGACGTGGTCGTCGGAATGGAACAGCGGGATGGCTTCCCAACGGCGGGAACGATCAGCATCGGACCCTATAGCGTTTTAATCTTTTCTCAGGATAAGCCAAAAGGATAGCGGGCAACTCGGTGACAAGGTGAAAGCTGTATTTCCTACGGAGAACGGCGATACGTCCGAGCCTCAAGCGACATGGGGAGAAGAAGTAGCCAACAGCGTGAGCCACGGCGCGGGCCTGGTCGCGGCGCTCATCGCGGGGCCCATGCTGATTGCCCGAGCCGTTGGGCATGACAGTACGTGGGGCACGATCGGCGCGAGTGTCCTTGTGGCAACCATTGTCGTGTTGTATTCGGCGTCCACCTTGTATCATGCATTGCCGCACAGCCGAGCCAAGCGGGTCTTTCGCACGCTGGAACACAGCGCCATATTCCTGCTCATTGCCGGCACCTACACGCCATTCACGCTCGTCGCACTTCGCGGCCCTTGGGGATGGACGTTGTTCGGACTGGTCTGGTCGCTGGCTTTCCTAGGCATTCTGCTCAAGTCCGTGGCCACCACGAGTTACCGCTGGCTGCCAGGAGTACTCTACCTGGGTCTGGCGTGGCTGATTATCGTCGCCATTCGGCCCCTTTCGCAGCACGTGCCGCACGCTGGCCTGATGTGGTTGCTGTGGGGCGGCATCGCTTACACGGCAGGCATGGGGTTTTTCGCCGCTAGGCAGGTGCCTTATTGCCACTTTGTCTGGCACTTGTTCGTCGTGGCGGGAACGTCATGCCACTTTGTGTCCGTTTGGCGATACGTGGTCTGACACGGCGCTTAGAGCGGTTCCATGTAGGGTCTAGCGCGATCTGGGTGAGTTCGGTAGGTTGG
>CAYUJE010000442.1:0-4330 GCA_964444865.1 uncultured Pirellulaceae bacterium | reverse complement strand
CTTCCCGCTCCTCGTCCACCAAAGACCAGTTCTCTGGGTAGAGGAAGCGGATTCCCAGGTGTTCGTATAGCGCAGGCATGGGTGGCTCATGAATTCGGACAGATAACAGACACAATCCAGCGTATCTGTGCTCTCACTTGGCGGAAAGAGGCATAAGTGGAACTCGTCTTCGCGGCTAAGCGTCTTCGCGTGAAACTATCTCCGAAAGGCAGGAACTCACGCGAAGACGCTAAGCCGCGAAGGGAAGGCGGAAGAGTTGGAGATCGTTTCGACTTACTCGGCGAAACAGCGGCATATTGCTCTTGACCAATGAGGCCTGCGATGGCACAAGATTGGGTATTCCGCGGTCCTTTTCGAGGTGATTCATGAATCGCGCCATTCTGATTTGGGCGGTGAGTTGCGGGTTGATTCTTTCCGTCTTGAGCAAAGGTCCGTGCGAAGAGCCCGCGAAGGCGAAACAGGGTGACTTGATTGTCTTGTTTATCAAGGTAGTGGAGGAATCAGCGGACAAGCGGCAGAGCCAGATCGTTTCCGAGCCCATGCTCGTCGCGCAACTCGGTGAACCACGGAGCTTTCTCGTAGGAGCTGGCGTCCCTAATGGAGACTCTTATTTGGACGTAGGTCAGAGGTATGATTTCAAGCCCACGAAAATCAACGGGCAAACAATTTGGATTGTGATTGAATCCACATTCACGGACTACGTGAAAGATGAACACGGCGAGTTGAAGCCATTCGAAAGGCGACAAGTCACCAAAAGAAAACTGGAACTGGGTAAGGTGGTCGTCGACGATCCTTGGAAGTGGAACCTCGTTTCAAAAGCGAAAGCACAATTGCACATTGAATACCGGGTTGAACGAATGACCGAGAAGGAATACGAGATAGCCGACGCGAAAGCACGCGAAGCGGTAAAGAAAGAATGAGCAAAGCATCCATCTGAATTCTTCTTCGCGTCTCCGCGCCTTCGCGTGAGGCAATGCTTGGCAGAGTGGGCATCACGCGAAGACGCCAAGCCGCGAAGAGTTGGCAATGTGAAGATCATTTTGGACAAGCTGGCAGCATGTCCCACGGTTTACACATCGCAAACCCTTACCCCTTCCCGCAGGCTGGCAATCTTGTCCTTGTACGTCGGAATGAACTCCTGCCCGACGAAGCCGGTGTAACCGGTTTCGGCGATGGCTTTCATGATGGCGGGGTAGTTGATTTCCTGGCTGTCGTTGAGCTCGCCGCGGCCGGGGTTGCCGGCGGTGTGGTAGTGGCCGATGAGGTCTTTGTATTCGCGAAGGCGGACGATGACGTCTCCTTGCATGATCTGGACGTGGTAGATGTCGAACAGAATTTTCACCCGCGGCGAGCCGATGCGGTTGCAAACGTCGGCGGCCCATTCGATGGTGTCGCATTGGTAGCCGGGGTGTCCTTTCATCTCCACGTCGACGCGGCTGTTGAGCATCTCCAGGCACATGGTGACTTTCTTCTCCTCGGCCAGCTTGAGGATGGTCTTCAGTCCCTCCACCGTGTTCCGCTTGCCGATTTCGTCCCCTTCCGGCCCTTGGAGATCCCCCTTCATCCCCGAAAACGTGATCACGCTCGGACAGCCGAAGGCGGCAGCGGCTTCGATGACGCTGGTCATCCGCTCGCGGCAGTAGTCCCAATGCTCCTTGTGGTTCCACCCTTTCACAAAGCCATGCGTGCTGCCGATGGCACAGGTCAGGCCGAGCGTTTTGAGCATGGGCCAATGCTTGGGATCGCACAGTTCTACTGATTTGAGTCCCATCGCCGCTGCTGCGCGAGCTAGCTCTTCCACGGGCATCGGATTGAAGCACCAGCTCACGACGGACTGGTTGATGCGTCCCTTTTCGATTTTCCAGTTGGCATCCGCTATCGGCTTCGCCTCTGGTTTTGCATCCTCGGCATGGGTCATGGAAGCACTTAGGGAACCCGCGGCAACGAGGCCGGCGGTGGAGGCGAGAAGCGAGCGGCGGGAGAGGTTGGTGTTCATAAGGGGATGATAATCCTCTTGCAGGCGGAAAGCACCCGGGGACGGGGACAAGCCTCATTCCTTCGCTTGCACGTGGGGCTAGCGTCGAAACAATCTCCCCAGTTTAACAAATTGCAGTAATCGTCAAAGTCAACTCAACCCGAACAGTCTTTGGGACCGATAAAGGTTTCGCGCCCAAAATCCAGAATCGCTGCTTGGGGAACTCGAATGTCCAGGACTACCATCACTATCTCCGCCCTATTCCTCGTTGCCGGGCTCGTTGTCGCCCTGCTGCCAGCTCAGGAGGCGTCTTGGCGAAAGCCCTCTGCATCGGCACCGAAAGAACCCGGGCGGATTCAGCCGGTCGCGCCGCGGCCATTGGCCCCTGCCTTCCGCGGCTCGGACTATCCAGCCGTGCCGGTTGCCGGTGAAGGAGGAGCTTCGGCCCGCCTGGCCGACGATGTGAGTCCGATTACCGCGGACGAAGCCGAGGCCGCCAGCGAGGCGCCCCCCGCGGAGGTCGGCGAGATGAAGAGCGTGCTTAAGCGGCCGGGAACGCTTCCCAGAAACGAAGCTCCGCCGATGCGTGTGGGAACGATCGTGGATCAAAATCCCAGCACCGAAGCGGTTGCGGAAACCAGTGAAGTGCAAGCCGAAGTGCCAGCGAGTCGCCCTTTTGGCGGGCCAGGTTTGTCCCCCGTTACCGCTCGGGAGGTTCGGTCCGCTCCCGCGTCCGAGCCGCAAGAGGATTTGCAGGCCGCACCAGCCTCGGAAGAGCCGGCAGGTCCTCCTTCGTCCCGGCGACAGCCGACCAGGAGCCGGCCAGAAGCCAGGCAGCCCGCTGCGAACGAACAGATTCATGTCGAGAGCCATCTCCCGAATATTCATGTGCGGGTCACCGGGCCGGCGGCTCTGAATGTTGGCAAGCCCAGCAAATTCGTGCTGCATGTCACCAACGACGGCGCGACGGACGTGGAAGACGTGCATGTCCGCCTGCCGCTCCCGACGTGGGTCAAAATTGCCGGTGCGGAATCGACCGGCGGCGAAGCCCAACTGCAAGCCGACGGCGCGGGAACCCCCAAACTGGTCTGGACTCTGGCGAATGTGAAGGCCAAATCGAGCGACGAACTGCATCTGCAGCTCACTGCCGCGGAAGGGCAGCCTTTCGACCTGAATGTGGAATGGACTTGCCGCCCCACCGCTCAGCACGCCCGCATCACAGTCCGCCAGCCCCTGCTGGAACTGACGATGACCGGCGCCTCGGACATGCTGTTTGGCGAAGAGAAGGTTTTCACGCTGCTGGTCAGCAATCCCGGCAGTGGCGATGCGACCGGCGTGGTGGTGAGCGTCGGCATCGGCGGCAATAAGCCCAAAGATGTGGAAATTGGAAATGTTCCCGCCGGCGACCAGGTGGAAATTCCCGTGCAAGTGATCGCCAACCAAATGGGCGAACTCAAGTTGACGGCGGTGGCCAAGGGAGACGGCGGCTTGGGCGCGGATGCCGCCACGAAGATTCTCATTCGGCGGGCTCAACTGGCGGTGGCCGTGGAAGCCCCGGTGCTGAAGTTTGCCGGCACCGAAGCGACCTATCTGGTGAATGTGACCAACACGGGCAATGCAGCCGCGGAAGATGTGCTGGTGAGCATGGCGATTCCCGGCGGGGCTCGCTACGTGAGTGGCGTCAGTGGCGCGACCGTCGCCAAGGGGAACCTGAGCTGGAAGGTGGGAGCCATTGCCCCGAATGCTCAAAAACAATTTGAAATCCGCTGCCAACTCCTGGTCGAAGGGACCAATCGCGTGGCGGTGCAAGCGACCGGCAAGGCGGGTCTGGCCGCATCCGGCGACGCCGTGACGGAAGTCGAAGCGGTCTCCGATCTCAAACTGATTGTGAATGACCCGGCTGTGCCGACGGCGACCGGACAGGATATCAGCTATGAAATCCAAGTGATGAACCGCGGCAGCCGAGCCGCGAAGAATGTGAAGATCGTGATGCAGTTCGCGGAGGGCGTCGAGCCGACCGAACTGGCGGGAGGCCAAGGGAAGCTCGTCCCCGGCCAGGTCGTCTGCGACCCGCTGCCGGAATTGGCGGCCGGTGAGCAAGTGACGCTGAAGGTAAAGGCCCAGGCCAGCAAGGGTGGGACGCATCGCTACCGCGTCGAAGTGACCAGTGGCGAGGAGGACGCCCGCCTCGTCAGCGAAGGAACCAGCCGCTTCTTCGACAGCCGCGGCAGCGCGGCGGCAAGGACGGCCGCCAAGCCGGCGAAAGAAGCCCCCGCGACGATTCAGCGGTAATCGCGGCGGGGTGGCACTGGCAGATGAGCCGACGAAAAATGCTGCTACTAGAGTAAGCTTACC
>CAYUJE010000441.1:0-4375 GCA_964444865.1 uncultured Pirellulaceae bacterium | reverse complement strand
CCATCATGTCGTAACGGTATCCCCACTAGCGTCCCGGTTTGGGCGCTCCAAATTCGGCCGTAAATGTCCAAACCGCTTGTCACTAACTTAGTCCCATCGAAACTGGAGGCCACACAGAATACGTCCGCATCATGTCGCAACGGCTCTCCAATTCTTGCACCAGTCTCGGCGTTCCAAATCCGGACGGTTTTGTCACCACTTGCCGTAGCGACACGGGTGTTGTCGGGGCTGAATGCCACTTGGAGTACTCTTGCATCATGTTGAAGTGGTTGTCCAATGAGCGCGCCCGTCTTGACGCTCCAAATACGCGCGGTCTTGTCATCGCTTGCAGTTGCCAGTAGGTTCCCGTCCGGGCTGAAAGTCAGATGTTTTAATCCGAGGTCGTGGCGCATTGGCTGCCCAACGGGTTTGCCCGTTTGAGCACTCCAAATCCGGGCCGTATGGTCCTCACTAGCCGTGGCGACCTCGGTCCCACCGGGACTGAAAGCCACATGCACCACGCCCCATTTATGGCGTAGCGGATCTCCGATGGGTGCTCCCGTCTTGGAATTCCAAATCTGAGCAGTCTTGTCTTCACTGGCCGTGGCCACTTTGGTTCCATCGGGGCTGAATACCACACCGTTCAGACGGGCACTATGGCGTAGCACCACCGCGCGGTTACAAGGGGCACTCCAAATTCGGGTGGCTTTGTCGTGACTTGCCGTGGCCACTTTTGTTCCATCCGGGCTGAATGCTACGTGGTTCACACCGCCATCGTGTCGCATCGGCTCTCCAAGGGAGGCTCCCGTCAGGGAGTTCCAAATCCGAGCGGTTTGATCGTCACTGGCTGTGGCCACCTTAGTTCCATCCGGGCTAAATGCTACACCGTTCACACGTGCATTATGGCGTAGCGATTCCCCAACGAGCGAGCCTGTTTGCGCGTTCCAGATCCTAGCCGTTTTGTCGTCACTGGCCGTAGCCACCTTCGTCCCATCTGGGCTGAATACCACATCTGTCAGAGCAGAATCATGGCGAAGTGGTTCCCCCAACGGATCACCTGTTTGAGCATCCCAAATCCGAGCGGTTTGGTCGTAGCTCGCGGTGACTACCCTGGTCCCATCCGGGCTGAATGCGGCACGTATTACTTCAAAGTCATGGCGCAGTGGCTTTCCCACAGGCATGCCCGTTTGGATGTTCCAAATTCGGGCAGTCCTGTTGAAGCTAGCCGTAACCACCTTGGTGCCGTCGGGACTAAAAACCAAATGTTTGACAATTCCATGGCGCAACGGCTCACCTATAGGCGCACCCGTCTGTGCATTCCAAAATTGGGCACTGCCTTTGAAGTTCCCCGTTGCCACCCGTTCGCCGTCGGGGCTGAATGCCACATGGAGCACAGGTCCTACATGGAGCACAGGTCCTACATGGCGCAATGGCTCACATATGGGCGTGCCGGTCTGGGCGTTCCAAATACGTGCGCTACCGTCATCGCTAGCGGTTGCTACCTTACTTCCGTCCGGGCTGAAAGTCACACTAGTTAGCATTTCGTCATGGCGCATTGGCTCCCCGACGGGCTTGCCCGTCTGAGTATCCCAAATCCGGGCGGTCTTGTCCCAACTGGCAGTAGCCACTTTGGTCCCATCTGGACTGAAAGCCACATGAGATACTGGTGCAGCATGGGGCATCGGAGGGTTGACAAGCTTGCCGCCTTGAAGAATACGATCATCCAGAATTCGTATGTAGGATCCTTGCATCGGGTCGTCTTTAGATTGAAAATTTATCGCACGGCGAATGTCCGCAACGCCTTGCCCGGGACGACCAGCCTGATATTCGTTGAGGCCGTGCTGGAAGTAATTCGCGGCGAGGCGAGCGCTGAGTTCCTTCTTGTTCTTTTCAAGGGTGGAGTTTATACCTTGCAGTTCCTCCGCGAGGTTTTTGTTCTTTTCACTCGTCTTCTGAATCTCCGCATTTTTCCCCTTAAGATTTTCGGCTAGGGTCCTTGCCGCACCCCGATAGTGGTCTACGATTCCCAACGCAACAAGTGAACCGCCAGCGAGCAGAATCAGCGCGACCGCTGATGCCAAAAAGGCTGTGCGATGGCGTCTGCTTAACCTGGAAAGCCGTTCGGAGAACGAGTCGCGGCGGGCCGTAACTGGCTCGTCGGCGAGGAAGCGTTCTAGGTCGGCGGCAAAGTCGCGGCAGCTCGAATAGCGGTTGGCGGACTGTGGCGCGAGCGATTTGAGGCAGATGGCTTCGAGCGGCGCGGGGACTTGGCGACGAAGAGTGTGGGGAGCGGGAAAATCGCCTGCCTGAGCTTTGCGCAAGACGTCGTCCTTTGTCGCTGCCGTGTAGGGAGGCCGGCCGGTAAGAATCTGGTAGAGAATCGCTCCCAGACTAAACACATCGCTCGCGGGCCCAAGCAAGTCGAGGCGCCCTTGGGCTTGCTCGGGGCTCATGAAGGCGGGAGTGCCGAGGGCGGTGCCAAGGACTGTCGGTTCACTGCCGCCAGTGCTGGAAGGATTTAGCGCGGCTTCCGGAAGCGATGAGAGACCAACCGTGGTCGCAGTATCCTTTTCTTCGAGTGTCGGAGGGGCTGCTTTCCCCAGCGGCTTCGCCAGTCCCCAGTCAACAACGAGGGTTTCGCCGTATTTGCCGAGCATGATGTTGCCGGGCTTGAGGTCGCGGTGAAGGACGCCGCGGCTGTGGGCGTAGTCCATGGCTTCGCAGACGTCGATGAGTCGCTGGAGGAGCTTGCGGAGCTCGAGGTTTTGCTCGGTGGGAGAGTAGGTTTTGCGCGGGGCCGAAGAATCAGGGGGCTTACGCCCCCCGCTCGCCGTTTCCCCAGTCCCCCTCCCCGCGTGAAACCGCTCAATCGCTTCCTTCAGGCTCTTGCCGCGAATGAAGCGCATGGCGTAGAAGGGGCGGCCGTCGGGGTAGGCGCCGAGGCCATAGACGGGGACGATGCCGGGGTGTTCCAGGCCGCCGGTGATTTCCGCCTCGCGGGTGAATCGGCCGCGGCTGTCGGGGTCGTCGGCCCGCTCGGGCTTGATTTCCTTGAGGGCGACTTCGCGGCCGAGCTCGCCATCGAGTGCGACCGAAACCCGGCCCAAGCCCCCTTCCGCGTGCGGGCGAAGGATGCGGAATCGCATTCCCTGCGAGCTGGCCGCGCCGACGGAAATGGTCGCAAAGGGGTCGACTTCCTTGGCGGCCTTGCCAGGAATGTTGGCCATTGATGCGCCAACGTCCTCGTCCCGCAGGCCGGCCAACTCGCTCCGGAGTGCATCGAAGGAGCTGATCGACGCCAGGCTCTGCTGCGGGTCGTCCCCATGCTGGCGGATGTGCGCCTCGACCAGCGGCTCCAAGAGACTTCGATGTTCGGGCCGCAGCGCGCCGGCGCGGACCAGGTGCTCGGCCAGCGGAGTCTCCTTCCCCAGCACCCACGCCTGCATCCCCGCCACGAGTTGCTCGCGGGTGATGAAGTCCATCTGGAGGGCCAGAATGCCGAAGAGCAGATTGCGGTCGCTGGAAACGGGCATGGAGAGCTTGAAAATCGCAGAAGAAAACCGATACGACGTGACTGGATTATGGGCATGTGCCAGATCACAAAGCAAGCTTGTGCCAACGCAGACACGAACTCGGCAATTCGCATGTGTTTAATCGGCCTTTGGGGAGCTTCGCGGCAACCTGTCGCCGCCAGTGGCCGCGGCGGAGTGAGGTCCGCTTGTGCCAAAGCAATGTACAATGCGCTCATGCTCCAAACCGCCTTTCACAAGACTATCGACCTCTTCTTCTCCTTCTCCTGGCTCCGGAAGGCGTACTGGAAATTCTGGTATCCGCTGCTGACGCGGAAGACGGCGAAAGAGCCGCTATTCTTTCTCAATTATGCCTATGTCGAGTCGCCGCCGGCGGAACTGCGGCTCGAAGAAGCGGACGAAAAGGACCGGCCCTGCATCGGGCTTTATCATCTCGTCGCGTCCCAGGCCGATTTGCAAGGGAAGGAAGTCTTGGAGGTAAGTTGCGGGCATGGTGGCGGTGCCAGCTATGTGATGCGCTACCTCAAGCCGAAGAAGTTGACGGGACTCGACCTGAATCCGGCTGGAGTGGAAATGTGCCGGGAGCACCACAAACTGAAAGGGCTGGAATTCATTCAGGGAGACGCCGAGAACCTGCCATTTGCGGATGCCAGCCTGGATGCGGTCATCAATGTCGAGGCTTCGCATTGCTATCCGCGGTTCCCGAAGTTCCTGGCGGAGGTCCATCGCGTCCTTAAGCCCGGCGGCTATTTTCTGTATGCCGACTTTCGCTTCAAGGAATACATGGCTGTCTGGGAGCAGGCCTTTGCCGCTTCGCCGCTCAAAGTTCTCAAAAACGAGAATATTTCGCCCCAGGTTCTCCGCGG
>CAYUJE010000440.1:0-4394 GCA_964444865.1 uncultured Pirellulaceae bacterium | reverse complement strand
TGCAGCACTTCCGCTCCCGGCGGAATCTGTCCGCCGCCGAATAGCGTGGCACGTGGTCCGGTCGCACACGGGTCGGGGGCGCACGATCCACCCCGATTGAACCAGTTGGCAAAGGGCCGATTGCAGCCGCAGCCAGACAGGCTGAGGGCCACGACCGACAGAGCGATGAGGGCGAAAATCTTGTTCATGGCAGTTCTCCGATATTCCTGATGCGCGAGCACATTGGCCCATCCTGATAGGGCTGTGAAACTCTACACCACACCCCGTGTTGTGCAAACGCAACAGCATCTTTTTTGCCACTGCTGTTGTTTTTTTGCCGATGCATACTGCTGGAATCGTGCTACATTACCTTGACGACAGGGGCCTCTGAGCTTCGCTCATCCCTACCAGCCGCATAATCCTCCCCACCCGACTCCCATGCCCGCCGGCACTCCTTCCACTCGGTTCGCAGCGTGTGCCATCACGCTCCTCTGCGCCGCCGCAGGAATGTCAAGCGTCCTGGCCGGCAAAGGGACTGCCGCCGAGAGACCCTTTGAGCCGCGGCCGAACGATCAAATCTGGCTGGTGAACACGCGCGACATCACTTGCGTGGATGAGGGTCCCGGCAACAGCACTTCGCGCTACATTGCCGGCTATTGGAAAGGGACGGAAGACCGCGCCTTTTACGAATCTGACGATTCCGAGACCGTTACCGTCATCTATGTCCACGGCAACCGGATGGACGCCGCCGGTGCCGAGGCGCGAGGGCTCGCCATTTACCGCGAACTTTTCAGCAGCCAGACCGAAGGGAAGGTCCGCTACGTCATCTGGTCCTGGCCGAGCGATCAAATTCGCGGGCCGGTCAAAGACGTTCGCTCGAAAGCGTACCGCAGTGATGATGAGACTTACCTTCTGGCCCGCTTCCTCGCTCCCATTCCCGCAGATCGCCGCGTCGGACTCATCGGCTTTAGCTACGGTTCGCGAATTATTGGCGGGGGGCTGCATCTTCTCGGCGGCGGCACCTTAGTTGGGCACAAACTGGAAGACGGCCCGCGGCCGAGTTTCCGCGTCGTCTATTGGGCCGCGGCCGTGCAGAATGACTGGCTCCTTCCCGAAAACGTCCACGGCCGGGCCATGCCCCTCGCCCAAACCTGGCTCAATATTTACTCGAGCTGCGACAGCGTCCTGTGGCGGTTTGACAAAGTCGATAAATGTGACGGCTCACCTGCCCAGGGCTACGTCGGACTGGCCGGCAGCAAGAGCAATCTGCCCGCCGACCTGACGGAGCGGTACACCGATTTTGACGCCGCCCACCTCATCGGCGGCGACCATCGGAGCGAACCGTATTTCTTTAACGGCGAAGTCATCCGCAAGACGCGGGATGCGATGCTGGCAGAATAGGCATGGAAATTGGAAATCTCAAATCTCAAACAAATTCCAATAGGGAATAGAGAATCTGGAAACGTCGCATTTCCTGAATTGGAATTTCCCGAATTCACATTTGTTTGAGATTTGAGATTTCCAATTTACTCCTCCGGCACGCCATGCAGCGTGAAATACGCTTCGGCGGGAAAGAACTCCGCCTCGCCAGGCGCAAGATTCTTGAGCTGAATCTCATACACAAATCCCCCCGTCCGCAGTTCCGGTAACTTAACGGTGACTCGTTTCTTGTCGGGAGAGAGATCCACGGTATCAATCTTCTCGGTCCGCCGGTCCACATCCGGTCCGCCATATGCCGGTGTGCTGATGCGGCGGTAGGAGGAAATCGAATAGTTGGCGATGTCGGCCGCCTTCTTTGCATCCACCTCCTGCAGGAAGTCGATGCTAAAACCTCCCTTCACGACTTTGACCTCGGCGATCCCGCACGGCAGCTTCTCCGGTTCGAACTTGATCTTCACAATTTCGCCAACGTTGTTCCCCGCCCCCCAGCCGCTCTCGCGAATGCTGCCGACGTAAAGCTCCCCGCGCGGCGAGACGGCACAAACAATCGGTCCAAGAAAACCCTTCTCCGGCGACGACGGCTCTTGGCTCAGCGGATACGCGCACCCCTGATAGGTCTCCCCAATCTTCTGCAAACTCATCCGAATCAGCCGCCGCGTGTCGTATTCGCAGCCGACGAGCTGTCCCTCCAGCGGCCCAAACGCATCCTTGCCCGTCTCTTTCTTGAGCTTCTCCGGCGTATACAAAAAGCAAATCCCGTTGACGCTCCGCGTCCACGGATGAGGAATATTGATCGCCGGCTCGGTCGTGGGCGGAGCCTTATAATCTTTGTTCTTCTTATCAATCGCGTTCACGAACCCGAAAAACGCCCGTTTGCGGACATGGTTCAGCTCGTTGAACGGGTTGTAGTTTCCCTGATTGTCCGTGACGAACAAATCACCGTCGCGATTGACGGCTAGGCCCATGGGGAAGCGGTGGCCGGTGGAGAGGGCTTCGATGGAATACTGTCTAGGATCATCCTTGGTCGGTTCTTGTGGCACTAGCTGGATCACGCTCCCTCGATACTTCGCCTCCTCAACATCGCGAGCGTCCTGCTGGCAAGGCAAGCCGACGTAATACCGACCTCGTTCATTGCGGGGCAAGCCTATTGCCCAATCGTGATAATCCGCGGTGTGCCCCCAGCCGTATGACAAAAAATCCACCGACCTACGATCCTTGGGGGCAAGCGAAATTCGCAGCAAGCTGGTCTTGGTCAGCACGTCGACGTAATTTTCAGTCGCAAAAAGTCCATAGGGAGCGGCCAGGCCATCAGACATTTTCTCTAGAGCGTCTTCCGCAGGGTTCGTACTAAAGACTTGGCCCGTCAAAGTACCGACCATAAGTGCCCCATTGGGCCGAAAGGTTAGCGTGGTTGGCAGTATTTTATCGGAGATTGGAAGACGAGTTGCCTTCCATCCTGGCCCGAATTCGATTTCGGTAGGTTCGGAGGTGGAGGGAACTGACGTTGGGCCGTCAAACTGGTCCAGCGCAAGCCTCGTCGAATATCGCATTCGAATCCTAATTCCGCGTTTTTCGGACTCCCCGGCCATTAACAGATCAGCATCGTGCTTGTTGGCGATGACGATACCGTCGCGCCGAGTCTCTTGATCCTCGTTTTCCACCACATGGATTTGCGTCCCATGTTTCGGATTAAGTGTGAATGTGTTTTTTTCGAACTTGACGTTTAGAAGGCGATTAAAGTCGATAGGACGAAAGATAAGTATCGCTCCTGACGGCACTCCCGATACTTGCAGTTCTCGCTGGATGCCAGTGTGCATCGGATCCTCTGGATCTTGCCAGGCTTGAAGAAGCTGGGTTACGAACAAGCGGACGGGCTGTTCGACTCCCTTCCTGCGAAATAAAAGCGTATATCGAAATCCGTGCACTCCTGTTTCCAAAGGTGCGGATTCAAATTCGCGATTTGGTTGAGCGAGGAGATGGCCATTGGCCATGGGCCTCGCCTCGCTGCCATCGATCAGCAATTGGAAATCAGGCTCAGCAGATTCGTTATCCAGCAGGACAGGGCCTGGTACTTCCCAGTACCAACTTTTTCCACGGGTTCGTTGGGCGGCGGCATCTCCCACCCACCACCCCACCACCCGATTCCTCTCCAAGTCAAACAGAAGATTATGACGATTGCCGAAAGCCGTCAGCACGGGATTGGCGTAAGTATTCTTTCGGAATTGAACTGTATCGAAGACGGTTTGCGGATATTCCCGGCGCGTTGTTCCCGCAAAGCGGAGTATTCGATACGCATTCGGCTCCGGCGGTTCAAAGCCGGGGGTGGCGAGGACGTGCCAGAGGGCGGCGAGTTGGGGGTCGAGCTTGGAATCGAGGACGCCGCGGACGGGGATTTGGACGCTGGGCATTTCCATCCGGGGGACGATGCGGGCGGGATTGCGGAGGAAGCGGTCGTACCACTCCTTGCGGATCCGCTTGTCGAGCGACGAGAGGGACGGCCCGCGGGCGTTCAGCGGCGCTTTGTCCGGGATGACTTTCCCCACCTGGTGGCAACTCGTGCAGCCAAAGCCGTCGGTGGAGACCAGTCGGTTGCCGGCGAGAGAGAAGGCGGCTTCTTCGGCGGGAGTTGGTTTTGTGGCGACGGCATCAGGCAGCGGTGGAATGCGGTCGGTTTGGACGAAATAGCTTGTCAGCCGTTTGAGCTCGTCGTCTGAAAGAGGAAAACGGGGCATGCGGACGAGCAGATAGTCCCGCAGTGGCGGACCTTGGCGGCGAATGACGGCGGCTAGCGCTTCCTCGTGGTATTTATCCCCGACGCTATTGAGCGCGGGAGGAGTCATGGCCGGAACGGACGACACAAGGCCGGGCTTGAGCTCTGCAACCTCCTGAACTTTGCGGGTGTAGCTCGTCGGAAGGTTGGGAGAGAGAGACTCTAACCCCTCGCGATTGTGACACGCAAGACAGTTGTTCTGTAT
>CAYUJE010000439.1:0-4404 GCA_964444865.1 uncultured Pirellulaceae bacterium | reverse complement strand
CCATCCTCGTCCCGACAGCGAGCGGCAAGCCCAATGATTTCGTCGATGTGCAATCGATCTTCTTCTTTCGCAATTTGCCGAAGAGTCGCCAACTCTTCGATCAACGCTGACATGTCCGAAGTTGCAAACACGTCATAATCAACCTCGCTCAATTGCGAAAGTTTTGGAAAGTCCGGATCAACTCGGATTAAGAACCGTTCGTTTCCAGCTTTGCCGCATCTTGCAATTTCTCGATTATTCGCGGCTTCGAGTATGACTGTAATCATCGGAGCATTAGTCTAGCTTGGGCTACCTTAGCGTCGGCCCTTTGGGCCTGAGATTCCCCGATCTCGTGGGCTTGAGTTGGCGTAGGGTGCATGAGGCTTTGCGAATTGCACGCGGGTGCCGCGTGGCCTTGAGGTTGATTCACCAGGGAGCTATCGTCCTTCACGCGTGCATTGCGCTGCGCTTCATGCACCCTACTTTAAGCCCTCAAAATTCGGCTTCTCGTCGTGCGCTTGCTCGGCTCCCTTGCGCAGGGCGTCGTGGATGGAGGTTGAGGGTAGCGGGGCGAGGCTTTTGCGGTCGGTCAAGCGGAACCACCAGTAGATGATGAGAAAGGTCCCCCCGGCCAGGATCATCGCGGTCGTGGCAATCATCCCGCTAAAACCGGCCAGCGGATTCCCTGGCTGAACGAGTTTAATATCCGAGGCCATGAGCAGCGGTGCCGCCTGTCGCATGTTCTTCTGCGAGGCAAACGACGACTGATAAGTCCATAGTTTGTAGAACGTCGCATCAGCAGCAATCTGGTCGTGCAAGTTCTCGCCCTCTTTCAAATCACTCGGGAGTCGCGGCACCAGCAGCACGACCGGAAAGTCGTTGGCATAGAGCAGCGAGTCCTTGTCCTTGGCACTCTTGGCCACCTTCATTGGCTTGTCGAGCGGAACCGAGATATCGATCTCGTAGTAATGACTGATCCCAAACCGCTTGCGGATATCTTCGGCAGAGACCGTCACCTTGGTGATCCGCCGGGCAATCCCACTGACCTTCATCCGTTTGCCCAGCACGGTTTCCGACTTTTGCAACAGCAGCGGAATATCCACCGCGCTCGTCGCCGCGGGAAGTCTTTTCCCCTCCTCGCCGGCAAAGACCGCCAAGGTTTGATAGAAAGGCTCGCGGTCCGGTCCGCTGATGCTGTGCCCATTTTCCGCTTTCACCACTTCATACAGTCCCCAGTCCACCCCCGCCTGCGCCAGCGCCATCTGGTCGGGGCCAATCTGATCCGCGGGATGCGGCCGGTCGGGATGCCAGGCGATTCGCTCGGCGGCAAAAATCAGCGGCGGTGAATCGGCCTTGTTATCGCCAACTTTGAGGAACAAGCCGTCCACCGAAACAAGTTCGTCCATTTCGGTATCGACCTTCCAAGAGATCGGGATATACCGGGCATACACGAGCGCGACGGACGGCGAATCTTGAATCTTGATGTTCGCGGCGTAGTAATGGTCAAACTCCATCCGCTCCGCCACCTCCGGAGTCAGCGCGACTTTGGCGACCTGCGTCACGCGCCCGCGGAAGTGAAAAATCTCGCCCCGGTGGGCGACTGAGTCGGCGACCAACTGGTCCCAAGTCACTCCCTTTCGCCGCCATTCTTCAATGTATTCCTGCCCCAGCCGCGGCCAGCGATAGAGAATCTTGGCCAGCACTTCTTCTTCCGCGGGGCCAAGGGGCTGGCCGCTGAAGAAGTTGCCGAGTTGACTCTCGCCAATGTCATACTTGCTCAGAACCTCGAGCGCGCTGGCCGGAGGCCGAAAGGCCGCCGAGGCTTTTTCCTGGGCGGACGAAGAGGCTGCGGTCAAAAGGAACAGCAGCATTCCTGTTAGTAGTCGGCACACTCCGTGTGCGGACATGCCAGCACACGGAGTGTGCGGGCTACTATGCTGGGCGACTCGCCTTACCAGATTACTTCGCATCGTCGGCCTCCTCGGCAAGTCGTTTGAGGGATTCCTGCAGCGTGGGGGGAAGGTCGGCATTCTGCAAATCGGCCACCGCGGCCCGAACTTGTTCGTCGTCGAGCTTGCGAGCAGGAGCTCGATTCCACCGCACCACCAGGTAAACGAAACCCGCCCCCACGGCAAACAGCACCACTGAAATCACCAGCGATTCACGCCACACTTCGCGGCCGCGGGCAATCGTGTCCTGCTGTCCCTGAACCGGAATCCAGGTCGGCGTATTCACCAAAATCAGCGGAGCGGTATAGTTCGCATCCTTCCCCCGATACGCCCCGCGTTTAAAATAGTAACCGGTCACCTCCACATCCTCATGCAGCATCGTCATGCCGCTGGGATGGCCCTGGTCGTTCAGCTTGGGAAACCCCGGCGGCAGGCCGAGGCTATACACCACCACTGGCTTGTCGGGGACACCTTCGGGGGCCAGATACAGCACGTTGAATTCCTTGATCCCCAAGTAATTCTTGATGGCCGGCACACGATAAGCAGCCCGCACCTGGGCCTTGACCGTCACTACCTTACCGCGATACGCCTCCGGCTGGTTATACATGGCACCATAGCCCACAACCCCTTCGCTCTTGGCCGCCAGTTCCGCCGGCGAATGGGCCTGCAACTCATGCATCAGGTGGAACCAGATCTGGTTCTCGTCCGGACGAAGAAACGTGGCATCGTCCCGAACTTCGGTCAGGCAAAGTCCCTCAATCTCCCCCTGAAAATCGGCGATGGTTTTGCGCTCCGCATCGGAAGGGTTCCCCCCTAGCGCCACCAGTTGCAAGGCGGGTTTGAGTTCCTTCCCCCAGCGGCCATTCACGTGCCGCAGCATCGTGGTCCAGGTCTTCTGCTCTTCCCCCTTCATCGCGGCAATCTCTTGGAAGGCGGAGGCCTGATACGTGCTGAACAGCCCGTCGATGGCGGCAATCGCGTTCTCGGCTCGGCTGGCGTTTTCGGTGGCGAAGGGTTTGTTGTCGGCGGCTGCCTCAGTCAGACGGAAAACAAGCGTCCGCTCGTCGTGCCCCAGGTCGCGCCAGACCGACCGCCAGGCCGCTTTCCAGGATTCCTGGGCGGGAACGGTTTCTGCCGCCGGCGGCTTTTCCGGCAGCACCTTCTTGTTCCCTGTCTGCACAAAGACCGTCTCTGGCTCCTCGGGGGCGGCTTCCTTCCTCGCCAGGCGGTTATCAATCGGCTTCTCGACCTGGCCGCTTTTGTCCTTCAGCCCGAACAACCAGTTCCAACTCTCGGGATCCCTCGCCCGCTCCGCCAGCGTCAGCACGAGGATCAGCAATCCCACCGCCATGAACAGCCTCACCTTCGTATTCCGAGAACGGTAGTCAATCGGCTGCCGCACGCGAGTTCGCGGCAGGTCGGAAGCATCGAAATTAGGAAAATCAGTCGGCATGGGTAATTATGGTATTTGCAGTACCCCAACGGGGTAAACGAAAGGCAAGCGGAACGGGCCGCCACGAACTATTTGGAAACCTAACCCCGGCCCACCTAGTTTAGTCTAACACCTGGTCACTACCCTCGTTATCGCTGGATGTGCCTCAACTTATTGCCTGGGCATCCCGGTCGTAGTAACCGGCTTCAGCCGGTTTGCCCAATCTTCAAGCAGCACATCTCCTCTGGACTTCACCCCCGATTTCGTCCTCATCGCTTCGTCACCTTTCCGGCCGCCGTTACCCGTTGTGGCGTAAATCAGGGTGATAAGGCCGATTTCGCCTGGTCACCCCCCAATTATTCATGATTCACAACGACTTTTTTTCAAAACACTTACGCCGATTCACCTCGCCGTAACTCTTTATGTATACATCTGTTTCGTAATTCAGGTCCGCCGTAAATGTTGAATCATGGTGCCATTTTCGACGATTTCTGATTCACGCCGTTTGTCTCCGCCGATAAGCCCTTTTCAATCCACCGGATCGCCGCATTTCGCTCTGCAAATCCCCATTTCAATACCAACGACCTTCCTGCGAAGTCCAAAAACCCTGCCTCCTCCCTAGGCAACTCGTAGCGGAACTTTTGAGCAGCCGCTTGGACTGTCGTTATCTGCCCATCTCCACCCGGCGCGCACCGCAAGCCTGGTTTGCCTTGGAGCCTGAAGTGTATACAGATGTAACCTTCATGTCAAGGGGTCGGCAAGAATTGTTGCGGAATAATTGAATGGCCACCTCAGGAGCACATGGGGCAGCACAAACACCAGCCCGAGGCGCGAGCGAGGGAATTCCGCGCGGCACGGCCAAAAGCGGCCGTGTTCCAAACCGACGCCTAATTCCCTCGCTTGCGCCTCGGGCTGGTGTCGCGAAAAGCTCCGCCACTCGGGATAGAATCGCGTCATGTCCCCCAAGCCCCGCCGCCGCTGGTATCCGTTCCGAGAGCGCCGCCGGTAGCTCTCAAGATTCTTTGTTCCGGGCACGGTATCATG
>CAYUJE010000438.1:3004-4405 GCA_964444865.1 uncultured Pirellulaceae bacterium | reverse complement strand
GTCCCATTCGGACACGGCGGACTGGCTGAAGGTCAACCAGTTCTTCACGGAGCAGCTCGCCTACATCGCCCGCAAGCTCGACGCGATCCAGGAAGGGGAGCGGACGTTGCTGGATAACTCGATGCTCATGTTCTGTTCCAGCATGATGACCGGCAGCCACGACGCCACGCAGCTTCCCATCGTGGTAGTCGGCCGCGGCGGTGGGCGGATTCAAACCGGACGGACGCTCAACTACCAGGGCAAAACCAATCGCCAGGCCTGCCGACTTTATCTTTCCATGATGGACAAGATGCAGCTTCGTCCGGACAAATTTGGCGACGCCTCGGAACCGCTGGACGAAGTCTAGTTGGCTTTACCCGGTCATCAGCACGCCGCCGTCGATGTTGATGGCCTGACCCACGACGCTGGCTGCGGCGCTCGATGCCAGGTACACCGCGAGGGGCGCAATCTCCTCCGGTTCCAGGCGACGACCGAGCGGGGTGAGGCCAGCAGCCTGCTCGTCAAAGGCCACGCCGCGGCGTTTGGCATCGTATTCGACGCGGCGGTCGTTCATCACCGTGTGGACCGGGCCGGGGCAGATCGCATTGACGGTGATTCCTTGCGATGCCACCTCCATCGCCAGCGTGCGCGTGAATCCGAGCAGGCCATGCTTGCTGGCCGCATAGGCCGCGCCATGCAGGGCTCCGATCTTGCCGTTGATGGAGGCAATCATGATGATCCGTCCCCACTTCCTGGCTAACATTCCCGGCAGCACCGCCTTGGACAGCAAGTAGGGAGCCGTGAGATTGACCTTCAACGTCTGCTCCCAAAACTCGTCGCTAAAGTCGACTACCGCGCGAGGGTCCGCGCTACTGCCGATGCCGGCGTTATTGACGAGGATTTCAACTGGGCCGAGGGACTGCTCCACATCGGCAACAAGTCTGCTAGGAAGTGAGTGATCCGCAAGGTCCGCAGGCATGGCCAAAGCAGTTCCGCCCGCGGAGCGGATTTGAACAACCACTTCATTCAGCTCGCTCACGGTACGAGCCGTGATCGCGACCTTCGCTCCTTCGGCAGCAAAGGCAACGGCGATGGCCCGGCCGATTCCGCGGCCGGCACCAGTGACGAGAGCAACGCGATCTTGCAGCAGCTTCATGATGACCTTGGTGGATTAAATAGTTAGCCGAACAATCTTAGCAGCGGCTTGGCGGTGGCCAGAGGGAGTGGGCGGCCGGAGTGATCGATCAGTTCGGTGCGGAGGGGAATGCCCAGGGCGTGATAGATCGTCGCGGCAATTTCCTCAGGGCCGACGGGATCGCTGGCAGGATAAGCCGCGATTTTGTCGGAGGCTCCGTGCACCAGTCCGCCGCGAATGCCTGCTCCGGCGAGCGTGATGGAAAAGCATCCCGGCCAATGGTCGCG
>CAYUJE010000438.1:0-2904 GCA_964444865.1 uncultured Pirellulaceae bacterium | reverse complement strand
AGGCCATCCAGTTGCCGAGCCAGGTCTTCCCGCTGCTGGACCCGTTCTCGCGGCGCGCCGCCAGCCGTGGGAAAAGGATCGAATTTCTCGCTGGCCGGATTGCTGGTGATGAACATCGGGTCGAAGCCGTGCCCCAGAAATCCGGCGAAGAAACCGGGGAAGATATGGTTCGAGGGAATCTCATTTCCGGGCGAATTCAGGCTGATGCCCGAAGGCAGCGGCGAACTACTCGGCTGCAGCTTGTTCAGGGCAGCACCGTAGCACGGAAAGTCATCTGGCAAATTGGTCGGGTTCGTCGAGGGCCGCCGATGCCGCTGGCCGGTGAGCATGTAATGCATGGCCACTGTGTGGGTGGCATCCTGATGAGTCATGCTCCGGATCAAAGCGAATTTGTGAGCCAGCTTCGCGGTTCGCGGGATATGCTCGCCAAAAAAAGTCCCCGGCACGCTGGTGGCAATTGGCTCAAACTCGCCGCGCACATCGTCGCTGGCGTCGGGCTTCAAATCCCAAATGTCCTGATGGGCCGGAGCACCGAACAGGAAGCAGACAATGCAAGACTTGGCCTTGCCGAAGCTCCCGCCGGTTACAGACTCTTTCTCGACTGCCCGCGATTGCGCCGCCAGCAGTTGCGGCAGCATCAATCCGACCGACGACAGCCCGCCGACCCGCAGCCATTCCCGGCGGGTTACTCCCTCGCAGAGCATTGCGGTTGTCGTGCCAAGAGACCACATCGCTCATTTGCTCCAAGGATTCACATCGGTCAGTTTGACGGTCATCGCCTGCTGCTCCTCAATTCCCAGGGGGGCGATGTTCGTCGCGATTTCCCCCTTCACATGGAAGTGGTCTTCGGCCTGCCGCACTCGTTTCGTCTTTTGGTCATACCAGATGCTGCCGCCGGCGATGTCCGGCCGCAGATCGGCTCCGCTGACGGAGATCGGCGAGCCGGCGATGGCCGCTCCTTTCGCGGGAGCGCGGTATTCTAGCTTGTGCGAATAGTCAATCCGCAGCAGCCCCTGCTGCATTCCTTTGCGGACGAAACTGGTCTCGCCGGTGAAACTGCCCAGCGGGCCAAAGTCGTGCGTCATTTGCCGCAAGTGCCGCTTGTTGCCGCTCGCTTGCTCGTCCGGCACATAGAACGAAATCTGGGCCAGTTCCTTCCAGCCGGCTTCGTCCATTACGGAGGTGACAATGAATCCCTCGGTTCCCTTCGGCGCGACTTTGCCCGCCACCGGAGCATCCGCGGGACCGGCCATCATCTTCAGCACCTCGCCATCCTTGCTGAGCGTGTAACTGAATTGCCACCCCTTGAGTTTCTTCAGCGAGTCGGCCAGTTGGGCTTGTGAAAGGTCATCGGCTTTCAGGAGCCGCGTGTCGAGCACCGTTTGGCCGACCGTTCGGATCCCCTCGGCGTCCGGAAGGCCGATCTCAAGTTGCGAGAGGAATTGATATTGGGACAGGCTGATGGTCTCCAGGATGGGCATCTTCGACGCCCTTTGCACGTCGATTTCCTGGTACAGCGTGATCTTGGGAACATACTGCGGCGTCTGGGCGCTAGACGCCGTGCCACTGGGAATGGCAGGGGGCATGGGCGAAGGACCTGCTCCCGAAGTTGGGTCAGTCGTCGCCACCGGGCTTGCCTCCGCAGGGGACGAAGGGGACGTAGGGGCAAGAGGTGGGGATTCGGCCGGGGTTGTATCCGTGGGGGTTGCAACTGCCGGCGGAATTGAATTTTGCCCAGGCGGGGGAGCTGCTTCCGGCAAAACGGAGGGAGCTTCGGACTTCGCCGGAGCAGCCGGGAGCGCGGCCACAGGAACCGCGCTCTTCTCTGGCTGTGGTCGGGGAGCGGACGCGGCTGTGGGTGCTTGCGGCGCAACGGCGATGATCTGCTTCTCTCGCGGCGACGCAAACATCGCATGCCCCAGCCAGCCTATGGCGAGTCCTGCCACAAGAGCAATCCCCGCAGCGATAATAATCCCCGTTTGCTGGTTAGATTGCGAAACGGGCCGGCTGATTGGACGGGAGGGAGAAGTTGTGAACCGAGCCGGCGGCGGAGGAAGCGCGGCAACGGCTGGGGAAACCGGTGGAGGGACAGGAGGGGGCGACTTGGGAAGCGGCGGCGGCTTCTGGGGAGGAGGGCCACTGCTGAGCCCAAAGTTGCTGGCCGGGACCCAGTCCTCCATTCCATCTTTCCAAACCAGCGTTGTGCTTTTGAGCGCGCCAGCCTGAGCCAGACCCTTCAGCTCGCTCCGCGAAATGGGCCCGCGAGTCTCGCCATCTTCCACGTAATACCACTGGTCGCTCACGGCTTACCTCGCTTATTTTGCCAGCTCCGATTGTCCTCCATCACACCCCGGCTGACAAGCGCGGCGACCGCAAACGCACCGGCTGGAAGGCCGTCCCCATCGTCACCGCAAGCTGCTTTCTGGCCATGAGTTACCAGCGTAAGCAAGAGACGCCTAATACCTGCTGGAGCCTTGCGGTCCCCGTTCTCGCTGAAAAATGCCACATTCTCTCTCTCCGCGTTGGCCCGTCTGATACAGCTTTTTAGCCCGAATATTCACTGATTCGCGGCGATCCTTTTCGTCGCAAATCCCGGCGAATCGGTTTCGCAAGGCGTTGATGCCGCTCGACTTAGAGCTGCATCAAAGATTCGCCCGACTTCATTTTGGAGGATTTCTGATTCATCCTCTTGATACACCCCGCGCGACTGGGTGTGTTCCGTCCGCGCATACGCCTCGGGAGCAGCGGGCTGCGTGTGTCCGTATTGTTGACGGGCCAGCAGCGACTCCTCGCAGCCAAAGAGCCAGGCCCGCACGCGGCGGCACATCCGACAGATGGAAGCTTGCGAAGTCTCAAATTCGTCCGCCACGACTCGCTGGCTGACTCCGAGGACCACCACCCGCC
>CAYUJE010000437.1:0-4407 GCA_964444865.1 uncultured Pirellulaceae bacterium | reverse complement strand
GCGGCGATGTCCGCCAGCGTTACTTTGCGATAGGCTTCGACCCCTTCGCGAATTGTTTTGTACTGCCGCCGCTGCACCCAGCCGTTGCCGACCGAGAACATGCGGCTGGAGGGGCGTTCGGCGGAGAGGACAATCTGGGCACAGGTTTTGTTCTGGGCCTGAATCAGTTCTTCCTCGGTCACGCCGTTTTCCTGGGCGTCTTCGAGTAGCTCGCGGATGAGTTCCAGATTGCTGGCTGCTTCATCCGGTTCGCAGGCCAGACCTGTCATGTAGATGCCGGAGCCTTGATACTCGGAAACGCCAATCGAAGCCGATTCCGCCAGTCCGGTATCAATCAGCTCCCAAAAGAAGCGGCTGCCGGTGTCGTCACCGAGAATGGTCGCCAGCAGGCGGGCGGCATAACGGTCCTCGTCGACCGCACACGGGCCGGCGGCGATTTGAATCACATATTCCTGCACGGCCAGTGGCTTGTGCAGCAACAGAAAGCCCGGATTCGGCTTCGCCCGCGGAGCGACGCGAGCGGCCTCGAAGGGTTTCCAACTGCCGCAGTTCTTCTCGACCTCTTCAATGAGCCGGGGAAAGTCCACATTTCCTCCAGCGGCCAGCACGATGTTCCGCGGGCTGTAGCGCTGCTCAAAATATTCGAGCATTTGCTCGCGTTTCAAGTCGCCGACACTCTGGGCCGTCCCCAGCACACTTCGCCCGAGCGGATGCGGGCCAAAATGGGCGGCCATGCATTTTTCATGAGCCCCATAAGGCGGCTGGTCGTCGTACTTGGCAATCTCTTCCAGGATGACCTGCTTCTCGGTATCGAAATCCTCCTGCCGCAGAGCCGGCCGCATCATGTCCGCCAAAAGCTCCACAATCTTGGGCTGGTCCTCCGGCAGCGTAGTGGCGTAATAGACCGTCTGCTCCTCGCTGGTGAAGGCGTTGCTACTGGAACTGAGCTCGTCCAGTTCCCGGTTCACGTCGGCCGTACTGCGAGAGGCGGTCCCCTTGAAGACCATGTGCTCCAGGAAATGGCTCACCCCCGAAACGGCATCCCACTCGTCGCGGGCCCCCGTCTTCACAAAGAAGGCATACGAAGCCGAGTACGCCTGCGGATTCACCTCCGCGACGATCTCCAGGCCGTTCCCGAGAGTCTGCGATTGAAATTGCATAGGACTTATTGAATATTAGACTGATGGCTGTTTTATAATTTGCTGCTGGTCAATTCCGGCGATTTATTCTACCGCCCGCCGCACCCAGAACGACCCGGCTTTTTTGGCCGGGCCATTACCGATGCCTGTTCCGCGGATTGGCCTCCCCTTGGACGGCTAGATTCATATTATTCAGGTTCTTCATTCACGTCTGTAACTCCTGACCATTTCACGCTTTAAGGTGATTCACCGGGCCAAAAAGTGCATGTTTAGATTCATAACTCGGTAAGCACAACTCCGTAAGTCGTTGATTTTATTGATTTTCCGTCGACGCCCGACCATGATCCAAACCTTTCAGACCCTCACCTGATAAGCTCTTTTCTGATTCACTATTGGACCTGCCACACGCCACAACTCCTTGCTGTTCCTTGCTTTGCAACCTTGCTCACACCCCTCAGTCCTTCCTGGCGATAAGCCCGCGCTGGAGGTCCTGCCTTCAGGCGGTTCCCTGTCTCAAATGTCAAATCGCAAATCTCAAATCCCTTCTTCTGCCCTCCACTTCGTCACCATCAGGCAAGCCCAGCCGCGGCCAGTCAACGCGGAGTTCCAGCCAGGTTGCCTAACCCCACCACTACTGTACGTAAGTGTATGTTTCTGGGTTGGCACATTCAAGCCTTCGCAGCCAGAATTTATCACACACATACAAGTAGCGGTCGCTGCCGTCTCCGAGTTTCGGGAAGCCTTGCTCGACTGCAGGATTACGGGCTGAATAATAGCGGTAGGGCTTTAGCCTACCGCGTTTTTTTGGCCACCCACGGCAAGAACGGAACAATCGCTACAACCACCCCTCTGTATCGTCACAGTCGTTTCTTTCGTTGCACGAAGATGAACCGATGATTTCCTTCGTTCCGATGCAAGGGATATATAGGCAATCTCACGCAATCCACGGATCGATCCCGCGATATTTGCACTTCTCGTTGATAGCGCAAAACGGAATTGGCGCCTATCGCGTCTCTGGGACAAGAACAACAGGTTACGGAGAACCGCTCGATGAACCGCATTTTCACCTTGCTTTGTCTGGCATCCATGGCTTTGGCCACGGGCTGTCGGGCGCGTCAGCTCCAGCATGACCAGGACAGCATTCGTGTCGCCATCATGAACATGTATTCGAATCAGATTATGGACAATCTGATTCGCGCCCATCAAGGTTATCCCTTCGTGCAAGTCGACTATACCAGCGTTACGGGGCAGATCACCCAGGAAAGCAATGGCGAACTGCATGGAGAGTCTCCGGCGAGCCTGTGGACTTTCGGCCTGGGAGCAAGTCAAAACAATCAGCTCTCTATCAACGCCGCGCCCGTGCTGGACAACGACGAGGTGTACCATTCCTACCTGCGGTTTGCCCGCGATCCCGATAAATTCATCGTGACCAAAACCCCGCCACCCCCTGGGGCAGCTCACGTGAGCGCCTGCTGCAATCGCATGTACTACTGGGTTCCCGTCGACCAGGCAGACGCGTATCAAAGGCTGGCTTTGAGCGTCACCGTGACCCGGGGCAGGAACTATAGCGACGTGAAGGACTATTATGTCGCGGTCGTTCAGGGATTTCTCCCGACTCCGACTTTCAAGGACCACGAGGCTATGGAAACCCAAGGGAAGAAACTGACCAATTTCGATTACCACATCGAACTAGACACCGAAGTGCCAAAAGACCACGAAGGTGAAATGTCGGCAGTCATCAATGGGACCGTGGTGAAATTCAACGTCCAGCCGGTCTCTCTCAAGGAATTGAAGGATATCAAAGACGCTGGGGAACGGAATATTTTGCGAATTACGATGGATTCCGAGATCGGCATGCCCTCGACTCTCGCCGAGCTGCGCGAGCAGCTTCCCGGTCAGACCGTGAAAATCAAGCTGAACACCATCCGGCCGGCGGCCCCGAAAACGCCTGACGATACGCTGAAAGGGATTCAGAGAGAAATGCAACTCTTCCGCCTGAATCAACTTCTCGGCAGGTAATTCGTGCCGCCAGAATTGGCGCTGCTGTCGCTGCTAGGGTCGCATCGGCGGTCCCGGCAGATTAGATTGTGCCGAGCAGGGAAATCAAGGTATTTCTCCCAAATTGCAGACGCAGAAAGGGTCCGACCATGACGACAACCACCGAGCAGATCCGAGCGGTGCAGATTACCCTCTGGCTGGGGGCGAACCAGAGAGCCAGCATCAAATTGGGAAAAACGTTGGACAAAGAGCTTACTAAACCAGATCAAATCGATTTCAAGCGGTCCGGTAGCGCCACCAATGCTTCCGATTCCGATTTGTTAAAACTGGTCCCGGAGATTCTGGAGAAGTTGCAGAAGGCGTTTCCCAACAAGGAACCGATTACGCTGTCCATCGACGAGTTTAACGAGCCGGTTCCCTCCCCCAAGCCCGCGTGACCAGCCAGTAGGGGCAGGACAGGTGAGTTCAGTCCGTGCGGACCAGGCAGCCGGAAGTCAACGATTTCCGGTTCAACATTCCCATTTAAGCGGAGGGAGCGTTTCGCAATTCGGCTGCTGCTGCACCAGAGGCGGTGTGCCTTCGGTTGCTGAGTCTTGGGGAGCGGCGGCGTCCGCTTCGAACCGCAGAGTCTGTGTCTGAAATTGCTTAATTAGATTTGCCTTGAACCACGCCACCTGGACGAAAGATGTCTGTGTCATTCGACCAACCCACCCGCTTGGAATGACACAAGCTGGCGATCGATTATAATTCGGCGATGAACGGGAACAAAAAACCTCGCCGTTGGGGCAGCTTCAGCCTGCGGACGATGTTCGTGCTGATGACCCTGTTTTGCTGCTGGCTGGGGTGGGAGATGAGCGTGGTCCGGACGCGGCAGTCGATGCTGCGTGAGTTGAGGCAGAGCGGGATGTATCACTTGACTCTGGCCTCGGACTGGCAGAAGTCGTCTACTCCCGCGCGGGGGCGGGGACAATCAGCGGCGACCATTCCCACCCTGCGAGTCTGGCTGGGGGACGAGGCAGTTCAAGAGATTTGGTATCCCCCGCATTTCATGAATGAGTCGCAGCCCGAAGTCCGGCGATTGGCGCGAATTTTTCCAGAAGCAACACTGATTCATTCACCTCCCGACCAAATGCGCATGGAACCCTGCCACCCCGGCTGCTTCCCGCGCGGCACGTTGGTGGAAACCCCCAGCGGCCCGCGGGCTGTCGATGGCATTGAAGCGGGGGAATCGATCCTCGCATTCCTGCCGAGCGGCGAGTCCCAAGTCATC
>CAYUJE010000436.1:0-4424 GCA_964444865.1 uncultured Pirellulaceae bacterium | reverse complement strand
ACGACGAGGGCGGAGGGGGTCGTCGAGGGCGTCGACCGCGCAGTCGGTCAGCGCGTCGACGAGCTGTTTCGCGGGGGTGCCGCATGAAGCCGCGCCTCGACGTGCTCGTGACGCCAGACCTGCCGGGGTTCTTCGTCGTCGACCTCGGCGACGCGTCGACGCCTCGCCCGCACCCGATGCGTACGCCGGCGCATAGCCGGGTCCTCCGCGTGCGGGACTACCGCGCGGCGAGGGTCGAGGCGGGCCACGGTTCGATGCAGTCGACGGGGACCGAACAGGCGGCGATGCTGGTCGCCCTCGCGTGGCAGCACCCCGACGTCGCCTTCGAGGCGTCGTGGCCGGCCGAGCCGACCGACGCGGCGCTCGCCGCGTACGCCGATGCGGTCCAGCTCGAATGGGAGGCGCAGGGGTACACGCTCGCCGACCTGTTGCGGCTCGGTGCGGCGGTCCTGGAGCGGGCTAACGAGCGGTTCCGGTCGCTCGTCGAGGCCGCGGAGCGCGCGGATTTTACCGGAGCCCAGCCGGGCGGGACGAGTGGGTGATGGTCGACCTCGGGCTGGTGCTGGCGGGCGACCCGTGTGCGGCGGACGGCTGGGACGCCGAGCGGGAGATCCGCGCCCGTGCGTGGCACGCGGTCCGAACCAGTGCCGAGCCGGGGCCGCCGTCGGTCGCGGCGGTCACGTTGCGCGACCTGCTGTCGTGGACGGTGCAAGTCGTCGAGCGGTTCCCGGGGTTGGGCGGGTTCCTCGCGAGGGGGATCGTGCTGCTGGGGAAGCCGCGTGGCCACTGAACACGAACACGTATGGGTCCTCCGCGAGGATTTCGAGCGGCTGTCGACGGGCCTCGACGAGCTGTCGGCGAAGTTCGCGAAGATGGAAGCGCGCGCCGTCGCCGCGGAGGGCAAGCTCGCGAAGTTGAAGGACGAGGAGAAGCGTGCGGCCGACGAAGCGAAGAAGCTCAAGGGGAGCATGGACGGCGCGGCGCAGGCAGCGCAGGCGTTCGGGGGGCGTGTCGGCGGTGCGGCGTCGATGCTCAAGGGGCTCACCGAGGGCGTGACGAAGGCGTCCGCGGTGATCGGGCCGCTCGGGGGGCTCGCGGCCGGCGGGGCGCTGTCGGTCGCCGCGTTGGGATTCGCCGCGTACAAGGGTGCGGGGCAGATCCTCGCGGTCGCTGACGCCGCCGTCGCCGCGAAGGGACGCCTCGACGAGCTAGGCCTCGCGGAGATCATAGACTCCGACGCGGCGTACCGCGTCGACGCGGTCGGGGAGGATCTCAAGGCGATGCGCATCGCCGTCGACAACCTCGCCGTGTCCGTGGTCGGGAGCTTGTCGCCGATCGAGGACTTCGTCGAGCTGTTGACGGGGCTCGCGGTGATCGGCGGCGACGTGGCCGAGATGGCCGGCGACCTGCAGGTCGAGCTACCCGGCATCGCCGACGCGCTGCTGACCGTGTCGTCCGGCGGCGGGTGGCTCGCGATGCGCGCACTCGCGGACGGGATCTCCCTCGCGTCGGCGGAGGGCGAGGCGTTTCAGGACCGCGTCGAGGACTTGCAGGGGGCGATCGAGACCGGCACGACGCGACCGGTCCGGAAGGTCGAAGAACTGGGCGACGCGCTTCGTCGAGCGAAGGAGCAAGCGACGGCCGCGAAGCAGGCGACGAAGGACTGGCTCGGGTCCATGGACAAGCTCGTCGACGTCGCGAACGACGCAGAATCCGACCTCGTCGACCCCGTGCGCACGGCGAACCTCGCGTTTGCGGAACGATCGCAGATCATCGCGCAGAACGCCGTCGACGAAGGGCTCGCCGCGGAGGCGATGCGCGCGAGCGAACAACGGCTGGCGCGCGACTTGATCGCGGCGTGGGAGCCGGTGCCCGACGAGGTCGAGGCGTCGACGCAAGACATGGTGGACGCGCTCGCCGACTTCGCCGATGACGCGATCGAGCACTTCGAGGACATGGCCGAGCAGGCCGCGGAGAATGCGGAACTGATCCGCGAGTCGTTCCTCGACGCATGGGGGTCGGTCGGTTCGATCGTCTCGACCGTCGCCGAGCAGGTGAACCAGTCACTCGAACAGCAGCTCACCGTCGAGGAGGGCGTCCTCGCCGCGCTCGAAGAGAAGCGACAGAAGTACGTCGAGACGCTCCAGGCCGTCGACGGCGTGAGCGAGTCGGAACGCGCAGAGGCCGCCGCCGCGCTCAAGAACACGAACGCGGCGATCGCCGGTGAGCGGACGAAGATCTCAAACATCGAGGAACGCCAGCGCAAGGCCGAACAGGCGGCCGTGGCGGGGTTCTACCTGGAGCAGTCGGCGAGCCTCGCGGGCGTCATCATGAACGCGGGCGAGGCGTACCTCGGTCTGCTCGCGGCGATGGCGTACCTCGGTCCCGGCGCGCCCGTAGCCGCTGCGGGGATCGTCGGCGTCGCCGTCGCGGCGGAGACGGCCGCGATCCTCACCGCCGACCCTCCATCGTTCCACGACGGCGGTGTGCTCGCGCCCGACGAGGTCGCCCTCGGCGGCGCCATCCTGCGTCGGTCCGAGCGGGCCGTCGTCCTGAACGAGCGCGCCGTGCAGGACGGCGGCGTGGAGGCCGCGATGGCGCTCAATCGAGGGCAGGGCGGGCAGGGCGCTACGGTGCGTCTGGAGGACGCCGGGCGCGTCGTGGTCGACATGTGGCTCGACGAAGCCGCGCGCCCCAGTTCGCGCCTGTCGCGTTACCTCGCCTCCGTGGGGCGCTAGATGGGCGGGAGGCGCTGAATGGGCTCGCGCGTGTCGACCGAGCTTGCGAGGGGGCGCTAGATGGGCTCGCGCGTGTCGACCGAGCTTGCAGCGTTGCTGGTCCATGACCGGCGCGTGACGGACACCGCGCTTACGACGCAGGGTGCGGGGGCGACGAACAGCTCGTACACCCAGGCGGGCCCGCGTCCCGGCACGGCGGTGCCGGCCGACACGAAGTCGACCGTGCTCCCCCGGTGCCACGCGGCGCAGGACAGCGACCTTGACCTCCAGCTCATTCGGGGCGGCGACCCGGGGCCGGACGGGCTCGGCGTCATCTATCGCGAGGACAACGAAGACGCGGCGCTGTACCGGGGCTGGAACGAACCGAACCACGTCACGGCGTACGTCCCGATCGACTGGACCACGACCGAGGCGTGGACGGTCGTCGACGCGGTCACGATCCCTTCGACGCAGAAGGTGTGCGTCGTGGCGATCGACAACACCGGGACGACCCTCGCGACCGCCTGGGTATGGTCGCCGACGACGCGGACGTGGTCGGGGCGCGCCACGTTCGGGGCCGGCGCGGTTTACACGCGGATCTGCGCGTGCGTCATCCCGCAGACGGAGCGGATCCTCGCCTTCTGCTTCATCCCGGCCGGCACGTCGAAGTCGTTCTATTCGGACGACGGCGGCGCGAATTGGTCCGAGTACCGTCGCTTCTTCTGGACCGGTGGGTCGATCGCCGACACGACCGTCGACGAGTGCACGGTCGAGGTCGACAGGTACGGCAACCTGCTGATGGTGCTAACCGACAACAACACGGGCGACTACTGGACCTTCCGCAGCACGGACGGCGGATCGTCGTTCACGTTCGTCACGAACGGCACCGCCTGGGGGAACAAGCCGACCCTTCGGCGTACGTCGAGCGGGACGCTGCTCCTGACGTACATCGCCCAGGCGACCGGGCTACCGAAGGCGATCGTCCTCGAAGACGCGTACGACACCATCGCCGGCAAGACAGCCGTGTCGCTCGACACCGACAACACCGGATACGTGCGCGCCGTCGTGGACGACGACGGGACTTGCTACGCCGTGATCATGGACGGCGACTCGACCGACGCCGACCAGTGGCGCGTGGCGCGGAGCACGGACGACGGCGCGACGTGGACGCTGTACACGCAAGGTGCGATGCAGTGCGGCGCGCTCGCGAACCCCGGAAACCGCCGCTACTGGCCGCGCGCGGCGGCGTGCTCCGCCGGGGAGGTCGTCGTCGCGGCGACCCCGCAGATGACGGCGACCACACCGACGACCGACGACTCGCTCGTGTCGGTCGTGCTCGGCGGATGGTCGAACATCGAGATGCCGTCCAGCTCGGCGACGAACGCGCAGAGTCGGATCCTCCGCTTCGGCTACGGGTACGACGGCTCGTCGCTCGTCACGGCGAACGTCTGGCTCCCCGGCGAGACGCTCGCGAACCAGGGCTGGACGGCGGCTGGCACGGCGGAGACGATCCTCGGCGGGTACCACCGCTTCAACCCCGCGGCGGCGACGTCGAATGCGTCGGTCACGTTCACGAACGCCGGCACCCTGTCGCACGTCTTCGCGGAGATGCGCGTTGTGTCGGGCGGGTCGATCGGTTCGGGTGATGCGGCGATCCGCGTCCGCCGTGCGAACGGCGTCTACGACTACACGGTCGTCATCCGCGCG
>CAYUJE010000435.1:0-4429 GCA_964444865.1 uncultured Pirellulaceae bacterium | reverse complement strand
AGGCAGCCCATCGCCAGGATGTACCAGATGAGGGCGGTGAGCGTGGAAACGAGAACCGCCACCGCCACGGCGTCTTTGAACCAGAGGTTGGCGATGCAGAAGCCGGCGGTGATGAGGCTGCAGACCGCCAGGGAAACGACCGGGGTCCGCCGCGTGGAATGGACTTTTCCCAAAAACGGCGGCAGATAGCCCGCCCGTCCCAAGCCAAAAAGTTGCCGGCTGGTGCCGTAGATCATGCCGTGATAGCTGGCAATCATGCCAAAGATGGCGATGATTCCAAAGCTGTAAACGGCCAGCGACGATTTGCCGATGGGAATCGCTCCAACGATTTTGGCGAGCGGATAGCTGATGTCCTTACCGTCAGGGCCAACTGCGATGTCCTGATAGTTCTCCATTGCTCCGCAGGCAAAGAACCAGGTGAGCCCCACCAGAACAATCAGCGTGAGCTGTGCCCAGACAAGGCCGCGGGGAATGGTGCGGTGGGGCTTGTCGGCTTCTTCGGCAGCGAGAGCGACAGTCTCGATCATCACGAGCCACCAGAGGCAGTAGGGAACGGCATCGAGAACGGCCTGCCAACCTTTCTTCTCGGGTAAAAGCGGCGTGGTCCAGACGCGATGCCAGGAGAAGTTTGTCGCAGCCAGGCCCCAAAACAAGAGCAGGCCCAGAATTGCGCCGTAGGTCATGACGACCATCGCCAGCGACTGCTCTTTCACCCCCCAGACTTGCAGTACGAAGAAAATAGCGACCGTAGCCAGCGCAGCCCAGACCGTGACGGTCGCGCTCGGCTCCGCAGGATTCAAAAGGAACGCAATATAACCACCCGTCGCCAAAGCCGTCGCAATCGTGGCGAATTGGCTCTCCAAGAACATCGACCACCCCATCACAAAGCCGAGCGAACCATCCACTGCCCGCCTTCCATACGCCAAAGGCCCCCCGGCGAAAGGCATGCCGACGGAGAGTTCGGAAAGGGCCAAGACCCATGTCAGATACAGCACGCAGACAATCAGAGAAGCAATGAGGACCGCGACCGGCCCGTTGTTTTTGAGGGCCAGGTTCCAGCCGAAGTACTCGCCCGTGATGACGACGCCGACGCCGAGCGCCCAGATGTCGAGGACGCGCAAGGGGCGCTTGAGCGAGTGCTCGGCGATGTATTTTTGCTGGTCATTGCTCAGCGCTGCAGGGAGGTCAGATGAATGACCGGGTTCCCGTCCTGAAGAAGTTGGAACGTCACTCATGACAACCCGATGGGCTTTCTTGCTTTGCCCCAACGGGGCAGACTATGTTACCGTGGCTAACTACCCGCCCTTCACCCCCGGCACCCAATCCGTCCCCGCCAGCGGCACTTTCGCCATCGCCGCCGCTTCCACGGTCAGGGCGACGAGGTCTTCGCGTTCCAGGTGATGGACGTTCGCCTTACCGCAGGCGCGAGCCAGCGTGGAAAGCTCCATATTCATCACGCTGAGGTAATTCTGCAGCCAGCGAGCGCCGTTTTCCGCGGTCAGGCGTTTTTCCAGCAGTTCGTCCTGCGTGGTGATGCCGCCGGGGCAGCGGCCGGTGTGGCAGTGGTGGCAGAAGCCGGGGGCCGTGCCGAGCCGCTCGTAGTCCTCGGTGGCATTGATCTTCTGGCCGGACGGGTCCACGTAGTGATCGCTGTTGCAGCCGAGGGCGACGAGGACTCCCTGGCCGATGGAGACGGCGTCGGCTCCCATGGCGAGGGCTTTGGCCGCGTCCGCCCCGGTCCGGATGCCGCCGGAGATGATGAGCTGCACGGTGCCGACCATGTTCATCTCTTCCAGGGCTTCCACCGCTTGCCGCAGGGCGGGAAGCGTGGGGATGCCGGCGTGCTCGATGAAGACCTGCTGCGTGGCGGCTGTTCCCCCTTGCATGCCGTCGAGCACGATCACGTCGGCCCCGGATTTGACGGCCAGCTTGACGTCGTTCTTCACGCGGCTGGCCCCGATCTTGACGTAGATCGGCACTTGCCAGTCGGTGATTTCCCGCAGCTCCAGGATTTTGATGGCGAGGTCGTCCGGGCCGGTCCAGTCGGGATGGCGGCAGGCGGAGCGCTGGTCGATCCCGGCGGGCAGGGTCCGCATCTCCGCCACGCGGGGGCTGATCTTCTGCCCCAGCAGCATCCCCCCGCCGCCGGGCTTGGCCCCCTGGCCGATGACAATCTCAATGGCGTCCGCTTTCCGCAAGTCGTCCGGATTAAAGCCGTAGCGAGAGGGAAGGCATTGATAGACCAGCGTCTTCGACGACAGCCGCTCTTCCTGGGTCATGCCGCCGTCGCCGGTCGTCGTCGAAGTCCCCATCGCCGTCGCCGCCCGGCCGATGGCTTCTTTCGCTGTCGCGGAAAGCGCCCCGAAGCTCATCCCGGCAACCGTAATCGGAATCTCCAGCTCAATCGGCTTCTTGGCGTGCCGTGTCCCCAGCACTGTCTTTGTCAGGCACCGCTCGCGATACCCTTCCAGCGGATAGCGGGAGAGCGACGCCGTCAGAAACACCAAATCATCAAATGTCGGCAACTGCCGCTTGGCCCCCAGCCCGCGAATGTCATACAGCCCCCGCTCCGCCGCCTGCTGGATATAGGCGATGGTCTGGCGGCTGAGGGTGTAGCTTTCTTCGCGGGGTTGGTGCATGGCGGATAATATAGCGGAGTGGCGAGGCAAAAGTGAGGGTGCCATCGTCGACTTTCGCTCCGCGAAAGGCCGCCTCAGCCGCGGCAGCGGCGTTAGAACCCAGCCCACAGCAAAGCTGTGGGTGAACGGAAAGCATCAGTCGCCAAAGCCCCAGCCGGGGCGCTAGAAGGTTGGAATTACGGGCGCGTCACAACATCATCGCCCGTCACCGCGATCGCCCGGTCCCGCCACGGTTCTTTCGCCGCTACCGCGGCTCTTGGGCTGTGGTGCCTCGCTTTCCCACAGCTTCGCTGTGGGCTCGGTTCCTGTCGCCGCTACCGCGGCTGCAAGCGGGCCGGGGTCGAGAGTTTGGATTTCGTTGACTTTTGTCACTGGTCGCGTTAGTTTATTGCCCAGAGGTGCGAGATAGAATTGACTTCTGTTATTCGGAGCCCCTTAACTGCGACAACGATTTGAACACCCCCGACTATAAGTTCCCCATTGAAACCCGCCTTGTGAAAAGCCTTCTCGCTTGGCGCGACGATCCTGGTTCGCAAACGGTCAAGGATGAGATCGGCAGCCTGCTTGAATGGTACATTTGCGAATGCATCCCATACGGCCCAACCTCGCTTGGTGGCTGGTGGTCTGATGGCGTCATCTATCTCGAAATCGCTCAGACGGCTGTCAATACATTCAACCTGATTGGCGTCACTTGGGTTGACAGCGACGGGATTGCTCCATTTGAAATTGATGCCGAACTAGACCCAATCGATGACCAGATTTTCGCCAAAGTCGCATTCCGAATCGGTATGCTCGACGACCTCAGACGACCAAAGTTAATTGAGCCTCGCTTCGATCCAAGGCGTGTGTTGGAAATGCGTCCGCGACAGAATCGAGACTGGGCAATTGCGATTGAATTGACTCCGCAGTAACACAGCGGGACAGGACCAACCCGTTAATACTCCCCCTGATGCTCCGAGTTCCAGTGATACAGCCGCCGCGCCGAACCAATCCGTTTGAGGCGACGTCAGGGGGGTCGGGAGTCTTAGGCGACGGCGATTGCTCAGGTAGCCACGTTGTTTGACGCCTAAGACTCCCGACCCCGATCGATGTCTTTGTAGGTTAGTTTTCTTGACATCGTGGTTGAGTCACCTTAGCTTGTCTTTTGCAACGCACAAAACAATGACCATTATTTTTGGGTTAAGAAATGGGACAATCTGCATCTCAGGCCGCTGCGTTTTATCGAGACGTTTCCAAAGCTCGTCAACTCTGGACATGTCGTGACGACGGCGGTTTCCCTCAACCAAAAACATCAAGCGGCGGCAGAGCGCAACCGTTTTGGTCCAGTTTGTCTCGCGTCCAACGCATTATCAAAGAAGTTCCGGCCTACGGAATCTTCCGGCCGGTTGAGGTGTCATGGGAGGAGTTCATATCCGTCTGGGTGCCTGACCTCAAGGAATGGGGCGTAAAAGTAGGTGTCAATTGGAGCGGTAAAAACGCCGTCGGATACAATATCGATCCAGATGATGTAGTTGCAAACGTGCAATACCAGATTGATAATCCTTGACCGTCAATATTCTCCCTGATGCTCCGAATTCCAGTGATACAGCCTCCTCGCCGAGCCGATCCGCTTAAACTCACGAGGATTGGCGTCGAATCCGGCCTGCTGAAGTAATTCTCCCACAGCAGCAATATCCGCCGCTTGGAGCGGCTCTTCCTGGGCATCCGCGCCGAGGCTGTGGATTTTGCCGCGGATGTAGAGGACGGCTTCGTAGAGGGAGTCGCCGAGGCCGGGGCCGGCGTCGCCGCAG
>CAYUJE010000434.1:0-4438 GCA_964444865.1 uncultured Pirellulaceae bacterium | reverse complement strand
AACTCCGGCCCACCACCCCCGCGCAGGTTTCCTCGCGCAAAGGCACTGTGCCTTGCTGATTCCTATCGAACGGCTTGCCGCCACAGGTTGAGAAATTGTGCCGGTAAAAGCGACTGGCGCTGGCGGAGTGGCTGTAACCTTTGTGCCAGTAACACCTTAGAAACACACGCGATCGGGGAGTATTTATCCCGGCTGGGCGAAAACCGCAGGCAAGAAATGACAGCGGCCTGGACTGGCCAGGCCGCATTATGATCGACTTTGATTCAAGGTCAGGAGTCAATCCAATCGCCAAACTAGCGCGAGAGCCGGCTGCTGAGCGGCTCGATGTCCCTGTGGAAGCTGGCCTTCGGCGCGGCAGCAGGAACGGCTTCCAGCGAAACCGGTTTCAACAAGCGCGGGCCAGCAGCCGCCCGGGGAGCCGGGATTTCAATCGTTGGCAGAGGCTCGTCTTCATACTTTTTGAGCGGCGGGAACCGCCAGGGGCTGTGATAGTCGGTCATGCGGACCTGCTTGTACATCCCTGGCCAGTGATAGGTGTAAAGGGGTGGAACGGGATAATTGTAGCTGCCGTTGCATCCGCAATTAGCGAACCGATCGAGCCCGTCGATCCCACTGCCGCACTTGCGGCCAAACAATCCGCAGCCGCAATGACCACCGCGGCAGCCGTCGCCACATTCATCGCAGCCGTTGATTCCACAGCCCCGTTTGCCGCAAGCGTGGCAATGGCCGGCTGCCGGATCCGACTTGTTGCACCCGCAGGATGGAGCGGTTGCCTGGCAAGTGGGAGCCGCTTTAGCCGCGCAACCATCCCCCGCCATCACCTGGGACGCCGCCGCCAAAAGGCTCGTAATCATCGCCGCCATCATGCATGTCCGCATCGGTGCTCTCCGCATTAAGTCGCGTTTGGGCAGGGGCGCATGGGCCCAGCCGGTTCCGGGAACTACTGGCAACATCGGCATGGCCGCCATACCTATTCCATCCATAACACTGCGACCCTCGCGGGTTGCCTTGCTTACCTGGTTTATCGGCCCGTTGCATCCTGACGAGGTAATCTCAACAATGGGCCCATGAAACACACTCTTTCTCGCCGTCAAATTCTGGCCTCCGCCGCCCTCGCCGCCACTGGAATTACTGCCTCCGGCGTCGCCAACAGCGAAGAGCCGACTGCTAGCGGCGGCAATGGAACCAGCCTGCAGGCTGCCGCCAAGGAAATCAAATACTGCCTGAACATGAGCACCATCCGGGGCCAAAAACTCACTTTGCCTCAGCAGGTCGAGGTGGCGTCAAAAGCCGGCTATCAGGCGATCGAGCCGTGGATGGGGGAACTCGATGCGTTCGTAAGCGGGGGCGGCAAACTGGCGGACCTGCGCAAGCAGATTGAAGATGCCGGACTAACCGTTGAGAGTGCCATCGGCTTTGCCCAGTGGATCGTGGATGACGACGAGAAGCGAAAGGCCGGCCTGGAGCAAGCCAAGAAAGATATGGACACGCTCCGGCAAATCGGCGGCAAACGCATCGCCGCTCCGCCGACCGGCGCGACGAATCAGACAGACCTGAATCTGCTCAAGGCCGCCGATCGATATCGGGCGCTCCTGGAACTCGGCGATAAGATGGAGGTCACGCCACAAGTCGAAGTCTGGGGCTTCTCCACTTCCCTCAGCCGCCTCGGCGAAACGATGCTTGTTGCTCTCGAGGCCCGCCATCCCAAGGCGTGCGTGCTGCCGGATGTTTACCACCTCTACAAAGGGGGGAGCGAATTCAACGGCCTGCGGATGATTGCGGGGCAGGCGATTCAAGTCTTTCACATGAACGACTATCCGCAGGAACCTCCTCGCGCCACCATCAAAGACGCCGACCGCGTCTACCCCGGCGATGGCATCGCTCCGCTGGGCGATATTTTGCGCACACTCTTTTCCAACGGCTTCCGAGGTGTGCTTTCGCTGGAACTGTTCAATCCTGAATATTGGAAGCAGGATGCACTAGCTGTCGCCAAGAAGGGGCTGGAAAAAATGAAGGAGAGCGTGGCCAAGGCGGTGACCTGAATTTTTGGTAGGAGACGGCCGCGAAAAACGCAAAGAGGCACAAAAATCCAGAGGAATGCCCAAACGCACGACTTAAGCTGTTGATCCCTTTTCTTCCAAATCCTTTGCACCTTTTTTCTTTGTGCCTTTTTGTGTTTTTCGCGGCCAATCCCTTCCCTGCTTCTCTTTTACCGAATCACCGTGCTAATCGCCTGACCACTCACATCCGTCAGCCGGAAATCGCGACCACTGAAGCGGAAAGTAAGCCGTTCGTGGTCGAGGCCAAGGAGGTGCAGAATGGTGGCGTGGAGATCGTGCATGGTGCTGATGTTTTCCACCGCATGCATGCCCAGTTCGTCGGTCGCACCGTAGATGGTCCCTCCCTTGGCTCCACCGCCGGCGAGCCACACGGTGAACCCTTCGGGATGATGGTCCCGTCCGTCACGGCCCGCTGAATGCGGTGTGCGGCCGAATTCACCGGCCCAGACGATGAGCGTTTCGTCGAGAAGGCCGCGAGCTTTCAAGTCCTGGATAAGGCCGGCAATCGCTTGATCGGTATCGAGGGCATTTTTCTCATGTCCCTTTTTGAGATCCCCATGTTGATCCCAAGTGCCGTTGGACGCTCCCGGAGGACAGGTGATTTCCACGAACCGCACCCCCGATTCAATCAGCCGACGGGCACGCAGGCACTGAATGCCGTAGAGGCGTTGCGAAGGGACTTTGGAATCGAGGCCGTAGAGTTTTTGGGTGGCTTCGGTTTCGCGGGAGAGGTCGAGGACGTCCGGGACCAGCGATTGCATGCGATACGCCATCTCGTAATTTTTGATGGCGGACTCGACCGCATCGTCGGTTCCCAGTGTTTTGGAAAATGCCTCGTCCTGCTTCCGCAGCAAGGCCAACTTGGCGGCTTGGATGCGGCCATCCTTGTCGGCGGGCTTGAGGTTGTCGATGGGCAAGCCATCCGCAGCAAACAGGGTGGCCTGCTGATTGGCGGGAAGAAAGCCCGCGGAATAGGTTTCCATGCCGCCGCACGGGACAACGCCAAAACTGAGCACCACAAATCCAGGCAGATTTTCGTTCTCGCTCCCCAGGCCGTAGTTCACCCACGACCCGAGGCTCGGCCGCCCGGCGTTGTTGCTGCCGGTATGGAGGAAAAGAACTCCGGTGGAGTGAATGGGCAAGTCTGCCTTCATCGAGCGGATGACCGCCAGTTCATCCGCACGCTTTGCGATTTGCGGGAACAAGCTGCTCACCGGCATACCGCACTCGCCGTGCTGCATGAATTTCCAGGGGCTCCCCAGCCAGAGCCGGTTGCCATTGGCCGTTGGGTTTTTTGATTCCGTGAAGGGTTTGTTATCGAGTTCGGTCAGCTTGGGCTTGGGGTCGAACGAATCGACATGAGACACTCCCCCATCCATGAAGAGGAAGATGACGTTCTTGGCTTTGGGGGCGAAGTGGGGCTGCGGCAGCTTGCTGGCAGTCAAACCATTGGGGCTAGCACTGGAGTTCCTTCCGAATAACCCTGCCAAAGCCACCAGACCGAATCCCCCCGCGGAAGCCGCCAACATCTCGCGGCGCGTGGGGGGGGCCGATTGGCGACCGGGGCAGAAGCACTGGGAATTGAATTCAAACATGGCCGTCATTATAACCCTACTTGGAAAAAGCTTGTACCGATAAGGCAGATTTGATATGATTTGGGGTGGAAGCCGATATTGTCGGTAACCTCCCACCGCTAGCTCCCTACCAAGTTACCTCCGGACGGAGTCCCGCCATGCTAACCATCTACGGTCCCCGCGATACGAATAGCCGCTTTTGCGACGGCCAGAGCCGCCGCGACTTTTTGAAAATCGGTGGCATGGTGATGGGGGGCCTCGCGCTGCCGCAACTTCTGGCGGCTGAGGCACAGGCGGGCATCGGCAAGAGCCACAAAGCGATCATCAATATCTTCCTGCCCGGTGGTCCTCCGCATCAGGACATGTGGGATGTCAAGGTAGACGCCCCTGCGGAAATTCGGGGACCGTTTCAGCCGATCAAGACCGCAGCCGAAGGCATTGAGATCAGCGAAGTCTTCCCCAAGATTGCCGCCATCGCCGACAAGTGCGTGTTCATCCGGACGATGGTCGGCGCGACCGGCGGACATGACGCCTACCAGTGCATGACCGGCCGCTCGCTCAATCCTGCGCCCGCCGGCGGCTGGCCGTCCGCGGGGGCCTGGGTCAGCAAACTCAAAGGTCCGGTCAATCTTTCGATCCCGCCCCACCTGTCGATGTGCTACAAGACCGACCACGGCCCTTGGGGTTACGACGGCGACGGCGGCTTCCTCGGCATTGCCCACGCTCCGTTCAAGCTCGTCGGCGGTCGCGAAGAGACCAGCAAGACCGACAACATGGTCCTCAAGGGGATCACCCTCGACCGGC
>CAYUJE010000433.1:0-4445 GCA_964444865.1 uncultured Pirellulaceae bacterium | reverse complement strand
ATGCCTCCTCACCAGAATCTGGGGGTGAATTCTCGCTTGGGGAGCCGGCCGAGCTGGTGATAGAGCACGGTTTTTGCCACGTCAAGGCTGCAATAACCATAGGCTTTCTTCATCGCCAGTTTCACCTTGTAATTCTCCCTTCCACACGATAGTTCCCCTTTCGTCTCGAACCGGTTCAGCAACAGCCACGGGTGTTTCAGCAGCATGCGGGCCACGTCCTTCATCGGCTCCAGGTTCGTCTTCATTACCCGCGTACACCATTCCTCCAAGAATCGCCGCGCCCACTTCTTCGTCTTGTACTTCCAGAATCGCTGAAAGTCCTCCCGCAACAAATGCGCCTTCACCGGCGGCAAGTTGTACTGCAACAACTCGCGCAGCTTTACCACTTGCTTCTTCGTCAGGTTTTCACGCCACTTCAACAAACATCAACGCGAATTCTTCAACACCGACTGATAACCCGCATCGTAGCAAAAAGACTTGCAAGGCTGCACCTGATTGAGGATGGTTTGTAGTAGCATCCGGGAAGGTCCTCGGTCGAAAATTGTCGGCTAACAACTTTCTTACCGAAGGCCGACCAGGATGCCTTTGCTTGATTCGCGTCATCCCACAACCGGCGTCTCTCTCCTGCCGGGCATCCCGGAACAGAGAACAGGCTCCAGGGCCGAGCGGCAGAATCCCTTGCGATTACCCACAGATTCAGGGGAAGACCCCAAAATATAAACTCCCCCGACGTCAGACCGGAGAATGTGCTTCCATATTGATGTTTTTGGCGAGTTCGGAGAGCTTCTGATCGGCCCCCGCCTCCTCGTCCAGGGTTTCCTGAAGAAGCTCGGCCGCTTCGTCGTACCCCAGCAGTTGAGCGTACGTGCGCACGGTACCGTAGCCAGCGATCTCATAATGCTCGACGCGTTGCGCCGCGGCAATCAGAGCCGCGTCGCGGACGGAATCTTCGGCGTCCGCCTCGATGAAATCCCTGCCTTCTTCGATCAGGCCGTGCATCGCCTGGCATTTCTTTCCTTTGGGGCTCGCTTCGATTTGCTTGAAGATGGATTCCAATCGCTCGACCTGTTTTTCAGTTTCCTGCAAGTGGTCCTCGAATGCCTTCCGCAGCTCGTCCGATGCAGCGGCCTTGGCCATTTTCGGCAGGGCTTTGACGAGTTGATTCTCTGCGTTGTACAGGTCCTTGAGTTCTTCCACGAACAGGGCGTGCAGTGAATTTAGTTTCATGGGTTCTCCAGTGATTCTTGGGGTCAGGTTCGCTAGCCGGGACGAACATCGTCCCTTGATCCTTCGGCAAGTTCAGCAATTCATATGCCAGTGGGTTCAAGGAAGTAGCGTTCAGCGCGGCGACCCGAGTCGATGAATTGGATCCGTTGGTAATTCAAAGTGTCGCGTGTGGGAAGGAGATTTCCGTTGGTTCCACATGCGAGCGGTGGGTACCTTCTATCTGCCGTAATTTGCGTACCCCCTCACCCTTGGCACAGGGTTTGCAATTTCCCCTTCAGCGTCGGTTTTTAAGGAACGTACTTCGGCAAGGGAGACAATCATGCATGCTACGAAAACTCAAGACTTCGGCACGGCAATAGGTCAGGAAGGGCAATTCCAATCCGAGTCCTTCCCGTCGTCGGTCGCAGACAAGGCGAAGAGCGCCGCGGCATATGTGGGCGAAAAAGTCGAGAAGGCCACCGAAGCGGTCGGCGCCGGCATGGAGAACCTCGGCGCCGCCGTCCGGCAACACGAGCCCGCTGGAGGGATGCTTCACAACGCCGGCGAAGCGCTCGCCAACAAGCTGGAAGGCGGCGGCCGTTACCTGGAAGAGCATGGCTTGAAAGGAATGGCGGACGACGTCACCAGCTTCATTCGCCGCAATCCGATTCCGGCCCTCCTCGTCGGCGTGGGCCTCGGCGTTCTCCTCGCCCGCATGGTACGGAGGTGAATCATGGAAACTCAATTCGCCGCGGAAGCGGAACCCGCCGTAACCAGTTTGCTGGGCGGAATTGTCGATGACGCCAAGCGCCTCCTGGTCGAGCAGTTGACTCTGTTCCAGGTGGAAATCAAGAATGACTTGAAAAACACCGTGAGAGCCATCGTGCCGTTGATCGCAGGAGCGTTTGTATTGCTGCCCGCGTGTCTGCTGCTGGGAATGGCCGCCTCTTATGGTTTGTGTGCCGCTTTCCCCGATTTGCCCCTTTGGGCGGGATTTACAATCATCGGCAGCAGTATTCTGCTGATCGGAGCGGCCTTGGTGCTGTGGGGCACGCTGGCACTGAAATCGTTAAGCCTCACACCTGATACCGCACTCAAAGGGCTGAAGGAGAATATCCAATGGAAAACGAAGAAGTAATTCGCCAACGCATGGAAGAAACGCGCGAATCCCTGACTGATAAACTGGAAACGCTCGAGGATCGGCTCATCGGCTCGGTTGACGAAGCCCGGTCGGCTGTCCGCGAAACGGTTGCTAGCGTCAAGGAGACGATGCACGAGGGGGTGGAGTCCGTCAAGGACGCGGTGGACCTTGCAGCCCATGTGCAGCGTCATCCGTGGCTGATGTTTGGAGGCGCCATCCTGGGCGGATACGTGTTGGGTACGTTACTCACTCGGGCATCGGAAACGACGCCGTCGAGCGTTGTTCCACCCTTACCTGAGCCATCGTCCAAGCGACACTCCCCGGGCAATGGCCATCACAAGCAAACGCCCAGGCGGGAAACTAAACCGGAGCCTCAAGGTAAAGCATCGCATTTGCTCGATGCCATCGAACCGGAACTCCGCCAATTGAAGGGGCTGGCACTCGGGGTGGCTCTTGGTACAGTTCGAGAACTTGTGGCCAAAGAAGTACCGCCGCACTTGGCGGGCGAGTTGCGCTCGATCATCGACGGAGTCACTCGCAAGATGGGCGGTGAACCCGTTCCCGAATCGGACCTGCCGTTTACCGAGGCCTGTGCAACGGAAACCCAAAGTTCGCCCTTCAGTGCTGAGAAACCACGGTGGTAGCTCGTCATTCCACCATTCAAAATGTACCATTCAAGGAGATATGAATCATGGCTAGCACGACTTTTGACGCCGCGAAGGAAAAAAACAGGGGCGGAAACGAAATGGAGAAAGCCAAAGCGGCAGGGGCCGACGCTTTGCAAAAAACCAAGGAAGCAGGGGCAGACGCCCTGCAAAAAACCAAGGAAGCCGGAACGGACGTTCTTGGTAAGGCCAAGGAAGCAGCCGTGGCCGTCGGCGAAATGGCGACCCAGGCCGCGTCGGCCGCCGGACAGAAGGCGGATGACCTGACTGCCGCCGCCGGCCACGAAATCAGGGAATTCGGCGATACCATCGCCAAGAAAGCGTCCCACCAGGGTTTGACCGGCGCCGCCTCTCAGGTGGTTGCCGATTCTATCAAGGGCAGTGGCCGCTACATCGAAGAAGCCAAGCTCAGCGGTATGGCGCACGATGTGGAACAGGTCGTCAAGAATCACCCCATTCCGGCGCTGCTGATTTGTTTGGGCGTCGGCTTCTGTCTCGGCCGCATCATGAGGGATTGACGGCAACAAACAACGGGGTGCCATGCCGGAACAGGGCACCCCGTCGAAATGAGCTTCACAATGGAAAGCCGACGCGTTCTTCTCTGAAAGAGCGCGTCGGTTTCCATAGGTTTTCAATCCTCATCTCTGCTGTAATCGCTTTTCTTGAAGGACACCCGGTCGAGGTTATATGCGTTCATCTTTGCAGTGACACTACGCCGCGACAGACCGCAAATCTGTGCGCATTGGCTGACCTGGCCGCGAGTTTCCTCCAGGGCCTTTGAAAGGTACTCACGCTCGATCCGGGCGACCGCCTCATTCAAGTGCTCGGACAGCGGCCGTTTCAGGTCGATCGCGACACTCGCAGTCGGCTTCGGGGGCATGACGAGATCCGGCGGAAGATTTTCGACCTGGATCGCCGGTTCACGCGAGGTCACACAGGCTCGCTCGATCGCATTCTCCAGTTCGCGGATGTTTCCGGGCCAGCTGTGCGAAAGCAGGATTTGCATCGCATCGGGCGAGACCGCTTTGGGATTCTCACCTGCGCGGGTATACTTGGCAACGAAATGGGTTGCCAAAAGCGGGATATCCTCGCGGCGGTCGCGCAACGGCGGCAGGTCGATCTTGATGACATTCAAGCGATAATACAGGTCTTCGCGGAACTTGCCATCCTTGACGAGTTGTGGCAGCGAACGATTCGAGGCCGTGACGACGCGCACGTCGACATGAATAGTCTGGGTGCCCCCCACACGCTCGAAACTGCGTTCCTGCAGGACACGCAAAAGCTTGGCCTGCATCGACGCGGGCATATCGCCTATCTCATCCAAAAAAATCGTGCCCGCCTCCGCCATCTCGAACCGGCCTTTGCGTTGTCCGATCGCACCGGTGAAGGCGCCTTTCTCATGGCCGAACAGTTCGCTTTCCAGCAGCGTTTCC
>CAYUJE010000432.1:0-4490 GCA_964444865.1 uncultured Pirellulaceae bacterium | reverse complement strand
CTTCATGGGGGCATTGTAGCCCAGTGGATATGGCGAGGTACACTCTTTTCCATCGGGTAGGCGTCTGATCCTCGCGAAATCTTCGGCCTTCGGCCTAACCCCATCTAAGGCGTCGAGAATTTTCAAACTGCACGACTACCCACTGGGTTTTCCGAAAGCCAGGTACTCGAAAAGGCTGCTAAAAAAATCTGGGAAATCTTTCGCCCGGCCTCTTGAATGTGCCAACCGGCATATGTATACTTAAGTTCACATTTCCAGGTCACCGCTGCGCACTTGCGGCGAAGGCTGGGGAGTGGCTCTTTGCCAACGGGGTTGTGTTATTTCAAGATGTCTGCGCTTGGAGTGCGCCGCGGGGGGAGAAGGAGTTTTCAGGATTCAGTTTTCAGTCAGCCGGAAAGGTCGTCGGGACGTAGCCAAACCCCTCAACCGAGGAGGGTGGTGATGCAAAACTCCGGAGGAGTTTTTTTTCAAGTGCTGAAACAGTATGCACTTATAGAATCGCGAAAGCCGAGTTTTGCATCACGAAAAAAAATATGGCGATAATCTCGTTCCCAGGCTCTGTTTGGGAACGCAATGCCGCGAGGCTCTGCGTCGACGCTGACGAGGCGGAGCCTGGACCAAGGAATGGGTGCCCGCTGTTGCGAGGGGGTGAATGCCCCCCTGGTGATGAATTAGGGGACTGCCAATTCATCAGTGACCCCGTTTTTGCATACCATGGGGGGTGATGAATTGGGGGGGTGCGAATTCATCAGTGAGGAGGAAGCTGGGGATTAGGTGAAAGCCCGCAGTTAGGCAGCCAAGAAAACCAAGCTGTGCCTCTACCGAATTTCCTGCCGCTTACGATCGCAGCGCGCTCTTCACCCGGGTCAAACCTTCGGTGACATCCATCCCCTCTTTTTCTGCCTTCAAATACCAGAGGAACGCTTCGGGCAGATTCCTCTCGACTCCCCGGCCAAGTTCCAAACATTCCGCCAATTGCGCCTGGCAGCCGGAGTCTTCCAGTTCCGCCCCTTTCCGATACCACTTCGTCGCTTGCGGCAAATCGATCGGCACCCCAATGCCGTTCTCATAGCACCAGCCGAGCATTCCCATCGCCACCGGCAACTCGTCGACTGCCGCCTGGCGATAGAACTTGATGGCCTGGTGCGGATCGGCTTCGACTCCAATGCCATGCTCATAGCAGCGGCCGAGAAAGAGCTGTGCCGGCGGATAATCCTGCTCTGCCGCCCGCGAATAAAGGCGAAAAGCAGCCTCGGGATCGGCTTCCACCCCTCCGTCGCCGGCTTCCAGATGTTGGGCCAGGTGAAACATGGCTCCCACATCACCGCTCTCCGCGGCCGCTGTCAATTCTCCCACATCGTGATGGCAGTGATGATGCCCCACCTCTTCGTCACCATGCTCATGTTCATCATCAGCTTCGGGCACATCCTCCAGCACAGGATTGGCTAATGCCTCGGCATACTGCTCCATGCTCGATGTGAGCGAATTTGCCAACTCAGATAATTCCTCCTGGACTAGTTCGCACTTTTCGGTCGCGTCGATCACAAACAGCTCAATCGCAAACTTGAGTGTTCCGCCGAGCTGAATGTCCGGTCCCATGGGTGGTAGTCCCAACGACCTCATCTGAATTTCTCTTCCGCTCCGGGCCAGATCACGCACCCACCACGATAAGAACTCCATCGCTACCCAGCCGGCCGCGCTCGGATCAAACCGCAGCGTCATGGTGACGAGCTTCTCGTCCTTGCGCCCGCCACCGGTGCGACGAATAGCCACCTGCGGCAAGTCCCCAAACATGTGCGGCAGCGAAAGCGTTTCCAAATCCACGTCCGAAAGGTCAACCAGCCCCAGTTCGGCGGACACAACTCCGTCCAAAGACAAAAGCACGTCATACATCTGCTGAACTTCGGGGGGATACTGGGGCACTGCAAGGTCCTTGTGAAAAACAGAACTTAGGGGTCTCCCATTATATCGCTCCTGCTCGATTCGTCTGGCCCCCGTCAAAACGGGCCTGTCAAACTGTGACGCCTGCGCCCACCATTCTCTATCCCACTTCCATTCCGGGCCGATGAGGAACAAAGCGGCTCGTCAGTGCGCGGATGCTATCGCTCCGCGGACCCCTGCCGTGTCAACGTTGGCTGGATTACTTGCCGCTTGCACGCGGCCATCACGCTGGAAGGGATGCCCATGCGACGCCTGCTTACCGTTTGTGGACTGGCCGCCACCCTCACGCTCAATTCCGCGGTCCAGGCGGGTTGGGGCGAATTCTGGCATCGCAGCAAGGTGGATTTCCATCGTAACAACGCCTGGCCCGAACCCTTTCAGTCTGCTGACCGCTCCCTCACCCGTGAATACTGGAACATCCAGGTCAACAACGGTTGGCGGCTGCAAAACACAGTGGGAAACTGTTTCTACGAGGAAGGAAGCAACGAGCTTACCCGGGCCGGCGAGTTGAAAGTCAAACAGATTGTCACGCAGAACCCCGTCCATCGCCGCACGGTTTTCGTGCTCATGTCCGATACCCAGGCGGTCACCGCCAAACGGGTCGATGCCGTGCAGCGAGCGGTTTCCAAGTACGTTCCCGAAGGTCCCCTGCCGCAAATCCTGCTGACCGATGCGGACGTGGAAGGGGGTTCGGGAGATTACTTTGATCAAATCAGCAACGCCTATCGCCAGTCCATTCCCGCTCCACGCCTCGACGGTGGTAGCAGTGCGGGAGCCGGTGCGAGTGGCGGAGGCTCGGGAGCTGGTGCGACTGGCGGCAATTAGCCAGCCGTCGGTTTCGGCTTCCGCTAGCACGGCGATTTCTCGTTTCCACCGCTTGTGCTGCGCATTTCGATTGTAGCGACTGCATCTTCTGCGACGATGTAGGTCTAAAGCCGCTGCGCGGGATCGTTCCTCGGATGGCCGTCTTGGGCCATCTTTCCACAGGGCTAGGCAGAACATCCATTCTGCTCGCGGCACCACGACACGGCACAGGGAGGTGCGACCATGAAGTTCACTCGTACACTGCAATTCGCAGTCGCTTGTAGCGTTGCCACCAGCATCCTGGGGTGCAAGTCTCCCGGCACCTGGTTCTCGCGTCCCACCGCGGGAGCTTCCACTGCCCCGGAAGTTCAATACAACGGCATGGCGGGCTACTCTTCCACCGTCCGCCCCAGTGCCGACACCAAAATCGTCAGCGGTGCTCCTCCGCAAGGGGCGTTGTCCAAAGCGTGGAGTTCCACCACCGGCGCTATCACCTCCGCGCTGGGCACTTCGCCTGCCACGTCGCTGAATAGCAAACCCGCCAAGCTTGATGCCGACATCGACATCCGAGCCGCCCAATTCGCCGCCCAAAGCGGCGACCTGGCCGATGCCGAATCCAAATACAAACGGGCTTTAAAGACCGAGCCCAAAAATGTGAAAGCCATTCTCGGCCTGGCCCGCACCTATGATGAAATGGGGAACTCCCAACAGGCCATCGCCACCTATCAACAAGCCATCAAGCTCCATCCCAAAAACGCCATGGTCTACAACGACCTGGGGCTTTGCTACGGCCGCCGCCGCGAGCTGGCGCCTGCCCAGCAGATGCTGCAGAAGGCGGTGGAAATGGAGCCGGGCAGGGCCAACTACCGCAACAACCTCGCGGTCGTGCTGGTGGACATGGGGCGGACCTCGGAAGCGTACCAGCAATTGCTGGCGGTGCAGCCCGAAGGTGTCGCTCACTACAATCTGGCCTGCCTGCTCGAGAGTCGCGGACAGATGGATCAGGCGATCGGCGAATTGCAGTTGGCACTCACGAAGGACCCCACGCTCACTCCCGCTCGTGATCTGCTGGTGCAATTGAACGGAAGCATGTCGCAGCAAACCATGCAGATGGCCAGCGCCACCGTTCCCACGCGGCAGGACCGCGGCGATGCCCGAGCTCGCGATCGGCAAGGGAATCCGCAGATGCAAAGGGAACCGTCCGACCTTCAGCCGCCATCCATCAACTACGGTCCGTCGGAGCCCCCCGCCAACCCAGGCTCGGCCTACGAGGACCAGGATCCTGCCCCCGCTCCACAAACCCAGTACCCCGGCCGCCGTACCTCGTACGAAGCAGAAGCCCCTGCCGAAAAACCGGCTGTGAGCACCCCTGCCACCGTCCGGATTACCGACGAAGAGTAACCTTCTTTCAATCTTACACCTACTCTTAATCCCCTTCCCTACTACCCCTCTCTCTACGTTTGCTACCATGAACGGCTCATTCTCCAGGAGCCTCTCATGCGTTTCGCCCTCTCTCTACTCTCCGTCTCCCTACTCTCCACTCTCTCCCTCGCCGCCGACGGCAATCGCCTGGCCTATCTCGACGAGCCGCTGAATCCGTATTATCCGCATCGCAACTTCCCCAAGCTGATTACGCCGCAGTGGGTGGGGGAAGAAGGTGTCGACTGCGTCGTCACGCTGGCGATTGACGACATGCGCGACCCGGCCAAGTACGAGGCCTTTCTCCGGCCGATTCTCGACCGCCT
>CAYUJE010000431.1:0-4531 GCA_964444865.1 uncultured Pirellulaceae bacterium | reverse complement strand
AGAGTTCAAGCCGGTGGCGACGAACGTTCCCGGCATCAACATCTGCGAACTGATGCCGCAGATGACTAAATGGATGCACAAAGCGGCCATCGTCCGCAGCGTGAATCACAAGGCGGGCTGCCACAACACTTTGCCGAGTTATACCGCTCTCGAAGAGCCCATCGCGAACAACACCAGCACCAAGGACAGCTATCCGCCGAGCATGGGCTCCGTCTGTGAATACTTGCAGGACACGGGAGCCATGCCGCCGCCACTGCCGCGCGGTTCCCTTGCCGGCCAGCCGGTCAATAACGAGTTGCCTGCCTACGTCTACATGCCCTGCTATCTCGGCTGGGGGCAGAACATCGTCCGCCCTGGGCCATACGGCGGCTTCCTCGGCCATCGATACGACGCCCTGACCACCGAATGCAAGCCGTATGGCGATGAATCGGCTCCCAAAGCATTGCCCGGCACTCCTCGCAATGTTCTCGGCATGCCTCTGCTGCCGCAAAGTACGCTGCCGCAGGAAATCACGCTCGACCGACTCAGCCAGCGCCGCGGCTTGATGGAGCAGATGGACGGCGAAATGAGACGGCTGGAATCGGCGTTCTCCGTTCACCAGCACAGCCGGTTGAAAGAGAAGGCGTACGGGATGCTCACATCGTCGAAGGCTCGGCAGGCGTTCGACCTTTCCACGGAAGACCCGAAAACGCTCGACCGCTATGGCCGCACGCTGTTCGGCCACAGCACACTGATCGCCCGCAAATTGGTCGAATCGGGCGTTCGGTTCGTCAACGTCACTTGGGATTTGTTCTGGGACCGCGTGCAGGTTGATTACGACGCCTGGGATACTCACACCAAAAACTTCTCGATCCTCAAAACCAACAAGCTGCCGAACTTCGACCAGACGGTTTCCGCCCTGCTGGAAGATTTGACCAATCGCGGCCTGCTCGATGAGACTCTGATTGTGGTGAAGAGCGAAATGGGCCGCACGCCCAAAATCAACGGTAATGCCGGGCGGGACCACTGGACGTACTGCTACAGCAACGTTTTCTTCGGCGGCGGCGTCACCGGCGGCACGCTCTACGGCTCCTCCGACTCGCAAGCCGGCTACGTCAAGGACAAGCCGGTCAGCACGTCCGACATCTGCGCCACGGTCTATCAGGCCCTGGGCATTCCCTCCACCACCACCGTCCCCGATCGGAGCGGCCGGCCGGTGTCGATATTGCATGGGGGACGGGCGATTGAGGAGATATTGAGTTAACCGGCCAAGGGGATGGCCACGAAAAACGCAAAAAGTCACAAAGACAAAACTTCTCTCCCTTTTTGTGCCTCTTTGCGTTTTTCGTGGCCATCCCCTTGGTTGTCTGCGGAAGGATTCATTGTGGCCGCTGGGCAGATTGAACTGAGAGGAGTCGAGGTCCACAACCTGAAAAAGGTTGATCTGGATTTGCCCCGCCACAAGCTCATCGTCTTCTGCGGCGTCTCCGGCAGCGGGAAGACGAGCCTGGCTCTGGACACGCTCTATGCCGAAGGGCAGCGGCGGTACATCGAAAGCTTTTCCGTCTACACCCGCCAGTTCCTCGAACGGCTGGAGAAACCTGCGGCAGAGCGGATTGATGGCCTCCCCGCGGCGCTCGCCGTAACGCACGACAAAGCCGCTCGCTCGCCCCGTTCTACCATCGGGACGACGACCGAAACGGCCGACTATCTGCGTTTGCTGTATGCCCGCATTGGCAAACTTCATTGCCGCGGTTGCGGAAGGCTCGTCGAGCGGGATTCGCCGGAGTCGGTTGCAGAGAAACTCTCGCAATTCCCGGCAGGGACCAAGTTTCAAATATGCTTTCCGCGACGACTTTCTGCTGACGAATCTCTCTCTGTGATCTCCGTGCCTCTGTGTGAGAATGGTTTTGTCCGCGGCCTTATGGGCGGAGTGGTCGTTGATCTGACGGTGCTTCGCGAAGAAAAGGAAGAATTCTCGCACAGAGGCACAGGGCTCACAGAGTTGTTGGTCATCGTAGACCGACTGATAGCGGGCCAGAGCCAGGTGCAACGAGTCCGCGATTCCGTGGAGACGGCATTCACGCATGGCGACGGCGTTTGCGTGGTCCTGCTGGAGGCAAGCGGTGAACAGAAACGCCTCGCCTATTCCAACTCGCTCCGTTGCCTCCCGTGCAACATCGACCATCGCCACCCTGAGCCACGGCTGTTCAGCTTCAACAGCCCGCTGGGGGCGTGCCCGGCGTGTGAAGGAGCGGGCACGCTGCTGGTGGATGGTCCGGCCAAGCGCAAGAAACTCACCATGCGCTGCAATGTCTGCCACGGCCAGCGGCTCAACGAAAATGCTCTGGCGTGGCAACTCGGCGGCAAGAACATCGCGGAGCTGATGGACCTGCGAATTGACGAGATCCGGCCATTCCTCCAATCGCTGCCACTCTCCGCCTCGGAACAAACAATCGCCAAGACAATCCTGGAACAAGTCGACTCCCGCCTCCATTTCCTCATGGTCGTCGGTCTCGGCTATCTCCCCCTCAGCCGCTCGCTTAACACACTTTCCGGCGGCGAGGCCCAGCGGGTCAATCTCACGTCGGCTCTCGGCTCCAGTCTCGTCAATATGCTGTATGTCCTCGACGAACCCTCGGTCGGCCTGCATCCGGGAGACGTCGACAAGCTGGTGGCTGCCGTTCAAGGACTTAAAAACCGCGGCAACACCGTGGCGGTGGTCGAGCACGAAGAATCGCTCATCCGCGCTGCCGATCACATCGTGGAAATCGGTCCAGGTGCGGGCGAAAGCGGCGGCACGGTTGCCTTCCAAGGAACACCGGCAGAAATGCTCGTTCCCGGCGCGAGCTTGACGGGAGAATACCTCGCCGGCCGCCGCGGCATCACGTCGACCGCGACCAGAAAGCCCATCACCCGCGGCCGCATCAAGCTGACCGGTGCACGCGGCCACAATCTGAAGAATCTCACGCTTGATTTTCCGCTCGGCGTCCTCTGCCTCGTGACCGGCGTCAGCGGAGCTGGAAAAAGCTCGCTGGTGCAGGAGACGCTTTATGGCGCACTCTGCAAACGGAAGAAGAAGGATTGCGACGAGCCGCTGCCGTATGACGACGTCTTTGGAGACGGGCAGATTGACGATGTGGTGCTGATGGACCTGAGCCCCATCGGCCGCTCCCCGCGGTCCAACCCGGTGACGTACATCAAGGCGTTCGATGCTGTTCGCCAGGTCTTCGCGGAGACAGTCGAGGCCCGCACGCACAACTACGGGCCGGGGCATTTCAGCTTCAACGTGGAAGGGGGGCGGTGCGACGCCTGCGAGGGGGACGGCTACAAGCAGATCGACATGCAGTTTTTGCCCGACGTGCTGGTAAAGTGCAAGGTCTGCGGCGGTACGCGATACCGGCGGGAAATCCTGGCCGTCACGTACCGCGGCAAGAGCATCGCCGAGGTGCTGGAGATGACCGCCCGCGAGGCGTTTTCCTTCTTCCGCGGCCAGCCGAAGGTGCAGGGGCGGCTGAAGCAACTGATGGACGTCGGCCTCGACTACCTCCGCCTCGGCCAGCCCGCCCCCACCCTCTCCACCGGCGAAGCCCAGCGACTCAAGCTCGCCGCCTACCTCAGCGAAGCCAGCCGCAGCCGCACGCTGTTCCTGCTCGACGAGCCGACGACCGGCCTGCACTTCGCCGACATCGTCAAGCTCCTCGACTGCTTCGAGGCCCTCCTCTCCGTCGGCCACTCGCTCATCATCGTGGAACACAACCTGCAGCTCATGCGCTCTGCCGACTATCTCATCGACCTCGGCCCTGGCGCCGGCGATGACGGCGGCCGGATCGTGGTGCATGGAACGCCGGAAGAAGTGGCGGCGTGTGAAGAGTCGGTGACGGGCCGGTTCCTTAGTAGGCTGCTCACTCCGTGAGCAGACATTCCGCCCGCAACAGGCCCCCTTGATTCAGCAACTTTTTCACGGCACCATCCCCTTTCGCAACCTCTTGCCAGTGGGCGCTGTCAAACTTGAAGTGCACGCTAGCAGGTAAGTTGTCTGGGAGATTTAGAAACCATCGCTGGGAGGTTTGAATAGGAATGTGTTCGAAGCAACCTGTTCAAACGGAGTCCCAGCAATGGCATACAAGCATCTCAGACCGGAAGAGCGCGAGGTCTATCACAGATGTTAGCAGGGGGGGCGTCACTCACGTCGATTGCGAAACAACTCGGGCGTCACCGAACAACGATCTCGCGCGAGTTGCGGCGCAACGGTGTGCGTGGGATGTACCTGGCGGTCGACGCTCAGCAGGTGGCCGAGCGTCGGCGGCGCGCGGCGCGGGCCATGAGCCGCAAGCTGAACCGGCCCGAGAATCTGGCGTATGTCGAGGAGCGGCTGCGTCAGTGCTGGTCGCCGGACCAGATTGCGGGCCGCAGCCGCTGGATCGTGTATTTTCGCCATTATCGACGAAAGCGCCGGCGTACCAAATCCGCGGGCCATGTCGATCGCGCCTTGGGGAAGCGTCCCCAGATCGTCAACGAGCGGGGCCGCTTTGGCGACTGGGAAGGGGAC
>CAYUJE010000430.1:0-4535 GCA_964444865.1 uncultured Pirellulaceae bacterium | reverse complement strand
GCCCGGATATGTCACTTGTAGGCACTTTCTATTGTCACAGTCAACATCTCGTCATCAATATTTGTAAATATTTTTGAAAGCGAGCACAGGCTGCTCCGGGCCCAGGATGCCGCCCCGTTCTCCCCCACACTAGCCCGCCGCGCCAGCGAGGGAAAAGCGTGTTGCGCCGGTGGAACGTCCCATTCCCTCGCTCGCGCGTCGGGCTAGTAATCTGTGCCGGGCACCCCTTCGCGGGAGTCCCAACTTCAGTTGGCCCGATTCCGCCTCAAGGCGGTGACGAAGAGCGTTCCTCCGGCCCCCGCAGCGTGCATCTGGCCCCCTCCGTCTTTGGCGCGTACGACGAACCATCGGCAATACACAATGCCGCCAAAGAATCTCGTCCCCCTCGCGTCAAATTGCTCTGAGGCCCCCAGGGCCGGAGTAAGAAAGCCCAGGCCAAGGGGGCGCTTCGCCGCCGCAGGCCTGGGTTCATGAGATGCGCGAATCCCAAAGCCCTGAAGGGGCGACGTAATCTGCGGCAGTCAAGAAATCAATTACCACGCCCTTTCAGGGCTTCCGTGTCATTGCCCTTGCCAACCCAGGCCTCCGGCCTGGGCTTACTTACGGTCGGCTTTTCGAGCCTGCAAAGAGTGTCTTTGCTCAGTTGATGCATCACCCATGCATCCGGGGTCGGGAGTCTTTGGCGAACTGAGATTTCCCGGTTGGATCATCCCTCTCGCCAAAGACTCCCGATCCCGGCCTCCGGCCCCCGCAGCGAGCTGCAGCGGACCCTCGACGGCGAATACGGCTCCCGCAACCGCAACTCCCCCGTCGTCCAAGCAGCCTCCCGCAATCGCTCCTCGCCAAAAATCCGCTCAGCTTGACAAAGTCGACAACTGCCTTTGGGTCTGAATGCGCCGACTCATTTTGTCACCAGAGCGAACCTGAAAACGGTAAAATCGTACTATCCATAACAAGGAGGAAGATCAATGTCGTTTTTTTCGCGACGAAACGCCCCCAGCCAGGACACGTACCAGTACCAGATTTCGGAAAAGGTGCGCAATCGGCTCCTGCACACGATCCGTCTCACGCTCGAACAAATCGGAAACCAAAACAACAGCATCGAGAATGTGTTCGATGAAATGCGAGACAAGGTTCTTCAACGATACGGTGGGTTTCGAAGCTCATCGTATGCTGCAGCTCGCATGAGCGACGTTCCGGTTATCGAGCACTTTTTTCAGTGCATCGATGAGGAAGTAATGGAGTACCTGGAAATGTGCTTCGAAACGCGCTGGCACTGCGGAGGCCAGCCGGTTGTTGAGGCGATTAACCGCGTTTTGGAGCAAGAGAACATTGGTTATGAGTTGACGCCCTACATCGAAACGCTCACGCCGGGAGGAACGCTTTTCGGCCGTTTTAGCCCGACCATTCAGACTGTACATGCGCAGTTGCCTAAAGCCGTCCGAAAAGACGAGAAAGTGCTTCATGCCGAAACTGTCAAACCATGCCTTGCCGCCCTTGGGGATGCGCGGTTCAAGACCGCTAACGATGAGCTGCTCAAGGCATTCGAGGAGTACCGGAAACAAGACTATGGCGATGCGGTCACAGACGCTGGGGCGGCTTTTGAAACCGTTATCAAAACAATTTGCACGCACAAGAAGTGGCCCTACGACGCTCAGAAAGACACTTGTTCGGCGCTCCTAGAGATTTGCCGGGCAAAAGGGTTGTTTCCTCCGTTCTACAAGCCAATCCTTGAAGGCATAGCCACCATACGGAATAAGATCGGGGACGCGCACGGCAAAGGGCCCAAGCCGGAGTTCATCGCCACCAAGGAACTTGCCGACCACATGCTCTATGCTGTGTGCAACAACATCAACTTGGTTATCGCTGTCGCAAGGCTTTAGGCGGCATCGAGCATTCCAGTCAACTCTCACTCGCGTCGCTAGTTCCTACGGCGCTGCGGGCTGCTTGCTGATTTTGATGTCGCGGAAGGTGATGAAGACGTAGGACTTGCCGTTGGGGGTGCGGTAAACTCCCTCGCTGCCGCAGAGTTTGGCGGCGAGGGCGGCCATGGCCCAGGCATCTTCCTCCGTCCCGGTCCATTTGCGGGTGGTCAGCCGCTCGATCCCGTGCTCCTCGCCGTACGCCTTGACCGTCAGTGCGTCGGACTTGAGCTTGTCGTCGACGGACGGGTTATCCCAGGCCCAGAGCCATGAATTGTCGCGCGTGCTGAAGGAGCCGATGATTTGGGCGGAAGTTGTGGCCGTCGTGCCGTCCGCGTTTGAAAAGACGAGCGTGCCCGCATCCTGATCGACGTTCCAATGTTCGAACTTGCCGAGGCCCCACGACTCGTGGGCCGCGGTTTTGACTTGCAGCTCCTTGACGCTGGCATCCAGGAGTTCCTGAAACTCCTTCGATGCAGCCTCGTCGGCAGGAAGCTTGGCTGTGGAGCTGCAACCGGCAGCAGCAGCACTGAACAATAGAAACAAGAGTTTTAGCGATTTCATTTCGTATTAGTCTTGGACCTTAGCCCCGCCTCCAAGAGAACTTGTTCACACCACTTTGCGATCTCGACCGACATGCGTCCGTATGGGGCCTGGGTGTAATCGATCCGGTCGGCAAATGGCCCCTCGTCGTAGGCGCGAGAAAAGACGGCTTGGAGATCGAGAACAACGTCGGCTTCGCCTGACTTCAGGGGAATTCCGATGCGGGGAAGTTTCGACGGCAGCGGCACCGGGTAGGTTTCGTACTCCCCCCAGTGCCCCGCCCGCGCGACGGAAACCAGATAGTCCCACTCCGGCTGGGCACTCAGCAAGTGGGCCGGAACGGCGACCGTGTGCCGCCCGTGCCGCAGCAAATCGACCTCCACCAGATTGGCCCCTGAGCGAAGCGTTTCCCGCTGTTTCCTTAGATACAAGTCCTGCCCTTCGCCACCAGCTTTGTTGGCCGGGCTGAGAAACTCAATCCCGGTCACCAAATGTCCCCCCGCAGCATCAATGATCTCCAGGTAGGGCTCATGGACCTCGACATCAAAAGTCCTGACCACGACGGGAGCATCGGCTTTCAGAATTCCAACTCCCGCCGGTGAGATCGGCGTAAACCGAGGACGTTCCACAACGGCAACATCCGGATAGACCGGCCAGCCTGGCTCCGTCACCCAGACTCGCTCACCGATGCTGACCAGGTAACCGCGCGGGCGCAGAATCGGCTTGAGGAGCGCGTTAGTGCTCGAAATCAAGAGCAGGTGCAGGTTGGACCACCAGGAGGGATTCTCCAGATAGGGGTCCATTCCGGGAAAGGGACTGGGCATGGGATCAATCCAAACGTGCCTTGATGCCGCCACAAGTCCATTTTACCTTACCCGGCCCCCATTGTCGCCTTTCGCTCCCGCGAAAGTAGCGCCTCTTTCGCGGAGCGAAAGGCGACTAGGGGGCGACTAGCTAATTCCACCCGTGCGCGTCCCGCACCTTGATCATCGCGGCCAAAATCGTGTTCCAGGTCTGCTGGTTTTCCAGCATGGCGTTGGGGAACATGCAGCCGTCCCAGCAGATGTGGCGGATGCCGCGGCTGGCGGCGTCTTTGAGCCAGTAGCCGGCGGTTTTTACGATGTCGAGCTTGCCGTTGGGGTCGTCGGCGGGGCAGTGGCGGCCGGTGCTGTCGTGGCCGCCGGTGCCGTGGACGGTGCCGTCGTTTTGGGCGACGTGGAAATCGAAGGTCCAGGGGCGGAGGGCGTCGGTCATTTGCTTGTAGGCGGCGTCGAACTCCGCCTGGGTGTAGCCCTTTTTGAGCAGGGCGTGGTCCTCCGCGTTGTAGCCGAGCAGGTAGAGATAGGTGTGGGCCTGGTCCGCCTGAAAGCCGACCGTCTCGGGCATGCCGACTTCGTTAAGGAGGTCGAGCATGTGCTTCCAGGAGTGCATCCCCGCCCAGCAGATTTCCCCCTCGGCGGCCAGACGCTCGCCGTTGTCCTTCGCCACCTTGCCCGCCTCGCGGAACGTGGCGGCGATTTTTTTGGTGTTTCCCTGGGGGTCGGCCTCCCAGTGGGTGGGGCTGTCGGCGGAGTCGATGCGGATGATGCCGTATTTCCGCACGCCATGCTCATTGAGAATCTTGGCGATGCGGCAGGCTTTTTCCACCGCCAGCACGAAGTTCTTGCGATCCTGCTCCGTCCCCATCGCCGAGCCGCCGACCGTCCCCGGCCAGACCGGCGCGACCACCGAGCCGACGTTCAGCCCCTTGGAGGCGATCTTGTCCGCCATTGCTTTGATGGCGTCGTCGCTGGCATCGGGATCAAGATGCGGATGGAACAGGAACAGATCGACTCCGTCGAACTTCTGGCCGTTGACGTTCGCGCCGACCGTAAGTTCCAGCATCCGGTCGAGGCTGATCGGCGGATGATCGGTGCCGGCCTCCTTGCCGACGAGGCCGGGCCACATGGCGTTGTGAAGTTTGGGGAAGGTGTTGGGCATGGGCGGGGCTCTTTCAAATATTGAGAGGTGTGTGTTCGATTACCCAGGGCGGCGCTGCGCTTGCCCTGGGCTGTCTTAGGTCGCCCCTTT
>CAYUJE010000429.1:0-4571 GCA_964444865.1 uncultured Pirellulaceae bacterium | reverse complement strand
AGCCGTGCTTTCGCGGAGCGAAAGACGACAGTGGCTACTAACTAGAGTCGCCAAACTAGCAAACTATTCCTGCAAACTTGAAATATACCGCCCAAAAGGTCCAAAAGCAATTGAAAGTTGTGAACTGGCCAATCGCAAAAACAGCATCTCCTGGGCAGGTACGCGGGTAAGACGGAACATCGGCAGAAAGGTTCGCGCGGATTTTGAAAAAAATAGTCGCCTTTCGCTCCGCGAAAGCGGGCACTTTCGCGGAGCGAAAGGCGACTATAATATATCTCTTCGATGTCATTCCTGCGTTAAGTGTCATCATAATAACCAACCATGAAAATCGTTATCCCACAGGCAGTTATATCCATTGAAACCCATCCCACGTTGGCACAGGCGGCTGCCAAGCTCTTCTATTCTGCGGCAAGTAGCGTCGATTCTGCCATCTTTTTGACACAAACCTTGCCACTCGTGTGTCAGGCGCTGGAAGGTGAATATCTGGCCCTGGTGGACGGCCAAAAGGGGGTCTGGCGAGTTCTGGGAGCCTCCAACCCGCATGGGGCACTTCCGATTGATCTGCTGGCCGAATCGCTCGATTCCGACGCTCCGGTCCAGCGCGGCGATTGGTATGTCGCCCCCCTGAACCCCCGCAGCGGCAGTGGCGAGATGCTTTGCGCGTTGCGAACTTGGAGTCCAGACCTGGAGCGGCACGGGACCCTGGAGACCGCGCGACTTTGGCTGGCGGAAGGGCTGGCCCAAGTTCGCGCCCGCGAGCATGATCGAAAACGGACGCAGCGCTTGCAAGCCATTTTGGAAATCGCCGCCCGCTGGCAACAGACGCAGGAGATGCTACCGCTGCTGACCGAAATGGCGGAGACTGCCACGCGCCTGCTGGGAGCGGAGCGGGCCAGCATCTTCCTGTGGGATAAGTCGAACAAGCTCCTCGTCGGCCGGCCGGCCCTGGGTGTTCCTGGGAACGAGCTCCGCATTGCCGACAGCACCGGCGTCGTCGGCCAGGTGGTACAGACCGGCCTCGCTCGCCGCGTCGATGCCGACGTTGAAGCGGAGCAAAAAGAAGTGGACCGGCGGGTTGATAAGCAGACCAAGTTTCAGACGCGGTCGATTGTCTGCGTGCCGCTCCTGGGGAAGCCAGCACGCGGGCCGCGTGCGGCTACGGGGCAAATCTTCGGTGCGTTCGAAGTCCTCAACAAAATCGGGGGCAACTTTACCGCGGATGATGAAGAGGCCCTCACCGAGCTCGCCATGCACGCTGCCGTTGCCCTCGAAAATACGCAGCAGATGGAGCAGCTCGTTTCCGCCCGCAAACAAGTCGCCGATGAAGCGGCGCAGGGGGTGCAGCTCATCGGTACTTCGCCGGCCATCGAAGCGCTGCGCGGCACTGTTCGCCGCGTTGCGGATACTGATCTGGCGGTCCTCATCCTCGGCGAAAACGGCACCGGCAAAGAAGTAGTCTCGCAATTGATCCACTATCAGAGCCGCCGCCGCCAGGAGCCGTTCGTCGCGGTCAACTGTGCGGCCATCACCGAGACATTGCTGGAAAGCGAGTTGTTCGGCCACGAGAAGGGGGCCTTCACCGACGCCCGCGAAACGCGGCAGGGAAAGTTCGAACTCGCCTCCGGCGGCACGCTCCTGCTCGACGAAATCGGCGACATGAGTCTCGGCGGCCAGGCCAAGCTTCTGCGGGTGCTGGAAGAGAAGGTCGTCGTTCGAGTTGGCGGCTCGATGGCGATCCCCACGGACACCCGCGTTTTAGCGGCCACGAACCAGAACCTGGCGGAACTGGTCCGGGCGAAACGCTTTCGCGAAGACCTCTTCTACCGCCTCAGCGTCGTCACGCTCGACCTGCCGCCGCTCCGCAGCCGCGGGGACGATGTGGAGCTGCTGGCGGAACACTTTCTGAGATTCTTTTCGGCCAAAGCCCGCCGCAAAGCGCCGCAGTTTACGGCTGCCGCCCGCAAACGCCTGCTCGTTCATTCCTGGCCCGGCAACGTCCGCGAACTGCGGAACCTCATGGAGCGGCTGGCGTACCTCTCCCCCGAGGACCAGGACAAAATCGACGCCCCCGACCTGGCCTTCATCATGTCCCCCTCCGCCGGCGCGGCCAGCATCCTGGCCCTCGACGAGCCGCTGACCGAAGCGACCCAGCGATTCCAAGTCGAATACATCAAAAAGCAAATCGCCGCCTGCCGCGGCAACATGACCCTCGCCGCCGAAAAACTCGGCCTCCACCGCAGCAATCTCTATCGCAAAATGGGGCAACTGGGGATGGAGACGGGGGAGCAGGGGTGAAATACGATTATAGGACAATGCCACCGACCTGCAGCCTCGGCACGTCGCCTTGCTTCAATCATCGGGGCAGGGGTGATGGGAATAGATTGTCGCCTTTCGCTCCCGCGAAAGTAGCGCTCGAGTTCTCGCTGATAAAGCACGCTACTTTCGCGGGAGCGAAAGGCGACAATTTGGCGATTAGCGTGTCTTTTCCCACTGGCTATCCAGCTTTTTCGCCGAAACGGCAATGCTCGTCCCCAGTTCCTGAGCAAACAGCGAAACCCGCAACTCTTCCAGCATCCAGCGGTAGAGCGCGAGCTGCTCCTGCTCAGCGTCGGTGGTGAACGGCCGGGCAATGCGTTCCTTCCAGGCTTTGAGGCGAGGAGCGACCAGATCGTAATTTGTCTTATCGCGGGCAAGGGCGGTGGAGAGTTTTTTGAGCCGCAGGGAGATGGCTTTGAGGTAGCGGGGGAAGTGCTGCAGCCATTCCCAGGGCTGGGTGGTGAGGAAGTTTGGAGGAAGCAAAAGAGCCAGTTGATCGCGGATGTCGTCCAGGGCGAACTTCCAGGCGGCTGGGCGGGGTGTTTCCAGGGCGAGGCGGACTTCGTGATAGGCTTCGAAGAGAGGCGTGACCAGCTTCGTGACTTCTTGCACGGCAGGAACGATGTGCTTGCGGCGGGCCCGTACCAGCTCTTCAAAATCCATCCTGCTACGGGGGAGGCCGGCGAAGAGGCCGTCCCCGAAGAGAGCCCGGTCGGCCAGCAGGTCCATGAGTTGCTCGGTGATGGGCCGCTCTTTCGCCAGCGGCGCGCCCCAGAGTTTCAACTTCTCGATCCCCGGCAGCCATTGGACCTGGGCCTTGAGTTCCCGATTCTCGGCAAGAGCGAAGAGTCGCCGGATGCCGCCGCGGGTTTGTCTTTCCGCTTCGACGGCGCTATCAAGCAAACGCAAAGAGACGCTTTCTCCCTGATCAATGAGCGCCGGATACTTCGTGAGCATCACGCCGGCCCGTTTCACGTCGAGCCGCTGTGGCAACCTGTCGAAGTCCCAGGACTTGAGTCCATCCCGATGCCACGCCAATTCCGCCGCTTGCGGTTTCGCCTCTTCGGGTTTGACACCAACCTGTTCGCGGAGCGCAATCAGGTCCCGCCCTTCGCTGAGCTTCTTTCCCTTCTCATCAACGACCCGCACGTTGAGGAGCAAGTGCGGCGGAAGTTTATCCGCGGCGAACATGTCAGGCGTAATTCGCACGCCGGCCGCTTTCGTCAAAAGTTCCGCCACCGAGACGAGCAGCGGCCGCTGGCCGAAGCGAAGCTCGGCAACCACCTTCTCGGCAACCTGCGGCGCGGGGCCCAATTCGCGGCGGACCTGCTTGGGAAGGGAGCGGACGAGGGCCTCGACCTTCTCTTCCATGAGGCCCGGCACCAGCCAGTCCATCCGCTCCGGCGTCAGTTGCGGCAGCGCCTCCCGCGGCACCGTCACCGTGATGCCGTCCTGCTCGGCTCCCGGCTCAAAATGATACTCCAGCGGCAGCTTGAGTCGATCGATTTCGAGCTTGTCGGGATAATCCTGCGGCTCGATATCCGCCTCCGCCGGCAGCAGGTCTTGTGCGGTCATCTGCAAAATCTGTGGATTCTTCCGCTCCGCCTCCTTCCTCCATTTGTCGAGCGAGTGGCCATCGACGACTTCGGCCGGCAGGCGGGTTTGATAGAAGCTGTAGAGGGCGTCGTCCTCGACAATCATGTCGCGGCGGCGGGTCTTGGCGGCCAGCTTGGCCGCTTCTTCCCGCACGCGGGAGTTATGAGCAAAGAACGGGGCCTTGGTGTCGTAGTCTCCTTCCACCAAGGCGTGCTGCAGGAAGAGTTTTCTCGCGGCGACCGGATCGATGTGAGCATAGCGGACGCGGCGGCGGGGAATGATGGTCAGGCCGAAAAGCGTCACCTTCTCACTGGCCAACACCGTCGCGCTGCGGCGGTCCCAGACGGGCTCGCTGTGCGAGCGGCTGACCAGGTGCATCGCCAGCGGCTCGATCCACTCCTCGTCGATCTTGGCGACGGTGCGGGCATACCGCTTCGTCGTTTCCACCAGTTCCGCGGCGACAATCCATTTGGGGCGCGAGCCGAACGTGCCGCTGCCGGGCCAGAGGAAAAACTTGTTTCCGCCCGCAGCGAGGTACTCGCTGGTGTCGGTCTTCGTGGCGATGCTGGCGAGGAGGCCGGCGAGGAGCGCGCGGTGGATGGAGGCGTAGGCAGAGTCGCCTTTCGCTCCGCGAAAGGACGTGCTTTCGCGGAGCGAAA
>CAYUJE010000428.1:0-4579 GCA_964444865.1 uncultured Pirellulaceae bacterium | reverse complement strand
AACGTGCCGGGCCATTCCTGGCCTTGCTTGCCGGTATCGAACCAGCCGGTGAAGAGGATGCGGCTGGGGAACGGTCGTTTCTCGTCCTTTTCAGCGGCATCGTACAGGACCACATCGTCGATCAGAAGTTCGGCTCGGGGATCGATGTAGAACTGAATGTCGTCGATCCGCTCGTCAGCCGAGAGCGGTCCGCCGCTGCCGTCGGGGCGGCGCATCTGAGTCATGTCAACCGTCCCCTCTGCCCACTTATCCTGCGGCAGATCGCTCACCGACAGATACCGGTGATAGCCGTTGGTCAAGCTATAGAGTTGCACCCGCAGCGTACTCGTGCCATGCAATTTGTACTTGAAGGAGAGCCGTGTATTCGGCCCCATCGGCGGGCCGGGGACGGGGTTGAAGATGACCGCTCGGTACATCGTTTTTGCATCCCCTTGCAGGTCGTCAAAGTCCTGTGTCAGGACTGCCCGGCACGCTCGCTTGCTCCCCGGTGGTAAATCCTGCTTCTCCTCCTTACCGCTCATCCACCAGCGGCGCTCGATGTCGGTGTCGTAATCCTCGGCAACGTGAACGCGGGTGGGTAAGTTGCCTTGGGGAACAAGCGTGGCGAGATTCTTCGGCTCCGCAGGAAATCGCGACTCACCGGCGGAAACGATCCGCTCCATAATCCAGCCGACTAGATGCTCCTGTTTCGCGGAGACCGCCACGCGAGCGTTCGGCTTTCCGGTACCGACCGCCATCAGCCCCTGATCGTTCATGGTCAGTTGCAGATCCTCGAACTCGAATTCAGCGGGCCGCAACAGCGATGCCACGGCGACCGGGTCAAACAACGTCGGCACCGATTGATTCCACAGTTCCAGTAAGTTCGCCACTTGCCAGGCCAGTGGGCGGCCGGCGGCAAAGAGCTTCTGCTGTTCCTCGGGGGGCACCTTGGCGAGGGCGGTCGCGTCGAGTGGGATGATTGTGAGCGGGATGCCCGATTCCAGCACTTTTTTTGCCGCCGCCACGTCGAGCTTGATATTCCACTCCGGCTCCGCGGGGGCCTTGCCGTTATAGCCGGCAAAGACTGAGCCCCCCATGATGACGAGTCCCTTCATCAGCTTTGCCGACTCCGGATGGTCGGTCAGTAGCCGGGCGATATTGGTGAGCGGACCGATGGCCACCACCGTAATCTCGCCGGGTTGCTTCTTCAGTTCCGCGAGAATCAATTCCGCTGCCGGCTCCTTCACCGGCTTCAGCGTCCGGTTGAAAATCGCAGCCGGATGGCGGCGGTACTGAATCTGATCGTTGACCTCCGACTTCGCCTGCGGCTCCGCGCCGGCGGCGACCGGAATCCCCGATTTGCCGCACTGCGTGATGAACCGGCAGGCCAGCCACGCCCGATCTTCCGTCTGCCCGCCGCTCGTCGTCACGGCCCGAAGCTCAAGCTCCGGACTCGCGAGAATCAGTCCTAAAGCGAATGCGTCGTCAACGTCCGTGCCAATATCCGTATCGAGGATGATCGGTATCGGCTTCGCATCGGCACCAAAGGCGGAGGCGGACAGCCAAACGACGAGCAAGCCGCAGAGTAGGTTCGTCCGCATCATTTTCCTTCCTTCGCTACCGAAAACGTCCGCACAATCCGGCTGATGTTGCCCTGTTTGTCCTTCACCGAAACATCCAGCTTCGCGGCTGCTAGTTCGTCAATCGGCTTGGCGAGCTTCCATTCCCAGACACCCTGCGAGATGACCTTGAACTTTGCCGCCAGATTTTCGCCGGCATCGACGCCATCGAGCGGCGTGCTTGCCGTCACTTGCAAGCTTTCGGCGTCGAGGCCCGTATAAGCGTCGTGCATCCCAATCTGAATTCGGGCCAACGGACCATTCTTCCCCGGCTGCGGAGATGTAAGCGTCAGCGTGGGCCGCTGGTCGTCGAGCATCCAGCCGCGGCCGCGCGCCTCGGGCTTTTTCGGATCGTAATCCCGGTCGAGAGGGCAGCCGAGATCGATCCAGCGGACGAGGGTGCGACGATCTTCGTCACTGAGCGGCGCGACCTTCCCTGCCGCAACCGCTTCCGGCGGCGGCATCACGCTCCCCACAAAGTCGATATCGACGCGATGCCCATTCCCTTTGGGCTCAATTTTTTTGCCGTGGTCGACCAAATCCCCCGCACCTGGTTTCGATTCTGACGGATGATCTTCGTTGGCAAACCCGTCCATCCGCCTGCCAAAGATTTTCCAAGTCAGCAGGCTCCGCCGGGCTTGTAGCTTGCGAATGTAGCGCGACGCCTGCGGATAGCCCCAGGAGTCGTAGCCGACCGGCTTGTGGCCGAATTTTCCCCGTTCATCGACGGCCAGCCGATAATACGTGCCGGGGAATTCGCCATGATGCTCGAACTGAATCGGCGTTTCGTCATCCAGCACCAGGTTCCCCGCCGGCTGGCCATTTTTGGCGGTATGGCAAGCGACGCAACTGCGGGTGAGGATGGGGCGGATGTCGCGCTGGTACTCCACGCTGAGCGGCCCCTGCTGATAGCGGAGGCCCGTCGAGCCCTGAGCGTCCCAGCGCTGCTGCGATTGGTCGGCCGGCTTGGCGGAAACGAGCGCAGTCTTCTCCGTGAGGTCGAAGACCTTATACTCCGGCTTCGCGGCGAAGGTCAGCGAAAAGTCCGTTGGCTTCTGGCTGTGAGCGTGGCAGCCGCCACAGTCGTTGCGGATTTCCCCCGGTCTCAACTGGTGCCAACTCTGAGCCATGTTGAGCACCAGCCCCTCCTTGTCGAGGGTTTGAAACGTAAAGACCAGGTCCGCAGGGATTTTTGCCAGAAAACTCGTATCCGGATTTCCATCGGGATCGAGCGGCTCCGTTCCATCCTTGCCGGTGAATTTCCGCAGCGGCAATTCGCCCAGAATTCGCAGCCGCTCCATGGCGTGGCTATAGAACTGGCGGCCGGACTTTTCGCCGCTCTTGCGGTCGGTGGTCGGCTCCATGGAGAGGATGCGGACGGCGTGAATATCCGAGTTGTCGTATAGTCCGACATCTCCTCCTTGATTGTGCCACGCGGTCGGCATGCCGTTGCCGTGGCTAGTGAAGGCATCCAGCCCCTTCCAGGGATCGTTCTTGCCGGCATACTCCGCGGTCACCTTTCCCTCCGGCACACTGCCATTGGGATAGCTCTCGCGCTTATAGAAGCTTGACGTACCGACCAGACCGAATGGCGTGCCGACCGGCAGGTGCGGCGAAAGCGAACCATCGTTGGCCAGCCGCGGCAAATTCGCCGGCTCATCGATGCCATAAATCCGCTTATACGGCACCACCGCCCGCGGCCAGCTTTCGTTGTAGTTCGGATCGTTCTTGATGAGCAGCATCTCCCCCGGCTCTTCCAGCACCTTGCCGTCCTTGATGAGATAAATGCCGCCATCGAGTTGCGGTAAAAAGGTGTACTGATGATTGACCGGCCCCGGCGACCAAATGGTAAGCAAGTGATTGTCCGGTGCACCTGAGGGATGCGTGAACTTGCCGACCTTGGGAGAATCCTTGTCCCCGAGGATCGATTCGTCCGCCGGACCTTCGTGGTTGAGGGCGAAGGGGGTGAACGAGACAGCCCCCGTCGGCATGAACGGGAGATAGTAGTACTTTCCCTTGCCGTTATAAAACCGCCCGAACCGCAACGGCACATTGCGAGGGTCCCGCATATTGCCAGGACCGAACGCGGCATAGCCCTTCGGCGGTGACGGCGGCATTTTGAGATAGGCCCCAAATCCGCTGTTATTCTGGTTGTAGTACTCCTCAATGATGAGCGAGCCGTCGGATAGCTGCGTCTGAAAGTGAAACCCGTTGCTGGCTCCACCCGGATCAAAAGCGCTCACCAGTGGATTCCAATTGGTGCCATCCGGATGAATCGTCCAGATTCCCCAGGAAATCTCACTCCGGATTCCTTGCGACTCCAAACTACTGAACATGATTCGGCCGTCGGCGAGGACGACCGGATGCAGCGCACCTGCGATGTTCAGGTGGCCGATCTTCTCGATGTTGGCTGGGTAATCGTCGCTCTCCGAAACGCTTTCGTCCCGGTCGTCCATTACAAACAGTTGCAGGGCAATCGCGGGATAACCCTTGCTTGGCCGATAGCCCTCGCGGTTGCTGGTAAAGACAATTTTGCCGCCAGGCAAAGGATGCGGCCCCATGTTGAAAACACCGTAGTCATAAGCCGCCTTTCCATCCTCTCCCTTGCGATAGTCGGCTGCCCAATTTGCAGCACCGGTGTTCGGCACAAACCGCTGATTCGTCAGCCGCACGATTTTTCGCGACTTCAGATGGATCTTGAAAATGTCCGCTCCTTCCTTCGGCGGCGACCACTGGTTGTGGTTCTGCAAGTTGTAGATGTGGACGTAATACGCCCATTCGCCATCAAAGGAAATGACAGGGTCGGTGATGGAACCCTTTCCACCTTCTACCAGCAGCTCCTCGGTCCCATCCGGATGCAGCAACATTAAATCCGCCCCCGGCTCCATCGTCACCGGCTGGGAGAAATCGGTATAGAACCGCTTGTGGACTTTGTCGCCGGCCCGTTTTGCCCGGACATAGACGATGTCGAAGTCGTACTT
>CAYUJE010000427.1:0-4580 GCA_964444865.1 uncultured Pirellulaceae bacterium | reverse complement strand
AATAGCGCCGCCCAAGGCGAAGTCCTCACTCATCTGCAAGAACTGCTGACCTAGTCGAGAATCGATGCTCAGCCGGTAGTCGTAGTGGGAGACGAAGCGGGGGAGACTATCCGCCGGACCTCGGAAAATGCAGCGATTGTGATGCTGGGATTTGAGCCCCCCGAGGAAGGCCAAGAAACCAAGGTCGTCAGCAATCTGGAGCAACTTGCCGGCGATCTGCCGCGGGTCTTGTTTGTCTGGAGCGCAGGGGGAATGAAATTGGAGTCGTGAAGACCTCTCCGCTCAATCGAACCAGCCCTGGCAAAGCCCGGTAAAAAATCCCTGCGCCCCACGCGTGAGATTGCGAATGGAATAACCGCCTTCTTGCACGACTAGAGTCGGCAGGTCGAGCTTCGCGATGGCCTCGCCGATTTTTTGCATTCCTTGCGCGGTGAGTACGAACGAACCTGTGGGGTCGCCGCGCATGATGTCAAAGCCCAGCGAGATAATCAGGTATGTGGGCTTGAAGATGCGAATCTCCTGCAGCGCGGAACCCAGAACTTTCATGTACTGGGCATCATCGACACCTTCTGACAATGCGTAGTTTCGATTGAAACCGATCCCCTCGCCTTCACCAATCTCGTCTTCGAATCCGGAAAAGTAAGGATAGGAATGATTGGGATGCCCGTGTATCGAAATTGTAAGGACATCATTTCGCTTGTAGAAAATGTCTTGAGCCCCATTGCCGTGGTGGTAGTCAATATCAAGAAGAGCCACTTTGCCTTTCGCACAAATGCGTTGGGCGGCGATAGAGGCGTTGGCGAAGTAGCAAAAGCCGCCATAGACTCGCCGTTCCGCATGGTGCCCCGGCGGCCGGCAGAGGGAGTAGACCAAATGCTCGCCGTTCAGTAACAGGTCTGCCCCCGTGACCGCACAATCCACGGCGGCTCGGGCCGCTTTATAGGCGGCAAGGGAGAGCGGCGTGAATGTGTCGATGCAGTAATAGCCAGCCCGAATCGCCCTGTCCTTCGGCTTTCGATCGGGCCGCCGGATGGGGAAGATGTAGGGGTAGACAGTCTCTTTGGGGCCGAGCTTTTTGCAAGCTTCAGCCAGGTATGTCACGAAATCGGAATCGTGCACCGCCCGAATTGGTTTTTCGTCAAAGTGCTTGGGGGCCCGCCGCTCGATGGAGAGCGAGGCAAGTCCCTTGAGAATTGCATCGACTCGTGCCGGCCGCTCTACGTAGCCCCGCTCGCGCACGTGATGAATCTCATGATGTTCGCCAATCACCACCTTCAGCGGCCGCAGTCGGCCGTGGCTGGGAGCGACTGTGGTTGTACGGCGGACGTACTTGGGCTCGCGCAGACGGACGGGGTCGGAGGTAAACGATTCGAGCACCATTTTGACGTAGGGCTTCGACGGGTCCCACTTATATTTCCGCACCAGAATCGCCTGCACCACGCGTTTCGCATCCGCTTTCGGCAGCGGCTTGGAATGCCCCAGCGGATCAAAAAGCAAATAAGGGGGGTCATAAGGGACGGGGGCGTCATCGGGAAGTGTTTCGTATTTCGTCCCCCAGATGGGAAACGCCCCGTACTGTTCATAAAACTTGAGCCGCTGGCGGTTGAGCGGCAAAAAGGTCGGGTCGGCGACCAGGGCCGGGTCGTCCGGAGGGACTTCCATCAGCAGTCCCTTGGCCCCCTTGCGGTCCAGGTATTCTCGCACGGCTTCATAGAGTGCGCCCCCAATTCCCGAGGCACGGCAATCAGGATCGCTGGCGATAAAATCCAGATAGCCATAACCCAGGTCCGAATAGTAATGCAGCAGGGCAAAGCCCAGGACCTTGTCCTTCGACTTTTCCGCGGTCAGCAGGATGAAGTCATAGCCCTTCTCGCGGCCCACAAGCAATTCCGGAAGCTTGTCGGCATATTCCGGAACACCCGTGAAGACCTTGCGAAAAATCTGCTGAACCTCTTCCATGCCCCGTTTTTCTCCAGGCGTGGCGAGGTCGAAAATGCGTTTGATTTGAAACACGGGTGCTGCTCAGCGGTGGGGATTTAGAAATGGTAGATTCTAACCGCAGAACCAGATGCAGTGGACGCCGAGAAAATGTCGTCGGAGCGAAGGTTGTCCGTTCCAGTTGTGTGGGCCCGCATGGAGCATTGGCGCTTGGCGGTTTCATTTCTTCATCGTAAGATAGCATGGATTGTTGGAAAGTGACTCCACTTAAATGGCCGGCAGGTTCTCTCCCGCAGGCTCATCCGACTCAAATCCTGATTAGACCATTGTGAAAAAGGTTGCTGTCAAATGGCCAAAAAAGCAACGAAGAAAGCCTCGCCCGAGAAAGCAGTTGCGCCGGCCATCGCGAAATCACCAGCATCTTTTCGCTTTGTCATCAATGAAAAAGAATGCGACATGACTTTCGACCGGGCGTTTACCTACGCGCATCGCCTGCTGAAAAAAAGAAATTATGAAGTGGCCGGTGCCATCTTCGAAAAGCTAACGGCGGCGACGGATCGGGGGCCTCGCGCGCTTATTATGCTCGCCATCTGCCGGGCAGGAATGTCCGACTACAAGGGATCCCATGATGTTCTCGACCGCGCGTTTCCAGGCGAAGATTCAGTAATGGCGGCGGAACTGCAGGACATCGTGGTTATGTCCCGCATGGGCTTCAAGAAGGATGCCATGCAGGATCTTGTCCGTTTGGTCAACGAGCACAAGGAACTGCCAACGCTGTGCCTGTGGCTGGGGGATATGCTGGAAGCCAAGCAAGAATTGGCCAAGGCCCGCCAATGCTGGCAACTGGCGATCAACCGTGATCGGCCGAAAGGGGCAATTGCCCAAGCCGCCAAAAAGCAGTTGCTAAAATACAGCAAACAGCGGCAGGGATGAATTCCTGCGATTAAACAATGACCCGGTCGGGACTCGAACCCGAGACCTACGGATTAAAAGTCCGTTGCTCTACCAACTGAGCTACCGGGTCCCAAACGGCAAGTCGCGTTGCCGTGCTTCAATTTATCGCATGGATGCCGATTCGCAAAGGCGGTGAAGAGGGGAGATTGTTTGCCCGGTAGGGCCGCGTTTGTGGCTCCAAACAGGACAATAGCTCTGAAACAGTTCACAGGATGTGCGGTCCTGCGCTTGTGCTTCAGGATCGTATCTGGCGAAGGCGCTGAATTCTCGGCAATGCGGGTTACATTTTGTCCGCATCCGGGTTTTGCAGCCGCACGAGGAGCCACTGCTCAGTGCGGTCCTTGCCAAAGTGGAGCAGAGCCGGGGCTTCGTCCTTGGTCAGGTTGTACAGGCCGGTTTCGACAACGTTGGTTGTGTTGTCGCCGACCGTGAACGCAACCCGCTGCGTTTTCTTATCCACCGAACCTTGGACGACCTGTGTTTTGCCGGTCACGATGTCGGTGTAGTTGCCGCGAATTACTCCTTGTTTGTCCACGGCGAGTTGAATCGTGACATCCGATTTTTCCTGTTCGATCTTGGTCAGAGCGAACACTCCCAACGGCAGCCAATCGCCGTCGGCCGGGGCGTCGGCTTTTGAGCCGGTAGTTGCCAGCTGGGTTGCCTGGTTGTAATAATCTTCCGCGGTGCCGGCGTTTTCATTGTTGATGTAAACGCTGTTGTCCTGATAGATCACCGTGCTGCCGTAATCGTAATAGACCGGCTCACTTGGGTAGTAGCTCATCCAGGCACCAACGGAATTCCAAGTCGCCGTCCGCCAAATGTATCCCGCGCCCCAACCCGCGGCGAACCAAGCACCTGGGTGGTCGGTGTACCAGGCGCGATTATAGACTCCCCAATTGTTGTAATTGCCGCGAACAGCGGCAGCACAGGTATAGCGGCCGGAAGGTGAGACGCGAGCAAAGCCGCCCGCCACTCCGTTAGGACCGGCCACAAAACCGCGTCCGGCAGCGCCCCCATTAGGTCCACGAACAGCTCCACCCGCCGCGACTCGGCCATTCGGACCGACCGCCGCCCCTTGAACGCCACTGGCTCCGCCGGCACCGGCGAAGCCGCGAGCACCCGCCACGCCACCATTGGGACCGACGGCAGCAGCACCGCCGACGGTATTGCCACCGGGACCGGTGATGGCGACGCCGCCGGCTGTGCCGCCGCGCGGACCTTCGACAGAACCACGGTCTATATCGAAATTATTGCCGCCAAATTGCCGGTTGCCGCCGAGATTGTGCAGCCCTTCGTCCGAAGGCATGCCGAGAAAGTTATTGAGTGTGCTCTGACTGGGGGCAGAGAATCGGTCGCTGCCGAGGCCTTGTCCGCCTCGAGAATTAAGACCGCCGAGTCCGCCTTGATTAAATCCGCCGCCGCCGAGTCCGCCGCGGTCCATATTTCCCAGTCCCGACCCTCCGAAGCCACCCATTCCGCCACGATCAAAACCACCGCTGCCGCCAAGTCCGCCGCCCCCTAATCCGCGATCTGCCATGCCGCCACCGCGATTGAATCCTCCACCGCCAGCGCCGCCCCCACCTCCAAAACCACCACCCCCAAAACCACCACCACCACCTCCGAATCCACCTGGACTGCGACCGCCGCCGCCGCCCATTCCGCCAAACCCACCTCCCCCGCTGGGACCT
>CAYUJE010000426.1:0-4589 GCA_964444865.1 uncultured Pirellulaceae bacterium | reverse complement strand
TCTTGTAAAGAGGCTCTTGTTCCATAAAGGGCAGAATCAACGTCCGCCAGCTATGCAGCGGCTTCCCTTCCGCATCGATCGTGTGGGCAGGAGGGAGCGAGCCATACTGCTCTGCGTAAAGGTGCAATGCAAGACCGATTTGTTTGAGGTTGTTGCCACACATCATTCGATAGGCAGACGGCCCGGCACTCCGCCTCATGGGAAGGAGCAGAGCAACCCAAACGGCGAGGATGCAAAAAATCCCCAGGCATCCCCAAACCTTGGGCATTAGCGACGGCTTCTGCAGGTCCGGCGGCAAACCGCCGTGCAGAGTACCTTCGTAGGGGTTTGTTTCCATGGAAAAACTCCCATCGCGCCGAGCAACGAGCCAGATCAATCGACGCGATTCATTGTAATCATTCCCCCAGTTCGGCGCGTGCAGCTACTCCAGCAGGGAACGCCCAGGTTGGGAAGTCACCCCCAACTCGCATGTGCTGGGGACGGATTTTTCGCTGACGCAGGAGCCGGTGGCGTAGTTCACGGCAATTTGGGATTTCGCCGTGATCCATGCCATACCGCGAGTACATCAACTCGTCGCTCGGCTTCGAGTACGCGGTAAAAAATCCGGTACACGCCTGAAAAGACCTGGCGAATCTTTCCGCGCTTGCGAAACAGATCGCCAGCGGACGGAAATGTTGCCAGAGCATCGACTCGCTCCAAGATTCTCGTCACCACCCCGCGAGCATTTTGAGGCTGATCTTCGGCGAGATGGTCGAAGATTGAACGCAGATTTTCAATCGCGGGGTCAGTCCAGACTACTTTGTAGTCCATGTGGCGACCCTCGCCTTGAGTTCTTCATGCGGCACAATTTGACCATTGTCGGCAGCACATTCCCCACGGCGGATCGCATCCAGAATTTGGATTCGCTGAGCGAACTCATCAAACGAGGCATCATCCGATAGCTCGTTCACAGCTTCAAGTACGAGTTCTTTATTGGACATGGGATAGTTCCTAGCTAGACACAGCTTCGACATCATTCAGTGTACCGCGCCTTGCCCAACTCGGCTAATGTATTTTTGCCGCATCAAATCCGCAAGAACAACTTCCGCTGGTACATCCACAAGAGGATGAGCCAGAAGACCAGCAGGATGGCGCTGCCGAGCAGGAACGGCTCGAGTTCGCTGCCGAAGAATTGAAAGAGCTGTTTGCCCAGATGAATGTGCAGCGACTTTTTGATGAAGTCGTCGAACAAATGGGCGATGAGATAGGCGGCGATGGAGTTCATGCCGATGACCGTGAGCGGGAAGGCCCAGGTGCGGAGATTCCGCACGTCGATCACGGCATAGAACGCGGCCAGGATCAGGAAGCACCAGCCGCCGCTGTAGAGGGTCCAGGCCGGGGTCCAAATCCGCTTCACGCTCGGGCAGACGCCGAAGTAGTCCAGGGCAAAGCCGAGCACCAGGCAAACCAAGCCGGCGACGCCGAGTCGCCGCAGTTGCTGCCGAGCCGGCCGCTGTTCCTGCAGCCAGCCGCCGGCGAGGAGGCCGAGAATCATGGTTCCCAGCGTGGGAATGAAGCTGAGCGTGGCATAGCCGCCGCCGTTATGGGTAAACGTCTTGGCGTGCGGAAAGAGATTGAGGAACCACGTATCAAAGGCCCAGGCCAGATTGGAATTCTTGTTCCAGTGGGCCTGGAAACTCTCCAGCGGAAAGAGGTGAGGCCAGGACGCGGGAACGCCGACTTTGTCGTAAGCAAATTCCGCCCCCGGCAGCGGATAGAGTGCAAACGCTCCCCAGTAGCCGACGAGAATCACCACGAGCGCCACCCACTGCCAGCGCTGTTTTGTCAGTCCGAGCAGGAACAACGGCAGATACCCCAATCCAATTTGCGAGAGCGTATCTTCAAAGGTGAACCGCGTTTGCTCCGAATGCGTGGAACGCAGGAACACACCGAGCGCAATGAGCAGCAGCGCCCGCCAGGCCGCGTGCAAGGTTGCCCAGCCCAGACTTTGTCCGCGGCGGATGCGGTTGGCCAGCGAGAAGGGGAGCGCCACACCGACAAGAAACGAGAAAGACGGCTGGATCAGGTCATGCAGCGTGCAACCGGTCCATTCGACATGCGACTGGTTAAGTGCCAGGAACTGCCACAGCATCTTCCACCAGGATGTCTCCTCCCAGGCATTGGCCACCGCGGAAAAATGCAGCACCTCTGCCATCATCAGCAGCATCACCAAGCCGCGGTAGGCGTCGATCGAGCCGAGACGGACTTGCGGTATGGCGGCGGAATTGGGAGCAGGTTCAGGAGCCATACTTCGCCGTGAAAACCACCGCCTCCAGGTTTTCCGCAGCGGCGTCGAAGAAGTCCTTTAAGTTTTGCAGGCAGAGCCAGATGGCCATGAAGGTTTTCTCATCCTTCGACCCGGTGTAAGACGCAGGGAGCCCGAAGAATGATTTCCGCAGATTCTCCTCGTCGATCTCCCCAATTGCCTCCGCGACAAAGTTGGTCATATCGGGCCGCACCAGAGCCGCCACATAGTCTCCGCCGCTGTGCAGTTGCTTGCCGCCGAGGACCGCGTGATTGAGCGGAAATTCGCCCCCCGCCGGGTCGAGTTCCCCTTCCGTCAGGCAGCGATGCATCGGTTCCCAGTGGACGCCGCTATCGAACAAGCGGCCGCTACTTTTCATTTCCGGATCGGCAATCAGCTCATCCAGAAATTTGCGCAGATTTTCGTCGTCCTTCTGCCCGAACAGCCGTTTGGCGTGTTCCCGCGAGAGAGCAATGTGATAGCCGCGTCCGACCACCATAGCACCATGGATCCTTAAAAAAATTTTAGCGAGCGGGGGAGCGTCTGCCCCCGAAAACCCTCGCCCTATGTTTGTCGCCTGTTTTGTCGCCAGAATCAACCGTGTCAACCGAACTATCTCCAAAGATTATCGTCCCCGAAAGGATGCGCTGGCCCCAGAAGCTTTGGCTTGGGAAGCGCCCTGAGCATGGCCGTGGCAATCCGCAGGTCATCTTTGGTCGTAATTTTGATGTTCATCGCCGAGCAGGGGACCACCGTCACCTTGTGCCCCAGCCGCTCCACGAGCTGCGCATCGTCGGTGGCAGCCGAGCCGCTGCGGCGGGCGTAAGCGTCGATCAAAAGTTGCCGTGCGAAGACTTGGGGAGTCTGCGCCTCCCACAATCCTTCCCGCGAGACCGTTTCCGTAATGATTTGGTTCGCCACCCGCTTGATGGTTCCACTGATGGGGGCGGCGAGGATGGCGGCTCCGGATTTGACCGCCGCGGCGAAGACGGCGTCGATCCATTCCGCGGCCAGGCAAGGGCGGGCTGCATCGTGCACGGCGACGAAGTCGATGTCCGGCCGCACGCGGGCGAGGGCATTGGAGATGGAGTCGGCCCGCTCGGCTCCCCCTTCCACAATTTCGATCCCCAGCATGGCGGCATTCGCGCCGAGCTTGTCCTGCAATCGCTCGCGATCTTCCGGAGCGATGACCAGAAACGTCTGCTGCACATCTTTGCGATTGGTGAACTTCTCGGCGGCATGAAGCCAGACCGGGCGGTTCTCCAAAGGGATGAACGGCTTCTTATAGTTTTGGTCCCGGAAGCGGCTGCTTTTGCCGGCGGCGGGGAGAATTACGGCGAAACTGGGCACAGGCCGCAAACCTTGGGTGGGAAAGGACTTTCGAGGATTCCGCCATTGTTTGGAGTTTTGGAGGGTCCGTCAAGCTGAATTACCCGCCAGGGCGAACGTTTCCCCATTCCCGGGTTTTCGCGAGGAAGCGCTCCAGGTTAGGCTGGAGGTATGAAATCTCGCACCCTCGCGTCGGTCACCGTCCTCGCAATTCTGGCAATCCTTTCACTTCTGCAAGGTTCGGCGCTGGCCGATGTCTTGCCGCCAGAGCCGCGCACCACTTGGGGACGGGGAAAGGGTCCCAGCGAAACCGGCGTGATTATCGCCGGCATCGCCCTTTCGGCAGCCGTAGCCGTGAGCGGTTTGATTCTCGTGAGAACGATTTTTCCCCAGTCCCCCCGCGCGAAACTTGTTGTGCTGGGCGTCACGGTCGTCGTGGTTGCGGTTGTGGTGCTGGGAGTCTGCAGGAATGTTCTTTTGATACGCGAGGACCAGGCGAAATGGGACCAATGGGAAGTGGAAAGGTCCAGCAGAAGGTACGGCGGCCGCGAGCCATCCTTTCCCGGGCCTTCTGAGGTGCCTTTGCCTTCGGAGAAGGAGGCAAGGGAGTGAGTTTGTGAGGGCGATTCTCCTCCCCATTTTGATTACCGCTAAGAAAAGGTAAAATCGCTTTTCCCGTCACGGCTCTCTCACGGAAGGCGTTATGACCAGGCATATTTTTGTTACCGGTGGCGTGGTGAGTTCACTCGGCAAGGGGCTGACGAGTGCGTCGATTGGCATGTTGCTGGAGCACCGCGGCCTGCGGGTCCGGATGCAGAAGCTGGACCCCTACATCAACGTCGATCCGGGGACGATGAGCCCCTATCAGCACGGCGAAGTCTATGTGCTGGACGACGGGGCCGAAACCGACCTCGACCTCGGCCACTACGAACGGTTCACCAACAGCCCGCTCAGCCGCGACAGCAACTACACGACG
>CAYUJE010000425.1:0-4600 GCA_964444865.1 uncultured Pirellulaceae bacterium | reverse complement strand
GGCAAATAACCACAAGCACCCGTGGCGCAATTGGATAGCGCATCGGTCTTCGGAACCGAGGGTTGGGGGTTCGAATCCCTCCGGGTGTACTGATGGTTTAGCGATCGCACGCGGTTGTTGGCCAGCCCGCGTGCTTCTTATCAAGTGGCGACTTGAGGCACTTCGCCCGTCGCCTTCTGGCGGTGAGTTGCGGTGCCGAATGGAGCGGTGATCTGGTTGATTTGAGCGGCTGCCTTTTCGAGTTCGAGAATTCGCTGAGTCAGTTCTTCCTGGATGGTCACCCTGCGCTCGCCGACGCGGATGCGGGCGGCCAGTTCTTTGACGCTGAACGGCTTGGCAACAAAGTCGTCGGCGCCGGAATCCAGGCCGAAAATGACGTCTTCGTGCTGGCTTTTGGCGGTCACCAGAATCACATAGATGGGGTTGGGGCGATTCAGCGCCTTGACGCGACGGCAAAGTTCGACGCCGTCGATCTCCGGCATCATCCAGTCCAAAATGGCCAGCTTGGGAGCATCTTCCTGCTGGAGAATCTCCCAGGCCTCTTTGCCGTCCACCGTGACCACGACCTCGTGGTTCCAAATGGTAAGCATCCGCTGCAAGACGGTGCAGGATACGCTGTCGTCTTCGGCAATCAGAATCTTCATGACATAACTCCTGTCTGAAGGCTCGCAAGAGCCTGGGTATTGGAAGAATCGCGGAGCGTCCTGAGCAGCCGCTGCATCTCCAAGTCGAGGAAAATTAAACTCTCTTCCGCACTCACAAAGTCTCGTTCTCGGCCGTTTGCTTCCAATGTCCGCGCGGCAGCCGCGACGGGCTGGGCCGCAAGGCACCCCGCAGCTCCCTTGAGGGCATGGGCCGAATTCTGCAGCCGGCTTCCGTCGCGCTTTTGGATGGCGAGATGTATTTGTTCCATGCGTCTGGGAGCATCTTCCAGAAACATGGAGATAACTTCCTGTAAGACCTGCTCGGCACCATCGAGTTGAGCCAGTGCCTTTTTTCGTTCAAACGGAGGACGGGTCGCAGGCCTGGCGGCGGTGCCAAGTTTCGAAGCCCCATTGGTGTTCGCAAAGAGTTTCACGACCCGGACCAGTTCCTCGGACTGGATCGGCTTGGAGATGTACTCGTCCATGCCGGCATCGAGACAGCGCCGCCGGTCTCCCTTCATCGCGTGGGCGGTCATGGCAATGATGGGAAGGTGACGGCCGCTTAACTCCTCCGAGCGGCGGATGGCGCTGGTCGCTTGCCAGCCGTCCATTTCGGGCATTTGAATGTCCATCAGCACGAGATCGAATTTTTCGCGGTCCAGTGCTTCCAGGGCTTCGCGACCGTTATTCGCAATCTGGTGCTTCCAACCTTGCTTGGAGAGTATATGAGAGGCCACTCGCTGATTCACTTGATTGTCTTCCACCAGCAAGATGTGGAGCGACGCCGAGGACAGCGAATATGCAGCGGGAACAGGAGCCGTGACGACGACGGAAGTTGACTTCGCGGGGGCAAGATCAGGAACCGGCTGACTCCTAAGTGCCGCTCGAATGGCCCGCTGCAGTTCCTGGGCCTTAATCGGTTTTACCAGATACGAGGCCACGCCCAGTTCCTGACAACGGGTTGAATCCCCTCGGCGGTCCGCTGATGTGAGCATCATGATCGTGGCCGAGCCGAGTCCGGGGGACTGGCGAATCTGCTCGACGAGTTCAAAGCCGTCCATTTCCGGCATCAAGGCATCCACAAGGATTAGGGGGTAAGGTAATTCCGTGCCTTCTGAGCGCCGAAGTTCCCCCAGTGCCGCGGCACCGCTGGCCACGCAGCAGGCATCGATCCCCAGGGCCTGCAGCATTCCCGCCAGAACGCACCGATTAGTTGCGTTGTCGTCGACAACCAGGACTTGCAGACCTGCCAGATCGGCTGGTTCGTCAGTCGTCGTAATTGGGGCGTCCATTTCCGCTTGGGGTAGTATCACTTCGAAGTGGAAAGTGCTTCCTTGGTTGACTTGGCTTTCGACGGAGAGCACCCCACCCATCAGGCAGACAAGTTGCGAGGAGATGGAAAGTCCTAATCCACTGCCGCCGTAGCGGCGCGTCGTGGAACCATCCGCCTGGGAAAACGGGTCGAAGATGAAACGTTGCTTCTCCGCGGGTATGCCGATGCCGGTATCGGTCACGCTAATCCTGATGCGAGGTCTGCCCGCATTAGACTCGATGAGTTCGGCGCGGAGCACGACTTCGCCGGCGTCCGTGAACTTGATGGCATTTCCCACCAGATTGACGATCACTTGCCGCAGCCGTCCGGCATCTCCCAGGAGCTGGTCCGGCAAATCCACCGCGATGTCGCAGGTCAATTCCAAGTTTTTGGAATGTGCCCGCAGGGCCAGAGTTTTGAGCGTGTCGACGAACAAATCGCGGAGCGAAAAGCGGGTCACATCCAGTTCGAGCTTGCCCGCCTCGATCTTGGAGAAGTCGAGGATGTCGTTGATGACCGTCATGAGCGATTCGGTCGAGGATTTGACCAACTCCATGGATTCCCGCTGCTCGGCCGCCAATTCCGTTTCCAGCAGCAATTCGGTCATTCCCAGAATCCCATTCATCGGCGTCCGAATCTCGTGGCTCATATTCGCCAAGAATTCGCTTTTGGCCCGACTGGCCCATTCGGCAGCATCCTTGGCCACCGCCAAGGTCTCTTCCGTTCGCTGACGCTCGATTCCAAGGGCCATCCCATCCGCCGCGGCGGCCAACGCGTCTCGCACGGCAGTGGTGATGGGCATCGCCGAGCAGACCACCAGAATCCCGAGCGGCCGACCGGCAACTTCCATGGGATAGCCGATGCAGTGGGCCAGGGCAGGTTCCGATTCCCAGTGCGAATAGTCCACAAGGAGAGGAGTCAGAAGGGTTCGCGAGTAACAACGCTGACTGCCATGCAGGAGCGAGCAGAACCCGCTCACGCTCAGCGGATGCTTCTGGCCAGGCTCTTTGACGTTGGAACTGATTCCGGCTGCACCCTGGAGCGCCAGTGATTCGCCCGCTGAATCGCAGGTCCAAATTCGGACGCCGGCGAGCGGCAGCCGAGTGACCATGGACGCGGCACACTGCTGCAAGCGATCCGATAGGGGACCTTGGTGCGTAAGCGCCAGGCCGATATCCCCATTCAAGCCCATGAGCTGGGTTTGCTCGCGGACAATTCTTTCGGTTTCTTTGCGTTCGGTAATGTCGTGGCCGGTGGCACAAAAGCCCAGTTCTTCGAAGGCCGGAGTTCCATTCCACAAGATCCAGCGATAGGCCCCGTCTTTGGCACGAATGCGGCATTCAAAGGAATGAGTCAAGTTCCCTGCTGCCAGGCTTTGCACTTCTCGAATCACCGCCTCGTGGTCCGAGGGGTGGACGCTTTCAAGAAAGGGCTGTCCACAAAGGTCGGCGTCGCTTTTACCGAGTAGTTGTTCGGCTGCGGGATTGACGCGGATGTATTTGCCGTCAAAGCCGCCGATGATAAGCAGGTTGAGGGACTGGCTGAAAAAGCGGTCCCGCTGCAAGTGGGCAAGAGCGAGCTGTTCCGTTCGTTCCACGACGCGCTGTTCAATCGTGGCATTGGCCTCTTCCAGCTGCGCCTGCCTTTCGGCCACGCCGCGCAAGTCTTTCCAGCTCGAACGGCACGAATCGAGGAGAAACAAATCCAGAAACGCCACCCAACCGGCGTGTTCCAGCCAACGCCACTGGGCTCCCGTTGCCGTTCCGTAGATCGACTCGGGCCAGAACATACCCCGCAGCAGATGATCCGCCACCGCCACTAGTGATGCCGTGACAATGACTCGCCAGTCCCGATAGAAGCTCAAAAACACCAACGAGCCAAATATATGAAAGTGCGTTTCCAGCCGGCCTCCGGTCAAATGAATCAGCATGGCGGCAGAGGCCATTTGGGCGATGCCGATGACGTGTCGCGTAAGGACCCTGCCAGGGAATTTCCAGAGCAAGAAGAGCGGCAGACAGATGATCGCGCCCCCCAGAACCGTGGCGGCCCAAAGATGGGGGTGCGGACTGCTCTGCAGGCCTGTCCAGGACCGGGGAGACAACCACATGGCCAGGGCAATCCCTCCCAGCCACTGAAAGACAAGCAGGCCGGCAAACATCCGGTCGGTCCGGCGATAGTTGGCCAATTCCGCAGCGCGGGCCAGTTCTTGAGTGCGAGTTCTGACATTACTCATCGGAGAGAACCTGCCTTGTCCGGTTCGCAGCCATTGTTGCAGGCTTCACAAGCGTTCTCCGACAGCAGCGGACAGCCAAAAACCGGCGTCGTCTGTGCCGTCGGAGCATCACCTTGCAAGAGTGCCAAGACGGCGCGGCGACCTTTGCTATCGCCGACATGACCGCGCGAACGCGTAATTCCGCCGCTGAAAAGGACCTTTCCTTCCGCGTCGAATAGCAACAGGTGCCCGGATGTTTCCGCGCCAAGCCTCTGAGCAAGCGCGCCGTTATCCTGCGTCCGTTTCGTGCGGGGAAGACTTTGCGCCTTCCGAATGACCGCTGTATCATCCCACTCGGGGGGAGCCCCCGGCGGCTTTACAAAAACAACTTCCGCTTCCGTGGACGGACAGCGGGCCAAAATCTCTCTCAAT
>CAYUJE010000424.1:0-4639 GCA_964444865.1 uncultured Pirellulaceae bacterium | reverse complement strand
CCAAAGCGGCAGCCAGTTCGGGCGAAGTCCGGGGCGTAATCTGCTCCAGCAGCGAATTGACGGCTTCCGCGTCGCTCTTACGGAAGGTAATGAGTTGTATCGCCGCTTCTCCGCGCTCTTTGTCAGATTTTTCAGTGTCTTCAATCGTAGCGAGAAAGGTCTTGGCAATCTCAGCAGCATGAGCAGCCAGCTTTTCGTTCCCCCAGCGATTGGCCAGCGTCACAAGACGACTGCGGATGGTAGGAGTTCCCTTTTCAAAGGCGGCCAGGAGTGCTGTTTCTTCGCTCGCGGTGAGCTTGACCGGCTCACCTTTCGGCCAGCCTCTTGCAAGCCCCTCAAGTATCGCGTCCGCATATTGCGACTTAGCGTTAGGCAGTTCGTCTATCAAATTACCGATTCCTCTCCCTGGGTTTCCGCGAGCATAGTGCTCAGCAACGATAGTTACGATTCTCAGGCCGGCTGGCTCTGTATCTGGGAATTTCGCGTCCAGCAATGTGTAAAGAAATTCGGAGCTGTGATGTGCAGCAGCGCTTGTGAGGGCGTCAGCTAGCCAGCGATCCCTAATCGCGCTCTGGTCGTGAAGCAGTTCGGCTAACGCTTGTGCAGTCGCCTCACCTTCCGGCGCCTCAGCGACCGTCAGCAAGGCTGCTAGGCGAACCTGCGGATCGCTGTCCTTTAATATTTTTCTGTCGTCCCAATATCTTGGCAGCGCGAGTAACGCCGAGCGACGAACTGCTGGGGAAGGATGCTTTAGTGATATGGAAAAATTCGCAGCAATTAGTTGCGAATAAAAACTATCTTGTTTAAAGTTGAACACACCATCTACGGTCCAGAGGGCCTGGGTCGCGCCATAGGACTGCGGTGATTTTGAATCTAGCTGAGCCTCCAATTGCTTGAGAACGATTCCTGCAAGTCGCGTATCTAGACCTTCTCTCTGCTCAACCAACAGCCGGTGGGCGTGCCGCCGCCAGAACATGTTGTCGCTCTTCAGCGCCTCGACAAGCTGTTCCGGCGTGGCCTTGGTCAGCGGGGCAGGCTTCCAGCCTGCCTTGGCGGGGTCGGGAGACCCGCGCCCAACAACTCGATAAATCCGCCCGTGCTTCTTGTCCCGCAGCTCACTTTCATACGCCGCGCCGCGCCCCGTTTTGAATCCCGTCGGCGTCGGATTGTGCTGCACAATGTAGTTGTACCAATCGAGGACCCAGACGTTCCCATCAGGACCGACCTCGGCCATGATCGGGGCGGTCCATTCGTCGTTAGAGGCGAACAGGTTCCAGGAGTTTTTGCTCTTGAAGCCCGCGCCGTCGGGGCGGATGACGAACGTCGCCACGAGATGCCCCGTCGGTTCGCAGACGAAGGCGGTCCGGTTCCAGTATTCCTGCGGGTAGTTGCGGGCCGTGTAGAGCGCGTGTCCCGCAGCTGCGGTGAAACCGCCGTGATGATCGACCTGGCGGACTTTTTCCGTAATCGGCTCGAAATGGTTATCGTCGGCGATGCCATTCAGCACCGGCGCCGACCAGCCCCGGACGCTTTCGTAGTAGCGGTTGGGAATCGGCATGAACTCGCTCGGGTTGCCGTTCGCCGTCGAGCCGAAAATGAGCCCTTCCTCGCTGATGCCGAGCCCCCAGGTGTTGTTGTTCGTGGAGCGGAGGAATTCAATCTCCGTCACTTCCGCCTTCTCTCCTTCGCCAGCCACTTTGAACCGGAAGAACCCCTGGCGGAACGACTGCACCTTCTTGCCATTCGTGAGTACCGGCTCGGACTGGTTGTATCCCTGCATGGCGTAGTACCAGTTGTCGAGGCCGTACTGGATGTTGGAGACCCCGCCGTGCGTGTCTCCCATTCCCCAGCCGGTAACGAGGACCTTCCGCAGGTCGGCCTTGCCGTCCCCGTCGGTGTCCTTCAGATAGACCGTTTCGCGTCCATCCTGCACCAAGACCCCGCCGCGATAGTACGTCAACGTGGACGGGATGCTGAGCCCCTCCGCAAAGACGTGATGCTTATCCGCCTTCCCGTCCCCATCGGTGTCCTCGAGAACACGGATGCGATCTCGCCCCTTTCCTTTCGGCTGAAGTTCATTGGGATAGTCCATCGTCTCGCAAATCCAGAGCCGGCCCGCTTCGTCCCAGTTCATGCAGATTGGTTTGCCGTCAATCATCGGCTCGCTGGCGAAGAGTTTCACCTCCATGCCGACGGGGACGCTGATGTGCTTTATTGACTCTTCTGGAGAAAGCGGCAGTTGCATCATCCGCTTCCCCTCGTCGATGGTTCCCCAGTTCTTTCCAGGCGGATAGAACGGCACGTTCGCCTCGACATACTCAAAGGGCTTCACGTTCTTGGCCAGAGGCGTCATCTCCGGCTTATCGGCGAAGGCGGGGACCACGCTCACATCCTGCCCGCAGGCCCAGCGGATGCCCCGCTCCACGAGATTCTGAAATCCGGGGTTTCCCCAGGTCCGCTCGTCGTGCCCCCAGGCGGTATAGAAGACGTGGCCTTTGCCGTGCGCGCGTACCCAAGTCCACGGTTCCCGCTTATCCCCTTCGTTGCGATATTCCAGAACGGTCCGATCCTTCTCGTTGTGCTTGGTGTGGACGTACGTCTCGTCCCAGCTCTCAAATCCCTTGTACCCCTGCAGCAACGGATGCTTCGCCCCGTCATCGGTCGGCGAAACGCGGAACGTCCCCGTTCCATGCCGCTGAAACTGAGCACCCATCAGGGCGACGACCTCGTCGTTATTCCGAAAGCAGAACGACGCACAGTGCAGGGGAACGAAACCCTTCCCCCCGGCCACATAATCCAGCAATGCCTTCGCTTGCTCCGGCTTAATCTCATCAATATTGGCAAACAGCACCAAGCCGTCGTACTTGCCGAGCGTCTCGGCATTCAAATCCCCCACGTTCTCCGTATACACCAACTCAATCTTCCGCCCCGCCATCACCGGCTGCAAATCCTTGAATCGCGCCGCCGGCTGATGATGGCCTCGGTCGCCAAGAAAAAGCAACTTGAGTGGCGCGGGCTCCGCAGCCAGCGAGGGGACTCCGGCCATCAGGACACACAAAAAAGCTAATAGCGAGCGAAGCATGAGGGGCATTCCGAGAGGAGTCACTTCAAAATCGGCACACGAACCGTAGATAGACCAGCAGTACCCCCGGCAGGATTTGAACCTGCGACCCCCGGTTTAGGAAACCGGTGCTCTATCCCCTGAGCTACGAGGGCAAAAAGTGTTTTTTAAGCGGGTTTTTTGCAGTTTTGTGGCGTTCGTCGTTGATGTGATATTGCAACGTTGACAACCAATTTGACAACTGTTACGCTCGTGGTATCGAATGGCAGCATTCGGGGCGAGGTTGTCACTTCTACTGACAGAAAGGTCCGCTGATGGTTCATTCTACCAAGGCGAGAACGCCCCGAAAGCCACGCGCGAATTTTCCCCTCACTCCCCGCGGCGATGGCCGGTGGTGCAAGAAGGTGAAGGGGATCATGTATTACTTCACGGGCACTGCGGAAGAGGCCGAAGACGAATACCTCCGGCGCAAAGCGAACGGGATGCGCGACGAACCGAGAGGGAGGGCCGGCGGGCCTGAAGTCGGGGAGTTGTGCAATGAGTTTCTTACCGCGAAAACGCGGGCGTTGCGAAACCGCGAAATCGCGCCCGTTACTTTCAACGACTATCACACCACAACAGACCGCATCGTCGCCGCATTCGGCAAGCGTCGGCTGGTGAGCGACCTCACCGCCACCGACTTCTCGAGGCTGCGAGAATCCCTGTCGAAGACCCTCGATTTTGTAGCGCTCGGAAACGCGGTGCAGCGCGTCCGAGGAGTATTTAAGTTTGGATTCGAGAACCAGCTCATCTCCACACCTGTGGTGTACGGCTCGGAGTTCAAGCCACCTTCCAAGAAGGTAAGACGCAAGCAGCGGAATGAGCGACCCATTCGCCTGTTCGACGCCGCCCAGTTGAAATCGCTGATCGATAACGCGGGTGTGACTATGAAGGCCATGATACTACTTGGCGTTAATGCCGCGCTTGGTAACAGCGACGTGGCCCATCTCCCAATAAAGGCGCTCGATTTGGATGGCGGCTGGCTGAACTTCCCAAGACCGAAAACTGGCATCAAGCGGCGCGTCCCGCTCTGGCCGGAGACAGTCGAGGCGCTGCAGAAGGTGCTGGCGAAGCGACCGAAACCGAAAGTCACTGCCGACGCCGACATCGTGTTTGTCACAAAGTACGGACACCGCTGGGATAAGCTGGGCCGATTCACTGGCGCACTTGTCGGCGCTGAGAAGCCCGCCAAAGAGAAGAAGAAAAGAGCAAAGACCATCGGCAGCAACAAAGCGATTACTAAAGAGTTCAAAAAAGTGGCTGTCGCCGCCGGCATCGACCGGACGTTCTACGATTTGCGGCACACCTTCAGGACGATTGCTGGTGGAGCGAAGGACGTAGAAGCCACAAGGGCGATCATGGGACACGTCAATGATCATGTAGAGGACGACTATATCGAAAACGTGGACGACACCCGCCTGGTGGCCGTCACGGAGCATGTCCGCACCTGGCTGTACCAGAAACCGGCGAAGCGGAAGAAGAGCACCGCGAATTCAAAGCCTGCGGCGAGGTGGAGCGGCGCACCGTCCGGTTCGGAGT
>CAYUJE010000423.1:0-4693 GCA_964444865.1 uncultured Pirellulaceae bacterium | reverse complement strand
CTAGCGGGCTTTGTAGACTGAGATCTCTAGTTTTCCGAGCAACTTATCGGCGGACGTTTTGTCAACCGCCAAGTCGCTGCTGCGGTTGTCGCCAGCAAAGGCGATTCGAACGCCCATTTCCCCTTCATCATAGATCGAACGAATATGGTCGGTGTTGACAAAAACGAGCGTTTTGCCATCGCGCTGATGCAGGGGAACGAACATACCCAAGCCCTTCAGAAAGAATAAAGCGTGAGACGGGAGCGGTGATGCTCGAAGTGTACGTCGGGATTGCCGGACACGCCCCACATTGACTGAACGAAGAGGCGATTCACTCCGGTACTATCTCGTGTAAGTGAGAGTGTATCCAGTCGTTGGCTCATTTCCCGTGTGAGAGATGATTGGCCAAAGGACTCTCCGTTCGTACAAGTATTGCTCAACCTCGATATTTACTCCACGCGTGGTGATCGTTACGAAGTCGTCATCGGCTCGAAACTCCTTGGCAAAATGGATTTCTGTGTATAGCTCGGGACCGACAAAGCTCCGTTGGGTTTGAACCACGAGGTGCGTCCCTGGCTTTAGCTTTTGCGCCTCCTGAATGGCGCGATACGCCTTTCCGTCAATCCGAAAACCATGGCCAGACTCATAATTGCCGGTCTCCAGCACAAGATGCCGGATACCAAGGCCCGCCCCCAAAAGGATGAGAAGAAAAAAGACGCCCACCACCAGCAGAATCAACAGCGTGATCCGTTTCATTGAGCCCTTTCGTTTCCGCACGAGAGCACGTCTTCACCGGTTTACATTGTGAAAGCACCGACGGAGAAAAGCTACTTCCCACCAGGCAGGAAATAGCCCCCGTCGGCGGTTCGGACTGGCCAGGATAATCAGGCGAGTTGCGGACGGGTACAATGCCGGGATGAGGTACAGCCTGCGGAGCCTGATGCAGTTTTCTCTCCGGGACTTGTTCTGGATTACCGTAGTTGTTGGAATGGGAGTGGCGTGGTGGTTGGACAGGTCAAGACTGGCGGAGCAAATAGAAAAGGAAAGGCGCGAGCAATTGATGCAGTGGCTTGACTGACTGTCGCCTAAACCTTCAGCACCCGCCCCGAATCAGCCCAAGCAGTGACCCATGAAGTACAGCCTGCGGAGCCTGATGCGGTTCTCTATTAGGGACTTGTTTTGGATTACTATTGTCGTGGCGCTCGCCGTGGCGTGGTGGGTGGAAAGGTCCAGGCTGGCAGACAAAGAAATTGAATTCATGCGCCTCAACATAAAGCTGATGCGTGAGCAATCGGGCGAGAGGTTGCTAAGAGAAAGACTGGAAGCAGTTGAGCAGCGGCTTATTAAGGAACTCGATTCGCCCACTTCTCAGGCACCCGCCCCAAATCCACTCAAGCCGTGACCCATGAAGTACAGCCTGCGGAGCTTGTTCCTCGTCGTCACGCTGGCAGCCATTGCGTGTGGCTGGTGGGGCCATCGCCGCTACTGTCTTGACCGTGAGCACTCGCACGTTAAACAGCATTTAGATGCGCTCAGCGGAAACGTGTCGATTCCAGAAAGAAGTTTGTTCCACGAGAAAGTAGCGAATGATTATCGGCGAGCCTTATGGATGCCATGGGTTCGGCTCTGGATTGACGAGACGCCGCCATCAAAGGAGCTCCCATGAAATTCTCCATCCGCGACCTGCTGCTCGTGACGGTGATAGTGGCCCTGGTGCTGGGGTGGTGGTTGGAGCACTGGCAGAGTGCTATCAAGATTGAGTCGCTGATTAGAGCCCAAAAGGAAGCGGACGAGAGGTTTACCACCTTGGGCGACATGGTTGAAAGCGAAGGCTCAAAAGTTGGCTGGAAGCGAAGCGATAAAGGCGAGCTTCGGATGCGGATCGATTTTCCAGAGCAAGGCCCCTGCTCAACTCTCTAGCACCCACCCCAAATCCGCCCAAACCGTGACCCATGAAGTACAGCCTGCGGAGCCTGATGCGGTTTTCCATCCGGGACTTGTTCTGGATTACCGTTGTCGTGGCCCTGGCGCTGGGGTGGTGGCTGGATCACCGGCGACTTACCCCGAAGCCCTACAAGACTCCGCCGCATTACTTGCTCAACTCTCAAGCACCCGCCCCAATTCCGCCCAAGGATTAGGCATTCGCGGCAAACGGTATCACTACCAATCTCGGACATCGCTTGCCCAGCCAGAAGTCCGCTAGAATGTCTCAAATGAAGTACAGCCTGCGGAGCCTGATGCTGGTGACCGCACTATTGCCACCGACAATTGGCTTGTGTTACTGGGTCGCCGGATTGCCCCTCACGGTGACTGCGGTGGGGACGCTTGCCTTTTGGCTGTTTGTGTACGCCAACCGCAGGAGGTCAGCTTCATGAAATTCTCCATCCGCGACTTGATGCTCGTGACGGTGAGCCGATGGCAGCTTTCATCGAAGTGATGGCGCTTTCTTTACTTACTCAGTGGACACGTGAGGGACCAGGAATTTTCATAAGCGTAGTAATGCTAAGGACTTCGATGAACTGATTCTAGAAGCTGGCACCAAGAGGCTCGACATGTGCAGGATGAAAGGAAGACGACGGCAAGACCCGGCCTTTGTCAGCCTACTCGCGGGCACTTTCAATTTCGGGCCAGGGGAAAAGTAGGGGGGGACTAAAAATGCGTTGGACCATTCACTTATTCATTGCGGCGGTAATTGGAATTGGACTGCTCACTATCGCGCCATCATCAGCGAACGCTCAATGGGGAGGATATAGCGACTACTCGGGAAGCGGCTATGGCTGGCCCGGAAACAGTGCTAGTCCGGGCGTGTATGGTAGGCATGGTGGACATGGTGGACATGGTCGAAATGGTGGGTTTGGCGGCGGATACGGCAGCTATTATGGGAACGGCGGCCATGACTTCCAACAGCACTGGCACACCACTCAAACTCCGTTTGGCCAGCAAAACTGGTATGGGAACGGTCCCCACGACTTCGTTCCACATCCGCACTCGCGTACTCCATGGTCCTACCAGGGATACAGTGATACCGGAGCGGGGCCAACCACGAGCTATTACCGCAACCGCCGCTATTACTCTGCACCGTGGTAGGTCAGCGGAGCAGGGATGGCAGACGGCCTAGAACGGCGGCTCCGTGGCGAGTCGCTGTTGTGGAGGGACCAATGGCAGCGACCGATACACGCTCACGCCGATGACCCTCTGCAGTTCGCCCTGGAAGCGGATGTGCGCGCCCGGCTTCGTCGTGACGATGCGTTTGCCGGTGAAGGCGGGTTCAATCCAGGGGCCGTGGCGTCGCCTTCGGGGGTCAGCCAGACGATGAGGCAGCGGGACTGCGGCGGGAAGGGGTAAAGTTGTAAAGGGGCTCAGGGGTGAGTCCTGGCCGCCCGAAAACCGTTGAGGTTGAGGCGGTACGGCGGAAGGTAGAGGTGGCGGTTGGCCGACCGCGCATCGAGCGCGTAGAAGCCGAACGACCCGCCGCGCAACACGCGGCCCTTTCCAGAGTCAGAACCCTTGGGGTCAACTCCATCACTGGTATAGTCCCCGTACCAGTCGTTGCACCATTCCCATACATTCCCGTGCATATCGTACAGCCCGAACGCATTTGCGGGGTAGCTCCCCACGATGCAAGTCCGATTGAGATACGGTTCCTTGGTCGATGTGCCAGGATACACGGCATACACGTTGGCGTTCTTGCCGTTCAGCATTTCGCCAAAGTGAAACGGCGTCTTGGTCCCCGCCCGGCAGGCGTATTCCCACTCCGCCTCGGTCGGCAGCCGATAGCCCTTACCGCCGTTCTCCGTAACCTTAGCGCTTGTAATCGCCCCGTCTTTGCGTTTGATTTCCGCCAGCGTGTAGTATTCCGGTATTTTCTCGCTCTTGGAAAGCGCGTTGCAGAATTCGACCGCGTCGTACCACGAAACTTGCTCCACCGGAAACGGAGCCGTGTCTTTGTCCGCGACTGCAGATTTTCCACTGCCATCTTTGGAGAAGTAGGATGGGTTGCGCTCCAGCACTTCCTCGAACTGAGACTGGGTCACTTCGTACGCCCCCAGGTAAAAGCCTTTGGTGAGTTTCACGTGGTGCAGTTTCTCTTTGTCCGTGCGGTCTTTCTCTGATTTGGGCGAACCCATCTCAAACTCGCCGGGCGGAATATAGGCCAGCTTCATCTTTATCGAATTCTCGATGATGTCTCCCGCCTTCGGCTCTGCCGCATTCGCCACGGACCCGATTGAGGCTGCCAACAAGCCGAACGCAAAAGCCAGTCGCCGCGTGGTTACGTTCGTATTCATGGGAGATTGTCCTGTGGTCAATTGAAGAGTGGACCTACGCTGAAAACTACCATCCGGCGTAGGCGTCTGCCAGCAGTTCGGCCCCACAACGCCCCTATTTGCCCCAGCACCACCGTGGCGTGCAGGACGGCCTGGATTCCAGCTTGAGGCCGCGATGCCCGTGGTGAGCGGCAGGGCTTTTCCTGGAGGGTGCTGGCAGGCCATGTCTATCCACTTGCAGCAGAATCGGCCTTGCGGTCCTTGCCGCTTTCGCTATTCTCCGCGAGCCAAATCTAGTCCCCCCTGGAAAAGGCTTTGCCCCGTCGATGAGGAGTCGGCGGGGCTTTTTCGTGGGCTGCTAAGCGGCGTTGATCGTATGCCGGTTCTGTTCCAGATACTCCGCCGCTTCCATCTGCGAATCAAACATCAAGGCGAAGATTGTTTGCTGC
>CAYUJE010000422.1:0-4713 GCA_964444865.1 uncultured Pirellulaceae bacterium | reverse complement strand
CTTTGTCCTCCCGCGATTTGTAGGCGTTGATGATTTTGCCCCGCAGCGGCAGGATGGCCTGGAACTGCCGCAGCCGGCCTCCTTCGGCCGAGCCGCCGGCGGAGTCACCTTCGACGAGATACAGCTCGCATTCTTCCATGTTCTTGCTGAGGCAGTCCCGCAATTTGCCGGGCAGGCCGCCGCCCCCAAGCAGTCCCTTGCGGTTCCGCATCGTTTCCTTAGCCTTGCGAGCCGCCTCGCGGGCCTCAGCGGCGAAGAGGGCCTTGCGGACGATGTTCTTGGCGATCTTGGGGTTCTCTTCGAGGTACTTTCCTAGGAACTCGCCGAAACTAGTGTTGACGATCCCTTCGATCTCCGGGTTATTGAGGCGGCTTTTGGTCTGGCCGGAAAATTCCGGATTGGCCAGGCGAATGGCGACGATGACCGTCAGCCCTTCGCGGAAATCCTCGCCCGTCGGCATCAGGTCCTTGAACAGGTTTTCCTTTTTGCCGTAGGCGTTGAGCGTGCGGGTGAGAGCCGTGCGAAATCCGCTGACGTGCGTGCCGCCGTCGGGGACGTGGATGCTGTTGACGAAGGAGTGCAGATTCTCCGTGTATTCGTTGGAGTACTGCATGGCGACTTCGACCTGCGTCCCATCCACGTCGGCTTTGTGGTAGATGACGTCGGGATGCACGGCATCGCTGGCCCGGTTGAGATGCTCGACGTATTCGATGATCCCCCGCAGGTAGCAGTATTCCTCGGTGGAGTTGATCCGCTCGTCGACGAACTTGATGCGGACGCCGCTATTGAGGAACGCCAATTCCCGCAGCCGTTTCTGCAGCGTGTCGTGCTGGAATTTGGCGGAGGGGAAGATTTCCGAATCGGGCTTGAAGGTGATTTTGGTCCCCCGTTTGTTGGTGGCACCCATCCGCTTGAGTGCCCCCATCGGAACGCCCGCCTCAAACTCCTGCTGATACATGCTGCCGCTGCGGCAGATGGTCGCTTCGCACCAACGGCTGAGAAAATTGACCGCCTTGAGACCGATGCCGTGAAGACCGCCAGACGTTTTGTAGCTTTGCTTGTCGAACTTGGCCCCCATGTTGAGGTTGGTCATCACCGCTTCGAGCGTGCTGACATCTCGCCCCTTTTGCACGGATGTTTGCTCATGCTTTTCCACGGGAATGCCGCGGCCATCGTCTTCGACGCTGACGGAACCGTCGTTGTTGATGGTGACGGTGATCAGCGTGGCAAAGCCGGCCATCACTTCGTCGATGGAGTTGTTGACGAGCTCGTAAACGAGATGATGGAGCCCCTGCACGGAGCTGTCGCCGATGTACATGCCGTAGCGTTCGCGGACATGCTCGCGGTCGGAAAGCTTCTTGAACTTGTCGGCGGTGTAGTCGTCGGCATTGGAACTGCCGTTGCCGTTGGCTCCGCTGGCGTTGCTCATGTCGTCCAGCGCGGCAGCGTTCTCGGGAAGGGAGTCGGGGGAGGTCTTTTCGAGAGTATTTTCAGGCATGGCGAGCGGATGTCCGTTCTGTAAAAAGTAGGATGGGACTCCAGTCCCGTCCGGTTCGATCCTGACCAGCAATGCGACGGACGGGACCGGAGTCCCATCCTACGGGCCTATGCAATCGGACCGACTTTGAATTTCAAACCAGTGATTTTGTGTTCGGGAGCGAGTGTGGCGAGCTGTTTGACAAGCTGGACTTTCATGAACGTCAGTTCCTGCAGGACCAGCGAGTTGCGAACGGTAACTTCCAGCACGCCGCGGCGAATGGGGCCGCAACAGGTGTCCTTCTGAAACCGGCTGCCGACCGTTTCTTGCCAGGCGGAGGCGCAGGATTTGGCTGCCTGTACCTGGCCGTAACCCTTTTTGGCCAAGAGCTGCCCCATCACCGAGCCAATCGATTTGGCCGGACGGACAGGGACCCGGCGGCGACGGTAGTCCTCGCTGAGGTATTGCTCTTCCTGGTCGGGTTGGCGTTTCATGGTTAGGCGAGCGGGAGGCGTAAGCCTCCCGGTAAGGCGGCGTTCACTCGCTTGGCTACCTGACCGGCCAGCTTACGCAGGCCGCTCGCCAAGCGAGCGACTATTATCGATCACGCGACAACGGCATTACGACGTAGCCATAGGCCTGGTCGTCGGCGAAAAAGACGGCGGCGGCTTCGGCGTTTTCAATGTCGATAGTGACGGTCTGTTCGGGATTGAGCACCTTGAGGAAATCGGCCACATAGCGATGATCGAGCGTGACTGAAATCGGCGGGCCGCTGTAGGAAATGGGCATGTCCACTTTGGACTGCCCCGTTTCCGCGGTGCTGGCGGCCAGCGTGAGTGTCCCCTCGGCAAAGTTGAAATCAATGCCGCGGCTCTCCTGGTTGGTAACGACGGCTGCCTGGCGGAGGGCGGAGTGGAACGTTCCCACGGTGACGTCGATTTTCGCGGCGTCCCGACGACTGGGGAACACATCCCGCCAGCGGGGAAAACGGCCTTCCACCAGGCGCGAGTAATACATGGCCCGCTCCGTCCGAATGAGCACGTCGTTGCCGCGGGCAGCCAGATGGACCTGGCCATCGCTATCGGAGAGAGCCCGGCCGATGGCCCGCATCGACTGCGTGCGGATGATGGTCATGTTATCGCCGGTCTTGTGGCCGCCAACCGATTCCGCTGGCCCTTCCATCTTGGCAAGGCGGCGCCCATCGGTGCCGACGGCGATGATCCGCTTCTCGTCGAGCTCCACCAGCACGCCCCCCAAGGCATAGCGGCTGCTTTCCATGTCGGTGGCGAATTCGGTGCGGAGAATGATTTGCTTGAAGAGCGGAGCTGGGATGACATGGTATTTCTTCTCTTCGAATGCGGCGACCGCAGGGAATTCCTCCGGGTCTTCGGAAGTGAGTTTGAATTCGCTCCGCTCCCCTTTGATGATGGTCCCCTTGGAGGTCACTTCGATCTGCAATTTTTCGTCGCTGCTTTCGCGAAGAATGGCCCCAAAATTCGCCAGCGGAAGAATCGCGTTTCCCTCCTTCGTCACCTCCACCCCTTCGACCGAAATGCGAACGCCGACTTCCATGTCGGTGGCCATGAAGATGGCTCCCGTCTTGGTCACTTCCAGCTTGACGTTCTGCAGAATCGGTTTGGGGCTGCGGCTGGGGGCAAAGAGGGCGGCGGTCTGGAAGGCGGAGGCTAGCTTGTCGCGGTCACACATAATCTTCATGGAGTTTCCCTTTCCTGGTTGGCGGCCGGCGGAGCAATGCTGTCGTGTGCGGGCCGCGGCATTTTGTCTTAAAAGAGTTCTTTAGATAGTAGTAGTAATAATGCGGGTCGGTTTGATGTCGATAGCGAGGGCAATGTTTGCTGCAAGGCAGTGATGAGAAGCGACTTAGTGCGTGACAAAATCCCAAAAAGGGTGGTGGAAAACACGTTCATGAAGTGACGATTGATGGTTGGGCTCACGTTGGCAATTCAGGACAATTCGATGATGACCGTGGACGCTGTCGATTACCCGGTTATCTGACAAAGCAACGGACACAAGACGACAAGTTTTCCCCAGGATGGTTATGTGGCTACGCCAGCAATTTGAATCATGAAGTTCATCGCTCCTCGGCGGCAAGAGCAGCGGCCATTTCTTCAACCAGGCGTTGCAGCGGCAGGTTCTGTGTCAAATCCGCAGCCGCCTTGCGGCAGGAATGGAGGACCGTGGTGTGATCCCGATTGCCGAAATAACGGCCGATGGAAGCGTAGCTGCTGCCGGTGAGGCGGCGGCAGAGATGCATGGCCAAATTCCGCGGCTGTACCACCGACTGGCGGCGGGTGGGACCGCGAAGATCAGCCACGCTCTGCTGGAATTGTTTGGCGATGGCAGCAGCGATATGCTTCATCACCGCTCGAGCCTCGGGGCGCTCTTGCTCGGAAAGTTCGTCGAGCCAATTGGGGCTGATGGGCGATTTCTTCTTTCGCGAGCGATCGGCAAGTTCCAGCACGGCATGGCGAAGTTGCGGCACCGTGACCAGTGAATGGCCGGCAGGTGCGGCAGGACTGGCGAGACGCTCCAGCACCGAAGGGGGCAACTCTACCTGCTGCTCGCGAGCGAGTACCGAGACGATTTCGCGGCGAGCTTCGGTTTGCGGCGCAACGACCTGAACCACGAGCCCCGCGGAGAGCCGGCTTTGCAGCATGGAGCAGAGCGGCGTGTCGAGCGGATGATGCCGTAATGTGGCGAGGAAGAGCGAGCCGCGGCGCGTGAGAGCATCCAGCAGGTGAATCAGTTCTTGCTCGGCTCCCCCTTTGCCCGCCAGACGGTGCAGATCATCGATGGCCAGCAACTGGGCACGACCGTATTTTTCTCGAAAATCGCTGATGGAATTGGTGTCGCAGGCATGGGCGAATGCCCGCGCGAAATCCGCCCCCGTAGTCGTCACGATTTGCATTTTGGAAAATGCCGCCGCGAACTCACCCGCAAACAATTCCAGCAGCAGCGACTTGCCGACGCCGCTGACGCCGGTGAGCACTACCGGATTCCAAGTCGGCTCAGCGGCCGTGATGAGCTGTTCCAGCGAACGAACGAGCAGATTCTCGGCGCCGCCGATGTAACGAGGCTGCGAGGTGGCGAGACTTTTTTCCGATAGACCGACAGTGCCGCTGCGCGAAAACGACTGCGCTCCGCGGGCCTTTCGGGGAATCGAAAACAGGGTGCTCACCACAGAAACCGATCCGTGAAAAATGGCGTGGCAGCCG
>CAYUJE010000421.1:0-4730 GCA_964444865.1 uncultured Pirellulaceae bacterium | reverse complement strand
AACTCGTCGTGGTGGTACTGGCGATGGATCGGCTCGTGTTTCATGTAGCGGGGCGAGTCGTTCATCCAGCCCATGTTCCACTTGAGGCTGAAGCCGAGGCCGCCGGTGTACGTGGGGCGAGAGACGCCACCCCAGGCGGTCGATTCCTCGGCGATGGTCAAGACGCCGGGATGCTGGCCGTGGGCGTGGTAGTTGAACTCGCGGAACAGGCTGATCGCTTCCAGGTTCTCGCGGCCGCCATACTGGTTGGGAATCCACTCCCCATCTTTGCGGCTGTAGTCGAGGTAGAGCATGCTGGCGACGGCATCGACCCGGAGGCCGTCGATGTGGTATTTGTCGAGCCAGAAGAGGGCGTTGGAGATGAGGAAATTGCGGACCTCGTGCCGGCCGTAATTGAAGATCATCGTCCCCCAGTCTGGATGCTCGCCTTTGCGGACATCTTCGTGCTCGTAGAGGGCCGAGCCGTCGAACTGCCGGAGGCCGTGGGCGTCCTTGGGGAAGTGGGCGGGGACCCAATCGAGAATGACGCCGATGCCGTTCTGATGGCAGTAATCCACGAAGTACATAAAGTCTTCGGGCGTGCCATAACGGCTGGTGACGCCGAAGTAGCCGACCGTTTGATAGCCCCAACTGCCGGTGAAGGGATGCTCGCTGATCGGCATCAGCTCCAAATGGGTGAAGCCGGTCTCCTTGCAGTAGGCCACGAGCTGATGAGCCAACTCGCGGTAGTTCATCCACCCGTTGTGCCGCTTTTCATCCCGCCGCCAGGAGCCCAAATGGACTTCATAAACGGAAATCGGCTGCTCGAGCTGGTTGGTGGCAGCGCGGCGGGTCATCCACTCGCCGTCTTGCCAGGCGTGGGTCGTCAGATCGGAAACGATGCTGGCCGTCCGCGGGGGTAATTCGGCAGAGAAGGAGAAGGGGTCGCATTTTTCCAGGTTCTCGCCCCACTTGGTCTTGATGCGGAACTTGTATTTTTCGCCGGCTTTCAGCTCAGGGATGAAGAGTTCCCAAACGCCGCCGGAACTATGCCGTCGGAGCGGATGGCGGCGAGCATCCCACTTGTTGAAGTCGCCGATGACACTGACGGCCTGGGCGTTGGGAGCCCAGACGGCGAAGTTGACGCCGACGACGCCGTCAATTTCTCGCAGGTGGGCACCGAACTTGTCATAGGCATGGAGCAAGTTCCCTTCCCCAAACAGGTGCAGGTCAAAGTCGGTGAGCAGCGGCTCAAAGTAGTAGGGATCGTGCAAGGTTTTCATTTCCCCTCCTTCATCCAGGGATCGAATCCGGTAGGGTTTGTGCGGCAAGTTCTCGGACAAAGGACAAATCGCTTCGTACAGGCCGGACGGGTGAATCCGCCGCATCGGCCGCGACGACTCCGTCGCCCCATGCGAACCATCAATCACCCACGCCTGGCGACTGTCGGGGAGGAACGCCCGGACCGACAATGCCCGGCGGCCGTTGTGCTCAATTTCCCGTGGGCCTAGCACCAGCTCCGGCGTATCCAAGCCACCGTCGAGCCACGCACCGACACCACCTAGCGAAACGCTCGTCCTCACGTTTTCATCTCCTAGCATAAACAGTTGAAGGTGTTTTTCGTAGGACAGCCTTCCCAGGCTGCCCATGTTTTCATCCAAGAAAGCGGGAATTAGACGGCCGGGACTGGAAATCCCATCCTACGATTTTCCGCCGAATATCCGCCGGAGAGCGCCGAAGGTGGAAGCAAAGAGGCCCTGCGGAGGTTGCCCGCGACGAGAAACTTTAGCCGCGCTGCCCGCGGAATTTCCGGTCCCTTTATCAATCCGGAATTCACGGCCTTTGTGGCGGACAATTCTCGCGCCCGCCTCAGCGAGCTTCTCGCCTGCGCTGGACTTCGACCTGCGTCCCGCGGAAGAAACGGGAATCTCCTGGAAGTCTGGCGTTTCATCCTCCACGGAATTGAACCCAGCCTCGCCAACATACTCCGGCGGCGTGTAGCTCAGGTCATCGAGCGCGTCATAGCGCGGCGTTCGGACATCCACCTGGTGGAACTGCATCGCCTGGTCAATCCGCTGCCACAGGTCGGCGTTCTTGACCGGCTGCAGTTGGCCGAAGCGTTCCCATTGCCAGTCGCTTTCCCGCCAACTCTCCAGGCCGAACCGCAGACCCCGAGCCACATAACGGCTGGCGGTGAACAGGGTGACTCGCGAAGGCTGATTGAGAGCTTCGAGGCCCCGCACGATGGCCAGCAGTTCCAGGCGGTCGGCGGGAGTTCCCGGCTCCTCATCCGCCGCCTCGCACTCGGTGCGGCCGTCCTCCCGCTTCAGGATGAACCGCCACTCGCCGCTAGAATCGTCATTGCCGGCATGAGCGGCGCGCGAAGCGGAGGCGTGTGAAAACAACTGAAAGTGAGGACGAGGAACATTCATCGCGGTGACGGCCAATGCTGGGGCTAATTCCGCGAATCCCTTCCGTCATGAATGGCCCGCGAATCATCCGCCAGGCCCGTAACATTTTCCCGATGATTTTCCTATCGTCAATTGCGACGTAGATTCTCCAGCTTATCCCAGCGGCAATGTCGCGGGCGGATCTCAGAAGGGGTCGGGAAGGGTTTTCGCGGCCTCAAGATAGTAGTAGCGGTAGTGACATAACACCGCGAAAACTCTTCCCGACCCCGTCCGCGTTGCCAGCCCAAACCGGCTCAATCTGCTTGCCGCGCCGCACCAAGGCGAGTCACAATAGACGGCATGTCCCAGCCTGCTGATACCACTGAACCTTCGGCACCGCCATCGCTACCGGAATCAACGGCTGCTCAACCAGCGAATGGCGACTCGCAGCCGACATCGCCGCTGGCCGCGATGGATGCCGTCGTGCTGGAAGATGCAGAGCCTTCCCGTTCTGCGACCTATCCATACGGGGCTTCCGCGGATCCTTTTGCCACAGATCCACCTGGCGCTCCGTGGCAAGCGAATTTTCCGCTCCCCTACCAATCGCAATATCCATCCAGCCCCTCGCGAGCGAGAGAAAAAACTTACTCGGTCCCCAAGCGATTTGGCCTCTCCGCATTGCTCGCCCTAATAACCGCACTGGCCTGCCTGTTTGGTGCGCTCAGGCGGCTCGACACTCCGCCCGCCATCTATCTCTTTCTAGGAACGGAGGTAATGGCCATCTGCGTGGCCCAGATGTTCTATAACACGGAGCCGCGGCGAGCCTCGATGATTGCGGGGGCGATTCTGATGCCGGTCTTTCTGGCAGGTGCGGCATTCTTTGCACCCGGTCCCGATTTTGGGGCGGCGCTATGCATGATTGTGCCGGGCGTCTTCTTCGGTGCCTTCGCCGGCTACCTCATCGGCACCTGCGTCGCCGGCGTATTTCTGCTAATGGACAAGCTGGAGCCGTATTTGCCGGGCGGGAAGAAGCAAGGGGCGTGACTCATTCCAGCCCAAAACTCTTCTTCAAGAACATCACCTCCACCGCCCTCAGATAATCCACGTTCTCCTTCTTTCCAAAGCCGTGCCCTTCATTCGCAGCGTAGACGGTCCAGACGGGACGGCCCTTCTCGCGGACTTTGGCGGCGATTTGCTGGGCTTCGGCGAAGGGGACGCGAGGGTCGTTTTTGCCGTGGACGACCAGCAGGTCGGATTTGATCTTGTCGACGCGGTTGGCGGGGCTGATTTTTTCGAAGAAGGCTTTCATCTTCGGGTCCCGCTCGTCGCCGTATTCGACCCGCCGCAAGTCCTGGCGATAGGCCGAGGTCTTTTCCAGGAACGTGTTGAAGTTGGAGATGCCGACGTTATCCACGCCGGCTTTGATCTTGTCGGGGAAGTTGACTAGGGACGCGAGCACCATGTAGCCGCCGTATGAGCCGCCGCTCACCGCCACGCGATTCTTGTCGAGGTCCGGCTGCTGGGCGATCCAGTCGAGCAGGGCCCCGATGTCCTGGACGCTGTCCTCCCGCTTCTCGGCGTTGTCGAGCTTCAGATACGTCTTCCCATAGCCGCTGCTGCCGCGGACGTTGGGATAGATGACGGCGATGCCGAGCTCATTAACGTAAAATTGTGTCGCCCCCGTGAAATATGGCTGGGCTTGACTCTCCGGGCCACCGTGGATGTTGATGAGGACCGGCGCGCGATTCGCTTCCGAAGCACTCCGCGGCTTATAGATGTGGGCGGGAATCTCGCGGCCATCGAAGGATTTGAAGCGGATGCGGGTCGGCGTGACGAAAGAGGCCGGGTTGAGGCCGCCGACTTCGCTATAGGTCCAGCGGGTCAGCTCGCCGGTCTCTAGCTTGACGGAATAGGCATCTGCCGGTGCATCGGGCCGGGCGAACGTGAAGCCGAGGTGCTTGCTGTCGGGGGAGAATTCCATCGACGAAACGATGCCGAGGGGGAGTTTGATTTCTTGAGGTTTCGGACGAATAAAGCCGCTTCGCTTTCCTACTACGAATGGGGCCACGCGGAAGACCTTGCTCGCGCCATCTTCATTGACAGAGTAAGCGATTTGACCGGTTGTTTCGTCAACAACCAAGCCGTTAACGTCCCAGGACAGGTCAGGCGTAGAATTCTGGTATTCTAGGCTGTGTTGAATTCCCAAATAGAAAAGGTGCGAGAATTCTCCGCGTGCATCGCTAGCGACATAAATCAATCCTTCGGGAGAGAATGCCATCGGTCCATAAGAGGCCTTTTCCTTGTTGTCAAGCGGCAAGTCGGTTCGCTTTCCATCTTCAATGTTAAGGAGCGCCGGATACG
>CAYUJE010000420.1:0-4758 GCA_964444865.1 uncultured Pirellulaceae bacterium | reverse complement strand
TCTGCGAAGGCCCGCCCGACTGAAACAAGTAAATGACTCGCTTCGCCTTGGGTGCGAAATTCGGAATGCCAGCCAGCCCACCGACCCGCTGCCCCGGTGCAGTTGCTGGTTCCTTGGAAGGATCATCACCAAACACGGGATTCAAAAGGGATGCCAATGCCGCGGTTCCAACCGCCGATGCCGACTTGCCGAAGAAGTGGCGGCGGGTGAGGGAACTCGCAAAGTCATAAAATGGCTGCACTACTTATTCCTTTGTAATCGCTTCATCCAAATTCAACACCAAACTGCACAGTGTCGTCCAAGCCGCCAATTCTCCAGCGCCCAGTTTCTCGTCACGAGTCGAATCGCCGATCTTGAGCAGTTGTTTGGCCTTCTCGGGAGCAGCCTTGAATCGCTCGCGGGTCTTGTTGAGGAGCGGAAGCAATGTTGCTGTCTCTGCGGCCTGAGGATCGCGACAGAGGACGATTCGGTAAAGCTGCGTGAGCCGCGTTTCATCATTGTCGCCGCGATTCTTCAAGACTCGCTCCGCCAGCTTGCGGGAGGCTTCCAAGTAGGTTGGGTCGTTCATCAGGACGAGTGCCTGCAGCGGCGTGTTGGTTCGGGCGCGACGAATGGTGCAGGTCTCGCGGTCGGGAGCGTCAAACGTCATCATGCCCGGCGGCGGGCAGGTTCGTTTCCAAAACGTGTACATACTGCGACGATAGAGGCTATCTCCTTCATCCTGCTTATAAACGGCTCTCCGTTCGACCGAGACATCCTGCCACAAACCGTCCGGCTGATAAGGCTTGACGCTGGGGCCACCGATTTTGTCACGAAGAAGGCCGCCAATGGCCAGGGCATTGTCCCGCACCGTTTCGGCTGGCAAACGGAACCGTGGCCCGCGAGCGAGCAGGCGATTTTTCGGATCCCGTTCTAACAGGGCCGGCGATACTCGCGAAGCTTGCCGGTAGGTTGCCGACGTAACCATCAATCGCTGCATCTCTTTGACGTTCCAGCTACTCTGGATGAACTCGGTGGCCAGCCAGTCGAGCAATTCGGGATGGCTCGGCCAGGAACCTTGCGACCCAAAGTCCTCGACCGTCTCTACAATTCCCGTTCCAAAGTAATGCTGCCACCAGCGATTGACCGCCACGCGAGCCGTCAACGGATGGCCGGGATCGACCAGCCACTTGGCCAGTGAAAGACGATCAGCAGGGATTCCCGCTGGCAGCGGAGGGAGACTGGCCGGTACACCTGGATGGACCGCGTCACCGCGCTGATCGTATTGGCCGCGATTGAGGACAAACGCCTGGCGAGGAGTCGGCATCTCCTGCATGATCATTGTGGCGGGGAAAGATTTTTCCATCTCTGCTTGCTGCTTGCTGATCTGGCCAAGTTCCCCGGCAATCTTGCGAGAAGCCTCATCGACATACTGCAGATAGTAGTGTTTGAGAGACTCTTTTTGAGCGGGAGTTCGTTCAATTGCGGGAGTCTTGATGATGCCCGCGATTCCTGCCGGAGTTTGCCCTTTGGCAAGTTCGCCAACGTCCGCAGCCGATAGGGCGCTGCGGTAAAGTTGCACTTCGTCGAGCAATCCGCGAAACGGGGCCGAGGAAGTTCGCCGCCCTAAGTGGAACGGCTTGTCAGTTTTGATGGTGTCTTTACCGCTCAGGGTATCGGTCGTGACATCGGATGCTTGCAGCTTGCCGTCAACGTAGATCGCGACTCCACCTCCCTTTCCCTTTCCGTCATACGTCACCGCGATATGGTGCCAGGAATTCAGCGGCAGCGGTTCCTTGGCGATGACCTTTAGCCCGTTATTGGGCCAATGATGCACGATGTGCGTCGCCACCTTTCCCTGCTCGATGATCAAGTCATAGCCGCGAAAGGCATTCGCTTCGTCCATTTTGGAAAGGACGGTGCTGGCATCTTGGGTCGCGAGGTTGACCCAGGCCGAGAAAGAAAATGCCTCGCTCTGCTCGAACGTGCCGACCTCCCCTAGCGGAACGAACGTCTGCCCATCGAATTCCAGAGCGCCGCCGAACTTGCCGGCTGACCATTTGGCATTGCCACTGATTGTGCCGCTTCGCTTGGCATCTAAAGCGTCGGAGACCTGAGTGCCCGTGGCTTCGTCCAGATGAAGATTGTGGGCGAGTCCTTCCGGTGAACTGGGCAGCTTGCCAGAGGCAAGAACCTCACGTTCCCATTTCTCCATGTCGGACTGAACATCCTCAGCGCGAGCCGTCCGCTGCTGTTCCAACTCCGCTTTGCGGGCAACAAGCCGGTCGAGTTCCGCCTGCTGCTCGCGCGTGGGGACCTTGATAAATGGTTCCGCGACCTTGGCCTGGTTATAGCCGACAGTCTTCTCGGCGAGGTTGTTGAAGAAGGCAAAAAAGCTGTAGTAATCGCGTTGCGTGAGGGGATCGAACTTGTGATCGTGGCAGCGGGCGCACTGCAAAGAAAGTCCCAGGAAAACCGTCGCCGTGGTATGCACGCGGTCGGCCACGTACTCGACGCGGTACTCTTCCTCGATGATTCCCCCTTCGGTCGTCAGCACATGGTTGCGGTTGAAGGCCGTGGCAATCTTTTGCTGATTCGTGGCATTCGGCAGCAGGTCACCCGCAATCTGCTCCGTCACAAATTTATCGTACGGCAGAGTGCGAAGGAAAGCATCAATCACCCAGTACCGCCACATCCACTGCGTTCGGTCCTCGTCGTTGTTGTAACCGTTGGTATCGGCAAACCGGGCGAGGTCGAGCCAGTGCATGGCCATCCGTTCGCCATAACGGGGCGAGTTGAGCAGGCGCTCCACGACTTTCTCGTAAGCTTGGGGAGAATCATCTGCCAGGAATGCCTCGCGCTCTTCCAGCGTCGGTGGCAAACCCGTCAGGTCCAGCGACACACGCCGCAGCAGCGTCTCTTTGGCAGCAGCAGGCGAAGGGGTCAGTCCTTCCTTTTCCAGTCGAGCCAGGATGAATCGGTCAATGGGGTTCTTAGACCAGGCGGAATCCTTTACCGAAGGAAGCTCTGTGCGCTGTGGCGGAATCAGGGACCAATGCTGCTCGTACTTCGCACCTTGCTCAATCCACCGGCTAAGAATCTCGATCTGTTGCGGCGAGAGTTTTCGCCCGGTTTTTTCAGGAGGCATTCTCTCGTCTGCATCGGTGGAAAGGATGCGTTGGACGAGACGACTGGCTTTCACATCGCCCGGAGCTACCGCCTTTCCTCCGTTTTGTTCGGCCGTCGCCCCTTCGCGCGAATCCAGACGCAACTCTGCCTGCCGTTGATGCACGTCCGGACCGTGGCATTGAAAGCAATTCTCAGACAAGATCGGCCGCACATCCCGATTGAACTGAACGGTTTCCTGCTTGGTCTCCTCAGCGAGCGCAGAAATCGAGCCCAGAAAGACGAAGAGCAACAGCTTCGCTCCGTGGCGGCAGGGGAAATTGCGAGTGTAGTCAGTCATTGGGATAGGCCGAACTCTGTCAGAGGCTACTTCTTACCGATGCAATAAAGGACCGTCGTGCTGCGAATGAAGAGTTGCCTCTGAACAGGCGATGGCGAGGCGCGAAAGATTTCTTCCTTGTCCGCAGGCAATTCATTCTGGGCGACAATTTCGAGCTTCGGCCCCGGCTTGATAACGACTGTCTTGCCGGCTTCGCTCACAAAATAGGCTAGCCCGCCGGCAGCGATGGGGGAACCGCTAATCTTGCTGGTAATTCGCTCCTTCCAGTAGACATGGCCATCTCCCGCATCGTAGCAGGTGGCAATACCGCTCAGGTCGCAAACGATAATGAAGTTTCCCACGACGATGGGAGACGGGCAGTCGCGACCGCCGCTTCGCGGTGTGTGCCAGGCCATGTGGGTATTGGTGACGTCTCCGTCCCCCCCGGGCCGCACCGAATAGAAGTCTCCCGCCAGACCATTGGCGACACACAACAAATCGCCGGCAGGAGTAACGGTCGGTTCACCGCGACCATTGAAGCTCTTGCAGTACCAGAGCTCACGCCCAGTTTTGGGATCATACGCCCGCACGCCATCGTGGCCATTGACCACCAATTCGTGCCGCTTGCCAGCATCGACGAGGATGGGCGTGCTCCAGCCGCGATTATTCGGCCGTTTGGTCCGCCAGATTTCCTTTCCGGTTTGCTTGTCGAGTGCGACGATAAAAGCATCGGCGTCCGCGTCGCAATTCTGTATTACCAAGTCGTCTACGATCACCGGGCACGCGGACGTTCCCCACGGGCTTTCGAACTTGCCCAGGTCGCGAGACCAAAGATGTTCGCCGTTCACCGTGTACGCGTGAATTCCGCCGCGGCCGAAGAACGCCACGACAATCTTGCCGTCCGTCACGCAGGTGGCGGAAGCCCAACTGTTCATGTTGTGAATCGGTTCCGGCTCACCCTTCCAGGCCGACTGCGTCCATAGAATCGAGCCCGTCTTGCGGTCCACTCCCAAAACCAGCCGTTCCTTTCCTTGGTCGAGGGCTGCCGTCAAAAAAATCTTGTCCTCCCAGATAATCGGCGACGACTGGCCGATGCCGGGGAGTTTCGTTTTCCAGGCGATGTCGTCCGCGGACCATTTCACGGGGATGTTCATTTCACGGGTATGACCACTCTGCAGCGGACCACGCCAGCGAGGCCAATTCGCATCATCGGCCCTCCCGACAATTGTCAGTGTCAGAACGGAGATTGAGGCAACGATTGCCAGAGTTCGAGCATTAAGCATGAGCAGCGAAGTCCATCCACGGAAAGGGAAGTGGGGGAGAGGTGGGGCTTA
>CAYUJE010000419.1:0-4763 GCA_964444865.1 uncultured Pirellulaceae bacterium | reverse complement strand
AGCCGCCTCGCGAGAAGCGCCTGCTCGCGAAGGCGGTGAACCGCACCTTCCTGGTGATGGCCGAGGACGAGTCGAAGGCACGCGTCGCCGCCCAGCTCCGCGCCAAGAAAGAAGACGGCTCCTGGATCACCTACCCGCTCGCCGTCGACGCCGTGGAGGTGCAGCTTGTCCGCTGACTTCGGCAAGCCGCCGGGCGATCCGCGGCGCGTCTACGAGTACGAGTTCCCGTTCGAGGATGACGAGCCCGACTGGAACTGGTGCATCGACGCCGCCACGTTCTCCCACCGCGAGGCGTGCGAGTTCCTGATCTGGATCCCCGACGACCGGGCCGTCGTCGCCGACAAGATCGTCGAGATGAAGCAGGCCGGATGCTCGTCGCTGCTGATCAACCTTTTCAAGCAGGCATTCCACGCGAAGGTGGAGTTCCTGCTCCTGTGGGCATAGGAGACGACCGTGGCACCCACTATCAACATCGAGTTGCAGGACAGGCACACGCGGACCCTCAGCGCCGAGCAGCTGAACACCCTGGAGCGGCACTCGCCGGTGCCGCTCGTCATCCCCGACACCGGGGACGCCGCCGACTCGATCATCATGGCCGCGCTCGCTGCCAAGCTGGACGAGCTCGCCGCGCAGGACGTCACCATCGAGGCGACGATCGAGAGCCTGCGCAAGTACGCGCTCGCCGTCCCCGAGCTGAAGCGCGGCGCCGGCGAGGGCTACCCGATGGCCGCGGCGACGGTCGACTACATCGCCAAGCAGCTCCGTCCGCCCGACCTGACCGGCGACTGGTTCCTGACCTACCCGGGTCACTCCGGGTTCGGCCGCTTCCGCTGGGCGGTGCGCCAGAACCCCAGCACCCGAGCATTCGCCATCCGCGACCGCGTCGTCGAGACGCTGACGAAGGCCACGCTCCCCGAGGGCGTCCAGGTCGTCGTGCTGCCGCTGCAGCGCATCAACGTCAGCGGCCGTGGCGGCGACCCTGACTCCGTGTTCACCGGCGTGGTCGTGATGGTCATGACCGCCGCCACGAAGCCCCGCTACCTGATCGTCAACGCAGAGCAGTAGGCGTCCAGGGACGACGAGGAGACCGACCCATGGGAACGAAGAAGACCGAGAAGAAGAAGCCCGACGCCCGCTCCGCGAAGACCACCCCGGAGAAGAAGCCCAAGGCGGCGAAGGCTGCGCCGGTGAAGGCCGAGCCGCCCGTGGTAGAGGCCGCCCCGGAGGAGAAGCCCCCCGCGGCGTACGAGCTGCCGAAGAGTGCGACCGGAACCATCGTGGTGTCGACGAAGCGGCTGGCGGCCGCGCTCGCCCGCTGCAAGCTGCAGGGCGCCGCGATCGTCGACATCCACAACCCCGGCAACGACCTCCTGGTGGTGCGCGGCACCCTGCCCGAGTCGGTGTACGAGGAGACCATCCCGTGCAAGACCGAGCGCGGCCACCTGTCCGGCTCGTACTCGCTGCGAGACCTGCGCCAGGCCATCACGAAGTGCAAGGCGTTCGACGACGTCCGCATCGCGCTGGGCGCGTACGATGCTGGCCTGCGCACCGCCGTCATCAGTGGCGACCGCCCCGGCTCGGAGCCGATCGACGTCAGCGGGCACGCCCCGGTGAACAGTCTGCCGACCCTCGACGCCCACAACGCGCTGGCCATTCCGGTCGAGCAGTTCCGCGCCGCGATGACCTACGCGCTCTCCGCGTCGTCGGAGGACGAGACCCGCTTCCACATCGCCGGCGCTGCCATCATGCCCGACGGCCGCATCGTCGCCACCGACGGGCACCGCCTGCACATGGTCCGCGGCATCCCGGAGTGCAAGGCACTCGGCGAGCCGCGGCTCCTCCCCGGCAAGCTGATGAAGAACCTCATCGCCGCCATGCTGCCCGACAGCACGCCGGAGATCCGCTACCGCAAGACCGCGGTGTGGTTGACCGGCCTGGCGCTGCGCGGAGGCGCAATCGTCGAGCTGCGCGTCTCGACCGAGCGCGGCGTATTCCCGCCGGTCGACCAGGTGGTCCCCAAGTACGACGCCGACTGCACGATCGATGTCTCGCCGCGCGAGCTGTACGACGCGGTGAAGAAGACCGGCACCCTGGTGTCCTCGACGGGCACGAACAGCGTGGTGATCGGCGCCGGGCGGAAGGGCGGGTTCGTGGTGTTCATCAACGACAAGCGCGCCGAGGAGAAGCACTCCGAGGTCCTCCGGTTCAAGGCGTTCACCGCTGGCCCGCCGCGCGTGCTCTCGCTGCAGCCCGGCTACTTGCTCGACGCCCTGCAGCCGCTCCTCGACCAGCCGCGCGTCACGCTCGAGATCAACGACGGACTCGACCCGGTCGTCGTTCGCCACGGCAACTACACGGCAGTCGTCATGCCGGCCGCGCATCCGATGGTCACGGGCATCGACCGAGCGGCGACAGAGGTCGGTCGGCGCTCGTGCGTCATGCGCGCGGTCGGCGCGCTGGGCATGAACTCGAAGGCGCTGTTCGGCGCCGGCTCCGAGCCCCAGCCCACCTGGGCAACGCCCGCCACCGAGGCGCCTATCGCGCCCCCGCCCCAGGCTCTGGCTCCGCCCCCGGCGACTCCGCTAGCCCCCGACGACCCGCTGCGGACCCCGCTCGAGACGACTGCCACGCTCCTGGTCAGCGGACTGTACGGCGAGCACGGCCAGGCCATCGGCCGCCAGCTCCTCGCCTTCGCCGCCGGCGAGCGCCACAGCCCCACGCCCAAGCCCCGATCGCCGAAGGCTCCCAAGCCACCGGCCAACCCCGACAGGAGCGCGGCCGCCAACAAGGCGTGGGCCACGCGCATGGCGAAGTGGAAGGCGAGCGGCGACCCGCGCGCCAACGGCAAGGCGCCCCGAGCGGCCGCGCCCGCGGCGGCGGTGGCGTAGCCCATGGCGCGCACCACCGAACAGAAGCTCGTCGACCAGATCCTCGGAGACGCGCGCGACAAGGTCGCCCGCGCCACGCGCGCCGCGCTCCACGAACTCGACGTCACCATCAACAAGCTGCTCGTCGAGCTGAGCAACGCCTTCGGCAACGTGCGCGCCAACGCCCAGGAGATGGTCGACGAGATCGAGTCTGACCCCAACTTCATCATGAATCCAGACTTCGAGCCCACGGGATCGGCGATCGTCCTCTACTACCGCCTGCTGGGGCTGCGGCAGGCCCGAGAGATCCTGCACCGGCGGATCACCGACACGGCCAGCGCGGTCGGCATCGCGCCGTCACCGGACCCACGCTCGTCCAACTTCTCCGCGGTCAGCGGGCGTGGAGCACGGACCATCGGCGCCAAGAAGGGCGGGCACCTGTAATGGACTTCGAGAAGGGCAGCCGAAGCGACGAGGTCCTCGTCATGGACGACAGCTGGCCCGAGGACGCGACGGCGACCTACGACGTCACGCGCACGCAAGGAGCTATCGAGCTCCGCTGGCTGTCGGGATACGCCGATGCGCCCCGCACCATCGGCGAGTTGGAGATGCCGGCGCGGTTCGTCGCCGACCTTCACGCCGACCTGGACGACCTGCGCGACGACGCGGAGATGTACGCGCGCGCCGATGCCTCGGACGACTTCGATGTCTGACGTCAGGCGCCGCATCGTCCGCCGCCGGGTCAAGGCGGCGCGCACCGCCAGCGCGGTCCAGGCCGAGCGCACCATCGAGACGGTCGTGCGCGACGCGCTCACCCGGCACGGCGCGAGTGGGTTCGAGACGACCGTGCGTGCCGCCGTCGAGCGCGCCAGGCTCGAGGAGGCCGGGCTCGAGGACGAGCGCGCCATGCTGCTCGACGAGATGTACCTCTTCCTCCACCGCCGAGCGTTCCCCATGCCAGGAGTCGAGTGATGACGCTCGCCGTCGCCCTCTACAACTACCGCCAGGCCAGCAAGTTCCTGGCCCGGGACCGCCGTCTCCGCACGCGCCACCCCAGCAAGGTGAGCCTGGTCGAGATCCACTTCCGCGTGCAGCTCAAGGTCAACGCCGCGCTGGCGCTCGCGCGCATCGTCGACAGCGAAGACCGCCGGCGCCGGCGAGGTTCCCGATGAAGTGGCGACCGATCATGTTCTCGACGCCGATGGTCCTGGCGCTGCTCGACGGCAAGAAGACGCAGACGCGGAGGTTCGCCAACAGCAACCGAGTCGAGTTCACCGGGCTCATGTACGACACCGCGATGTTCGTCGACAAGATCCCCGAGGAGCAGCACCCGACCCCGCTGACAATCCGCTGCCGATACGGTGGGAAGGGTGACTCGCTCTGGTGCAAGGAGACCTGGCGCCCCGGGCCCGAGGCATCGAGGAAGTGGGAGCCTCCACCCGGCTCGCCGGCGGTCGAGTACCTGGCCGACTACGTGCGCGCGGGCAAGGACCCGAGCACGCCGCCGCCCGGCTCGCCACCGTGGATCAAGCGCGTCACCGGCTGGGGCTCGCCCATGTTCATGTCGAAGGTGTTCGCGCGCATCCACCTGCGGCTCACCGACCTGCGCGTCGAGCGCCTGCAGGACATCACCGAGCGCGACGCCGAGGCCGAAGGCGTCGAGCCCGCGCCTGGGCACTCCGTCTACCCTGGCACCGGCGCGGCGCGCACGAGGTCGTACGTCGAGGGCTACCGGATCGCCTGGGACAAGATCAACGGCAAGACGCACCCATGGTCGACGAACCCGTGGGTGTTCGCTCTGACGCTCGAGCCGACCCAACCGATCGACCTCATGAAGAAGCTCAAGGAGACTCCATGACCGAGCACAAGTTCACCGTCCTGCATCTATTCAGCGGC
>CAYUJE010000418.1:0-4783 GCA_964444865.1 uncultured Pirellulaceae bacterium | reverse complement strand
ACCAACCACGCCACGCTGGCCGGCCACACCATGATGCACGAGCTGGACTACGCCGGCGCTCAAGGTGCTCTTGGCTCCATCGACGCCAACACCGGCGACCTGCTGCTCGGCTGGGACACCGACCAGTTCCCGACCAATTATTACCTGACGACCGAGATCATGTGGATGCTGCTGAAGTATGGCGGCATCGCGCCGGGCGGTGTGAATTTCGATGCCAAGGTGCGCCGCGAGAGCTTCGAGCCGGTCGACCTGTTCCACGCCCACATCGGCGGCATGGATGCTTTCGCCCGCGGCCTGAAAATCGCAGCCGCCATCCGGGCCGACGGGGAATTCGCCAAATTCGTCAAAGACCGCTACAGCAGCTTCGACAGCGGCATCGGGGCGGAAATTGAAGCCGGAAAAACCGACTTCACCAAGCTGGAAAAGTATATGATGGAGAAAGGTGACATCACCCCGAACCAGAGCGGCCGGCAGGAAATGCTGGAGAATCTCTTCAACCGATACCTGTAGTGAACGGGGTCGGGAGGAGTTTCGCAGAGTCGATTCCGTCGATAATGCGACCGTCGGCCGCGAAACCCCTCCCGATCCCTTTCGTATGAGTCCCGAGCAAGAGATCGAAGCCCTCAAAGCCGAGCGCCAACTCCTCGCCCGCAGCTTGGAGTTCCACGAGCGCGATCGGCAATTGCTGGCCTTCGAAATCCACGACGGCATCGTGCAGGACATGACTGCCGCGCTAATGTTCCTTGATGCTGCTGCCGTTGGAGCTACGTTTGCCAAAGAGGGAGACAAGCAAACTTGCGAGCGCGGCTTGCGACTGCTTCGCGACAGCGTGGCCGAATCCCGGCGGCTTATCCAGGGGCTGATTCCCGTGGTGCTCGACGAGCGAGGGTTAGTGGTCTCTCTGGAAAAACTGGTGGAACGCTTTCGCCAGGATCAAGGACTAAGAATTGAACTCACTACTAGACTTAGCTTTGCTCATCTAACGCCAGCCGTGGAGATGGTCGTCCTTCGCATCGTGCAAGAGGCCCTTAACAATGTCTGGCGGCATAGCCAGTCGGACCAAGCTGAAGTCAGGATGACGCAGACCGACGACGACCTGCGGGTTGGCATTCAGGACTGGGGTGTCGGCTTCGATTTGGCTCAAGTGAAGAAGCCCCGTTACGGCCTCGCCGGCATGCGGGAACGAGCCCGGCTTTTTGGGGGCAGCACCGATATCGACAGCGCCCCCGGCAAGGGAACTCGCATCATCGTCACGCTGCCGCTGGCAGACGCGATTTTGCCGCCGGAGTTCCGCTCCTAGCCTCCCCATTTACCGGCAGCGACCGAATCGTCTTCCAAAGTAGTGCGGGGCAGGGCAGGGGAGAGGTGCCGCTTCCGCTGCCTGATGCACCAGCCAGATATTCCGATACGTCACCGGATTGCCGTGGTCCTGCAAGTTGATGGGAAAATCGTCCGGCCCTTCCACTTTGCCACCGCCGGTCTTGGCCGCGATTTCCCGATCCGAGTGGATGGGCACACCGTTATGGAGCACGGTAATGCGGGCATTGGCGACTTTGGTTTTGCCATCCTCCGCAAACCGGGCCGCGGTGAACCAGATGTCATAGGTCTGCCAGGCGAGCGGCGGCAGGCACATGTTGAGGGCCGGAGCGGCTTGTCTGTAGAGCCCGCCACATTCGTTTTCCACTCCGTCGAGCCCGAAGGAATCGAGAATCTGTACTTCGTAACGCTGCTGGATGTAGACCCCGCTGTTGCCGCGCCCTTGGCCGCGGGCCTGCGGCATATAGGGAGTGCGGAATTCCAGATGCAGTTGAAAGTCATGCACTGGCATCTTCGTCAGCACTCCAGCCAGCAGCGTGCCGTCGGAAGCCAGCTTGCCCCCAGTGAATTGCTCTGTGTCTTGCCCATCAAACAGCACAACCGCTCCGGATGGCGGAGTGGCCCCCATCGTCGAGCTTTCGCGGTGAAGAAGCGCCAGCGTGCCAAGTTCCCATCCAGCGGTCGTAAATACTCTGGCTTGGCCATTGGCCAGCGAAATCGTGTTCCCCGCTCCACGCAGAAAAGTCCCGCTCGACTCACGACTGCCGCTTAACTTCTGTTTTGTCTGGCCATTCCAACCCGCGCCAGGGAGCCCGCCGGAGTAAAGTACCCCGTCGAATTTGCCGCCGCTGAGCGCAACTACCTGTAAACCAACTCGCTGCCAGCTTTGATTCGGTGGTGCCAGATATCCGACGTATTCGCCTTGAAGGGCGAAATCGGCGTCCGCCTGAAAGGCATCAATCACGGCTCCCTTGAAGATGTCCTTGGGCTGGGCGAGGACCGTGCCGGACGCGAAGGCAAGGAACAGGATTGTGAGCGAAGCGAAGCGGGGCATGGAATACTCGGCATCAGGTGAGCAGGGGAGGGGAGAGGTTTCATTCTGGTTAGTGGCGACGGCAGATTCAAGGTCGATGTACTCAGTACTCAGTACTCAGTACTCAGTACTCAGTACTCAGTACTTCTGGGCTCAACTTGATCGCCTCTACCACTCCGGCCATCGCGTATTCCTTGGCCTCGGCCACCGGCTCGAACCCGATTTCCCTCAGTGTTCCGCTGGTGATGGGGCTAATGCTGGCGAGTTTCGTGTGCTTCAGGCTCTTGCCGAAAAGTCGAACCAGCGATTTGGCGATGGCCGAACTAGTGACCGTGACCCAGTCGATTTTGCCACTCTGCAATAGTTCGGCAATGTGCGGGTCGGCAGCCGTCACGTCGTTGCTTTGATAAACGACCATTTGCTCGACTATGCCTCCTGCGGCGGCCAACTCCTCAGTGAGCACTTCCCGTCCTCGACTCGCGCGAGCCAGCAGAAACCGCTGGCCGCGGGCATTGCCAGCTAGGCTACCCGCGAGGGACTCAGCCCGGAACTCGTCGGGAACCAAGTCCGCATTTAAGTGATAGCGCTGCAGAGCTTCCGCCGTGCCGGGGCCAATAGCCGCGAGTTTGATGGAGCCAAGTGCTCGCACATCCTTGCCGATGGCGAACAGCCTTTCCAGCAAATATCGCACCCCGTTGGAACTCGAAAACACCAGCCAATCAAACTCGTTCAATCGCTGTAAAGCCGAGTCAACTGGCTTCCAGTCCACCGGTGGCCCGATCTCAATCGCCGCCTGAAAAAGCACTTCGGCACCGAGTTCCGCCAACGGGCCGGAGAGTGCGGTGGCCTGGTGAGCCGGACGCGTTACCAGGATCTTCTTCCCAAACAGGGGTCGCTTCTCAAACCACGAGTAGCTTTCGGGCGAGGCCGCCACTTCGCCAATAATGAAGATCACCGGCGGCCGCAGCTTCTCTCGCTCGACGACACCGGCAACTTCGCCCAGCGTCGTCCGCACGGTCCGCTGATCGGCCTGCGAGCAGCGGCGAACAACCGCCACCGGCGTCGCGGCTCCCTTGCCGGCGGCCATCAATTCCGCCGACCAATGCCGTACCGTTGTGACCCCCATATAAAAAACAAGCGTTCCTGGAAATCGAGCGAGTGCCGCATAATCCACGGTCGACTCGTGCTTCTCCGGGTCTTCATGTCCCGTCACTAAGGCGACTGCCGACGCCAACTCGCGATGCGTAATCGGAATCCCCGCGTAACTTCCCGCCGCCAATGCCGCCGTAATGCCCGGCACAATTTCAAACGCAATTCCCTCCCGCACCAGCCGCTCCACCTCTTCCGCTCCGCGGGCAAAAATCGCCGGGTCGCCGCTCTTGAGCCGTACCACGGTCTTGCCTTGCTTGGCCAACAAGACGAGTTGCTCGTTGATCTCCTCCTGCGGCCAAATCCGTCCGCCGCCGTGCTTCCCCAGGCAAATCCGCTCCGCCTCCGGCCGGCAGTGGGCGACGAGGACCGGGTTCACCAGATAGTCGTACAGCACCACGTCCGCCCGCCGCAAACACTCCGCCCCGCGCAGCGTCAAAAGGGCCGGGTCGCCGGGACCGGCACCGACAAGGTAAACTTTGCCTGAAGGTTGCTGTGTCATGGAAATTCCATACTAGCCCGCCGTGGCGATTTGCGAAATGGACAACTCGCTGCGGGAGATTTTTGGCAGAATAATGTTGGGCAGAATAATCAAGGCAAAGGTCCGAGGATCCGAGAGTAGTCCCAGCAACTCCTGACCTCGGACCAGCGACTTCACGCTTTTTCCTCCTTCGCCTTCATGATTCTGCCCAACATTATTCTGCCATGTCTCTGAGCCGTTAAATGCCCGACTCCCTTCCCCCCATCACTCCTGCCCAGCGCCAACGGCTGCAAAAGCTGTGGGAGGAGGCTCGCGGCCTGATGGTTCGCGCTGGTTCGCCGCCGGGCCGCAAGGAGGCTGGGAAAATCCACGAGTTGCTTGCGGAGTGCGTCGTTGCCGATCCGGGAAATACTGTCTATCTCGATGCCTTTCTGATGCACTTGCGTTCGCTCCGGCAGCTTCCCAAGTCCATGTGGGCGTTTTTGCGCATCCCATCGTTCGCCCGCCGTGGGGACATTCACCCAAACGATTTACTCCGCCCCGCTGTATTTCGCGGATTACTTCAGGATGTGACAACCTCGCCCGACGACTATTACCCAGGTTGGTTGCGGGCTTTGGCGACGGGTTGCTCGGTGCGAGATCTGCCGGAGGCAGAAATCCGCTACCTTCGCGAGGCTCTGCATTTCGCTCCGGACGACCACAAGGCCCTCCAACAACTTGCCCGAGCGCTCGTGACGCAAGGTCGTTTCGATGAAGCTCGCTCGCCAGTCATGCGGCTCAAGGAACTGCCGGGAGATCCTCAT
>CAYUJE010000417.1:0-4804 GCA_964444865.1 uncultured Pirellulaceae bacterium | reverse complement strand
ACGAAGGTATAGGTATCAAAGTCCGGATTCTTCTCACTGGCGAGGATCGAGCCATCGGGCTGCTTCGTCAGCGTTGCGCCCCCGGCGGATTTCATTTCGGCGACGTCGAGAATCGACCATTTGTTCTTGCTGCGATAATCGGCGGCTGAACTTTTCTCCCACTCTGCCAGGCGCGAGGGAAGTTGATCTTTCTCAAACCTGGCGAGTGCTTCCGTCAGTGGAGCATGTTCCTTGTCCCACGCTGCTTTGGCCGCGGGGTACGGCGCGGGGTCCATATTGATTTCGAGGTTGCTGCGGACGGTCGTGGTGAACGTCGAGAGGAAGCGGTAGTAGTCGGCCTGTGGAATCGGGTCGAACTTGTGGTCGTGGCAGCGGGCACAACCGATGGAGAAGCCGAGCATGGCATTGCTGGTGGTGGCAGCCATGTCGTCGAGGGCGTCGTAGCGGCTCCGTTCGACTTCGTTAGCGGTGATCTGCGTGGGGAAGACTCCCGCACCGAGAAAGCCTGTCGCCATCATCGCCAGCGGATTGTGCGGCTCGATTTCGTCCCCCGCGAGCTGCCAGCGGACGAACTGGTTGTAGGGCATGTCCTGGTTCAGGGCCTTGATGACAAAGTCCCGAAAGTGAAAAGCGTACGGCCGGTCATAGTCCTGCTCAAAGCCGTGGCTTTCGGCGAAACGGGCGGCGTCGAGCCAGTGGCGGCCCCAGCGTTCACCGTAATGCGGATTCTCAAGCAGACGGTCGAGGAGTTTGGAATAGGCTTCGGGAGAATTGTCGTTGACGAAAGCCTCGACCTCCTCCGGCGTTGGCGGCAGGCCGATGAGGTCGAAGTACGCTCGGCGGATGAGGATTCGCTTTTCCGCGGGCTCGTTGGGAGTTAGCCCCTTTTCTTCCAGCTTCGCCAGCACGAAGGCGTCGATGGGCCCGCGCGACCAGCCGCTATTCTTGATAGCAGGGGGACTGTGGCGGACGAGGGGCTGAAACGACCAGAAGTTGCGGGCGTCCTCCTGGATGACGGTATTCGTCCAGCGATCAGGGTCGCGGGGATTGGGAACCAGCGGCGAATCATAAGGAGCACCCAGATCAATCCACTTCGCAACGGCTGCGATTTGATCTTCGGGAAGTTGCTCCGCCCCTTCGGGCATCTTGGGATCTTCCTTGTGGGCAATGAAACGCCACATGTTGCTGTCTCGCGATTTGCCGGCGACCACAGCCGGTCCCTTCGCGCCGCCGCGGAGTAGTCCTTTTCGCGTCGCCAGATCAAGCCCCGATTCCACTTCCGGACCGCCGTGACAATCGACACAACTCTTGATGAGAATTTGCCGGACCTTTCCCTTGAAGAGGTCGATTCCTTCCTTCATCTTCTCCGCATGGGCGGGGTCGAATTCCATCTTGGGATCGGGCTTGGCGTCGTCAGCCAGAGCGAACGCCGAAAAAGAGGCGGCCAGGAGGAGCAACGGATGGAACACGGAGGAAACACGGAAGGAGGGCATGGAAATCCAAGGTGGGTTTTCAAGCGGTAGGGGCGGGGCCAGTCGCAGGGAACTACTTTCTATTCTACCCCCTCGCACCATAGTCGCAATCTTGCTGCTGCTGTTGTACGCTAACGGCAGTTTCGTTCGCCTCTCTCGGTGTTTCTCGGAGCCTCGCCATGAATCGATTCTTCCCACTTGCTGCTCTGTCTTTTTTCTCCGTCGCGAACCTTTGCCTGGGTGCGGAATCCCTTCCCGTCATCAAGAACGTGGAGGCACAACCTTTCAAAGCATCCGCAAAGCGCATCGCTGATGCCCTCGAAATCGTTGGCGAGCCACTGAGTAAGGAAGAAAAGGCGTCACTCGATAAGGCGCTCGCGATGGAGGATGAGACGGAATCCGTAGTGGCAATTCAGAAAGTCCTCGACGCTCGCTGCCTGGCCGGTGTGAACATCAATCCCGAAAGTCGCGTGAAGGTGGCTCGCGGAGCGGCTGCGGGGGAGTTGGTGCAGCAAGGCTGGAGGGTGTTCCTGGTGAAGGTGCATAACGAAGGAGGCGTGACCGCGAAACTGCGAGCCGGCAGTCCGAACGCGGCTCCCCTCTATCAGCGGTCATCGGGAAGTCCCGCCCCCAAAGTTTCTGTCAAGACGACGGACGTGCCGGATCGCTGGCTCGACTTGCAAACTTACGACGCTCAGCCTCTCAACGCGTCCCTTTCCGGCTTGCTACTGGAATACCGCATCCTGCAACTTTACAGTCGCGATGCGGGGAAGCGCGAGGCGAAAATCGGTTTTGACGTGGGTCAAGGGACGCAGGATCTCGGCTTCCGGAACGAAATTAACGTGCTGTTTGAGTGCGCCCCGGCCGTGCGAGTCAAACTGACGGTGCTCGACGACGACGGCCAACCCACGACGGGCCAATTCGTTATTCGCGATTCGCAGGGCCGCGTTTATCCCGCTCGTTCTCGCCGCCTCGCTCCGGACCTTTTCTTTCACGATCAGATTTATCGCCACAGTGGCGACTACGTCCTGCTGCCGCCGGGACCCTACGAAGTGACCTACACACGCGGCCCGGAATACGTCATCGCCAAAAAGACCATTAATGTTCCCGCCGACAAGGAACACGCCGAATCCTTCCGCCTCAAACGCTGGATTAAGCTCGCCGACCACGGCTGGTACAGTGGCGATCATCACGTGCATGCCGCCGGCTGTGCCCATTACGAAGCACCAACCGAAGGGATCACGCCGCAAGACATGATGCTGCACATTCTCGGCGAGGACCTTAACATCGGCTGCGTTCTCTCTTGGGGACCGTGCTGGTATCACCAGAAGGAGTTTTTTGAAGGGGCCGTCCACAAGCTCTCCACGAAAGACTATGTCATGCGGTACGACGTGGAAGTTTCTGGCTTCCCCAGCCAGCATGCCGGCCATCTCTGCCTGCTGCGGCTGAAGGAGGACGACTATGAGTATCCCAAGGAAGCGGAATTCGATTGGTCGTTCGCCGGCCAAAGCGGCCATTTCAAAGGAACCAAAACGACTTTCCTCGGCGAATGGCCGACCTGGGATTTGCCGATTCTCAAGTGGGGGAAAGAACAGGGAGGCGTCGTCGGCTTCTCGCACAGTGGCTGGGGTCTGGAGTTGCCCGATTATGGTCCTGGCGGTCAGCGCGTCCCCACTCGCACCGGCCGGGCCGCCGACAAACTCCCCGACTACGCGATGCCTCCCTTCAATGGCATTGGGGCCAATGAATACGTCGTCGACGTCGTCCACGACGTCTGCGACTTCATCTCCTCCGTCGATACTCCCAGCGTCTGGGAGCTCAACGCCTGGTATCACACACTCAACTGCGGCTACCAGTGCCGAATCAGTGGCGAGACCGATTTCCCCTGCATCTACGGCGACCGGGTCGGCCTCGGCCGCATCTACGTCAAGCTCGATCCCAAACAGCAGAAGCAGCAACTCAGCTTCGACGACTGGATTCTTGGCGTGAAGGATGGCCGGAGCTACTGCTGCGACGGGCTGTCGCACTTGGCCGATTTCACGGTGAACGGCCTGGGGGTCGGTGAAAAGGCAAAGGACGGCCGCATCAGCACGCTCGGCATTAAGTCGGGCGAAAAGCTATCGGTAAAGGTCAACGCAGCCGCACTCTTGACGGAGGATCCCAACGATCCCCAGTCCAAAACCATCCGCAGCCGCCGTTTGGATGAAAAGCCCTACTGGCACGTCGAACGGGCTCGAATCGGTGACAGCCGTAAGGTGCCGGTGGAACTCGTCGTCAACGGCCACGCCGTGGAGACGAAGGAAATCAACGCCGACGGCAGCATCCAGGACCTGACGTTCGACCACAAGCCGGAATTCTCCAGTTGGGTCGCCCTCCGCATCTTCCCCGCCTGCCACACCAACCCGGTCTTTGTGGAAGTGGATGGCAAGCCTATCCGAGCGAGCAAAAAATCCGCCCAGTGGTGCGTAGACGCCGTCGAAACCTGCTGGAAGAAAAAGGAACCCGCCACCCGCAAGGAAGAAAAAGCAGCCGCCAAAGCGGCCTACGACGCGGCGAGCAAGGCGTACGCAAAGATTTTGGCGGAGGCGCAGGATGATACGAAATAGCGTAGATTTCGTCCGAGCTCCAAGAAAGTGTCGTTGAGTTAATGAGCAGTTTCGCGATTGCTAATATTTCAACATGTCGTTCGCAGAACACACAGGTCGTATGAAGACGGCGACGTGCTTCGTCTGTGGTCAATCGGTAAAGCACGAGGAAATTCGACAGTTTACCGTGCCGCACGACACCTTCTTCTGGGCCCCGGTCGAACACCGCGCTCCTTGCGGAGCGTACTGCTCTGGCGGTGGTTATAAGTACGGTGAAACGGACGTGCATGTTCCTGCGTTCGACAAGTGCCCTCGATGCGCAGCGATAGAGACCGAAGTCGCAATGGTCATCGAGAAGTCCGACAGTCTTGAACGCGTTGTCATTCTTCGGTACACGCCCGCGTACTGTCGTTACCTCGGGTTTCGGATCGAATTGGAGTTAGCCTGGGGCAAGGAGTGGAAAGTTGCGTCACGGTGGCCCACAAACTACCCAGATTCTTTAGAGCGAACAGTCGAATGGGCGAAGCACTACGTCACTTGGCTGAAGGATGTCGTCTGACCGGCGTTTGAGCGGGCGTAAGAATATTCATTCAAGGTGTCATTCCTCGTTCGCGCTGCGCCAACTAGAAAAGTAGGCAACCGCCACCGGCGGGCTCGCCCCGCCGGAGCGCTGTTTGGCAACCAGAACGGGATACGAAGCGTCCATCCCCGCCACCACCCGGCTCGTCCGGGCGGAGCGATGTTTGT
>CAYUJE010000416.1:0-4810 GCA_964444865.1 uncultured Pirellulaceae bacterium | reverse complement strand
ACTAACCCGCCTTCACAAAGTTCCCACTTTTACAGACAGGTTGTTGCACTATCTTTTGGCAGGGGATCAGAACTCAAGAAGTACGGAATATCCAGCGTCTCAAGGAGCTAATTAATGACACTTCCCAAGCAACCGATTTTCGTCGTGGCGACGATCTGGAGGTAAACGAGCATGACTGAAGCCGAATCTAAAATCGCCGAGGAAGTTGCGCAAGTCATCAGCGATTTCCAAACGCAGCGGACCGGATACGCTCCCAAAGCGGTCTCGGTGGTCCTCAGCGGAGACACTCTGGTCGTCACATTGCATGAGGCGTTGTCGCCGGCCGAGAGACTCTTGACTCAAAGCCCGGAAGGCTCGGTTCAGGTACAAGAGTTTCACCGGCAACTCTTTTCCACCTCCTCTGCAAAGCTTCGTGAGGAGATCAATCGCATCACCGGGAGAGCCGTTCGCGAAGCCGTCGCGGAAATTGAACCGTCCACGGGAACCGTATTGCACGCATTTACAACCGGCACGATGGTGCAGATTTTTTTGCTGGCCAAGAAGGCTGCATCGAGCATCGCTGGCGGGGCGCAGCAACCCAAGACCTCGGATTGAGTCAAGGAGATACGTCATGTTGGTCCTATCGAGAAAAAATCAAGAAGCCGTAGTAGTGGGAGGTGTGGGGGGCTTTGATCGTCAACTCAAGGTGACCGTGTTGGAGATTGCGGGGGGCAGGGTGAAACTCGGCTTTGAAGTCGACGCCGAGGTCCCCGTCTATCGGCTGGAAGCCTGGGAACGGATGCAGGCGGAGGGTGAGCCTGTCAGCCGCGTGGTTCAATCCACGACCGTGAAGTAATTACGTCCTCAAATTGAATGGGAGCTTGTCATGGGAACTTTGCTGTGGATTTTGTTTGGACTCATTGCGGGAGTCATTGCCAAGTGGGTTATGCCGGGGCGAGACCCCGGCGGCATCATCGTCACGATTCTCCTGGGTATCGCGGGTGCCGTGGTCGGCGGCTATCTGGCCACGTCGTTTGGCTATGGTTCGATGACCGGCTTTGACATTCGCAGCCTGCTGGTTGCGATCGGCGGAGCAATGCTGCTCTTGGTCGGCTATCGGCTCCTAACGACGGGTGTGACAGCCTGAGCGAAACGATTGGATTCTCAAATCAAGGGTTAGCGTATTTGTCGCTACCCTTTAGTTCATTGATTTTAGGAGAAGTGAAATGCTCGGAACCATTTTGATTGTGCTTTTGATCTTGATGCTCATCGGAGCGCTCCCCACCTGGGGGCACAGCCGCAGTTGGGGTTACGGTCCCAGTGGCGGACTGGGATTTTTGGTCCTCATTCTGCTCATCTTGGTGCTCCTGCGAGTTTTTTAAGGAGAGACGTCCATGCTCAACCGACACGCAAATTCCAACGGCGATACGCCTGTGACCCGCGAAGATCTGGTGGCGCTGCTCAACGAAGATTTGGCGCGCGAATACCAGGCGGTCATTTCCTATGTCATCTACTCGCAAGTCCTGAAAGGGGCGGAGTACATGAATATTGCCGCGGAACTTGAAAAGCATGCGGCGGAAGAACTCTCGCACGCCATCATCCTCGCCGGTCAGATTGATTATTTGGGCGGCATGCCGATTGCCACACCAAAACCGGTAAGAACATCACCTAAAGCGAAAGACATGCTCCGCTTCGACTTGGAAGCCGAAACGGACACGATTCACCACTATCGGCAGCGAGTGAAGCAGTGCGAGGCCCTCGGCGAATTTGCGATGGCTGAACATATCCGCGGGATTCTGGTGCAGGAACAAGACCACCAGGTCGCGTTGGCGACTGCCTTGGGGATCGAAGTCCCTAATGCGGCGCGGACGCCCAGCGACAAACATACAGAAATCGGCGAGGAAGTCACCCACGCCATGCAGCCATAGACACCTCTTAAGGAGTACGACGATGAACTGGGATCAAATCCAAGGAAACTGGAAGCAAATGACCGGTCAGATCAAGGAAAAGTGGGGGAAGCTCACCGACGACGATCTGACCACGATTGCCGGCAAGCGAGATCAGCTCGCGGGCATCCTGCAACAGCGGTACGGCTAGGTGGGGTCTGCGGACGGCCGCCAGCTTGCCAACAGAGCGATTGCCGCCAGCACCAGCGGCGACAGGGCAGCCAGGACAAAGGCGGCAGAGGAAAAAATCGCCCCCCACTTCGATTCCGTCAGGCGGGCAGCGGCCGCTTGTTTACGCTCTTGTTCCAGCAGGTCTCGTTGCCGTGCAACATCGGCTTGGTCCTGGCGAACCTGCTGCTGGTGGGCGAGGAGCTCCTGGCTGGCCGCGGCCTCGCGCTCAATGAGCCGCTGTGTTGCCTCCGTTAATTGCTGATTAGCGCGCGACATGTCCCGGTTCTGGGCCGCCTGCTGGGCGGTTGCCTGTTCCGCGAATTGAGCTAAGCGACCGTCAGGCTCGCTGCACCCGGCAATAAAGCACATAGGTCCGACCAAGAGGATCGCAGTCCGCGAGCGATTTTTAGTCATCATCTGGGGGAAGCCTCCGTGATTTGAGGATTTGTGTAAGCAGCGCCTGCAGTCCGCGTCGGAGCCGCATCTCGCGGATCAGCGCCAGCACGACGATGGACAGGGCGATGGAGAAGGAGAGGACGATGGTGGTATTCATAACGCGTTAAAGAAGTAACCGGCGGCATGCATCCGCCAGAGGGAATTGAAATTGAGAACGGGAACCGGGAGATCTCTCTGCACGTTTCCTCCTGCCGCCGATGGCGCATGCCGGCGGCGCGTCCAAACGAAAGCGAAGCTGGCCATCGGGAATCCGTGGCGGCTTATTTGGGGAAGAAAGTAGCCTGTCGTAGCTGCTTGGACGACTAGCTAGCTATCTGTTGGACGAGGTGCGCAATGCCGCTCCCCGCCGAAATCGGCGGGGAGATAAGAGTTGCTGCGTGCGAGGGTCGCTGGTGACTGGGCTAAGCTGCATCACGGGGTTCTGGCGGGCTATTTCCCCCGTGATCCGCCGCACCGTCTCGCGGCGGAAGTTGGTAGCGACGGACCCGTCCATCGGGCACTGGCAGTCCGCGGGTCTCGTGGGCGTAGCCCAGCGCCCTGGTTACGGTGTTCGCGTCGACGTCGAGTCGCTCGGCGATTTCCTCCAGATGCAGCTCCGTCGCGGACAACCGGTAGACTTCCTCGGAAAGCTTCTGGTAAAGAGGAGGCTCGGACTGCTTCTTTGCCAGCTCGGACCGGCGGCCTCTCCCATCTGGGAATGGTTCGCCAAGTAGCTTGAAAGCGTGCTTGAGGAGTTTTGTCACCATACTGAGTGAGCACTTGAGTTCCTTGTGAATGTCGCAGTGCAGCATGCCCTGATCATAGAGCTCCTTGGCCTTGGCCGCTTTCGCGTCCAAGGGGTTCGGGTCGACGAAGTCGATGATGATGTGCTCGGTGAACGTCCCAGCTCCATCGAATTCTTCCGACTCCGTCGCCAGGGAGGTCCCCACCACCGTCGCGGCCACTGCGCCGACTGTGAGGGTAAACTCGCCCCGCATCTGGCACCGCTTGCGTCCCTCACGTGGGATCTCTCGCACGATAATGCGGCCGCCCACCAAGTCCCGCAGCGCGTAGGCGGCAGCGGGGGTGATTTCCCGCAGGCAGGCGCCCAGATTGTCGAGCTGCTGCTGGAGCCAGTCGATTGTCGGTTCCGGCATGCGGGTTTCGTCGGAGCGAAGCAGATCGTCGCGTTTCCGGACCATCTCCTGCAGATCATCGCTGTGCTTCTTTAGCCGCTCATTGACACAATCATCAACAATGCCATCCTCCATGCGATCCAGGATGTTCTTTTGCTTCCCCTTGATCTCAACGATGGCCTTCTCCGCCGAGGCCAGCTCGCTTGGAATCTGGCTCTCTTCGCGACGCCACTGAAGTAAGAGCTGCTGGTAGACTGCGTCCAACCAGGCAGGATTGCCGACTATCCGTTTGCCGACCTCATCCAGAATCATTCGCTCAGCTCGGTCGCGGCGAAGCTGCGTTTTGCAAGTGCATAGGCCCTTCGGATAGTTTGGGCACGATAAGTATTTTCCACCGGCACCCGTGACGATGAAAAATGTATCTCCGTGTTCGGCGGCGGGGGCCGACGAATTGCATTCGGCGCACGTTATCAGGCCGGACAGTAAGTGGCGTGGCACTCGGCTGCCATCGGCTTCGCGCGACGCTTTAAGCGTGCCGTTGGCCCGCCGCCGGGCCGCGTATTTTTCGATGTTCTCCTGCAGCAGGTTCTGGGCCTTTTCGAACATGTCGTCCGCGATCAGTCTCAAATCGGGGCGGTACCGGGTCCATTTCTCACATTCCTCTTCGGAACGAGGCTCCTGACGTACCTTGCCCGTAAATGGATCTCGGACGTTCTGCGATTCTCCCCACGGCCAAATCCCAACGTACTTCCTGCTTTCCAGGACACTGACGACTAGTCCGTGATTCCAAGTTGGGGAAGTCGCCCGGTGATCTTTGGGAGCACCCCGCTTGTTGAGCTCGCGAGCAATCCAGTTTAGTGATCGCAGTTCGACAACAAACCAATAGAAAATTCGCATCACCCAGCAGGAAGTTGCTTCGTCAACCGCGTATGCCATCTTGGGCCGCGCGGGGCGGCCGCGCACTGTGGTCTCAGTGCCAGGAATGGGAATTGAAGTGTACCCAAAGCGGTAGTCGCCGGTTGAATTGCCGGCCAGCACGACTCCCTCCTGGCCCCGCAGGACGCTCATTCCCAAATCCTTGATGAATTTCTCGTGCATCACACTTATCAATGATGCAATGAGCTCCCAACCTTCGCGGTCGGT
>CAYUJE010000415.1:3217-4835 GCA_964444865.1 uncultured Pirellulaceae bacterium | reverse complement strand
CTGGGAATGCCGGGTCTTGCCACCCCCGATCAAGCGAAGCGATTCGCCAACCCCACGAACAACACCTCTCTGCCGCTGGCGGGAGAGTCCGTGGGCGGCCCGGGAAGCATCGTGGCCGAAACGAAGTCGCTCGTTGAGCCGCTGCGCATTGCGGAAGACGGTACGCGCCGCTGGTATCCGGTCATCGATTATTCCCGCTGCACCAACTGCATGGAGTGCATCGACTTCTGCCTGTTCGGCGTCTATGGCGTCGATAAGGTCGAGACGATTCTGGTGGAGCAGCCCGACAATTGCCGCAAAGGTTGCCCAGCCTGTAGCCGCGTTTGCCCCGAGAACGCCATCATCTTTCCGCAGCATAAAACGCCGACAATTGCCGGCGCCGACGTAGTCGCCGGCTCACTGAAGATTGATCTTTCGCTGCTGTTCGGCGCACCGGAAACGGGAGAAACCGCGGAGCAAGCAGCCGTGCGGGAGCGGGACGAACAGCTGCAGCTGGCGGGACGTCAAACGGTGGGGGCGACCGTGGGCCTCCCCAAGCGGCAGGAGAACAAATCCGAAGAGCCCAAGGACGAACTCGATTCACTCATCGACGCCTTGGATGAACTGGACGTCTAACCTACTCATCCTCTAGCAGGCGAAACCCGCCGTAGATCGGTGGGTATTCGTTGCGGGCGGATAGCTCCTGCCACTCGCTGGACGGGTCGTGCCCATCTTGTTCCTGCCACTGTTCCGTGGCGAATTGGTCCAGCGTGAATTCATCCTCCAGCAGCCGTTCCGTTGCGCCGTGCTGCCGTTGCAACTTCATCATCAGCGAAGCAATGTAAGGATCGGCCCACGGCAGCAGGTCGCGGGGCCAGGTCCCTTCGTCGCGGGGAGACGTGTCATCCAGGTCCGGAACTTGTAGAACCTGACAGCGAATCTTGAGGCCGTGCATGAGATTCATCCTTGAGCGGGGGGGAATGTTGTCCTGGGTCAACCAAACGAAGAGCAATCGGGGTGCCGTTCGGTTCGGTAATCGGTCCGGAATGCCCTATCCAGAGACACAGCCACGACTTAGCAATTTCGCGGAAGATTCGCTAGCACTTTCCGCAGGGAAGTAATCTTTTCAATCGCCTGCCAACTCTGTGCGGCTGACGGTAAGCACGCGCAAATCGCACACATTGGTATGCGTGGGACCGGTCTTGATCAGGCCGCCAAGTTGTTCGAAAAAGTGATAGGCATCGTTGCGGTGGAGGAAGCTAGCAGGGTCTAATTTGCGGCGGCTCATATCGGCTATCAGTTGCTCGGTGAGCATGGCCCCGGCGGCGTCGGTCGGGCCATCCTCGCCATCGGTTCCGCCAGAAAGGAGTACGATTCCCTCGGCGGAATGATCGCCCGCGTGCAACAAACGTGTGAGCGCCGCCAGGACTAGCTGCTGATTGCGGCCACCCTTGCCGCGCAACTCAGGCGGAGCCAACCGCACGATCGGTTCGCCCCCGGTAATCAAACAATCAGGGCCATCACTTTCCTTCATGCTCAAAGCCATCTCCGCCAAATGCACGCCGATTTCCTCGGCAGGTCCTTCGAGCTTCGTCGCCGCCTGCATTGCATGCGAATATCCCCGCCGCTCGGCTTCGAT
>CAYUJE010000415.1:0-3117 GCA_964444865.1 uncultured Pirellulaceae bacterium | reverse complement strand
CCCCCTTTGATTCTGCTCAGATGTTTGCGGACCGTGTTGAGTTCCTGGATATTCGCGCCGGCGGAACTCAGAAATTTGGTGAGCGCAACTTTGTCCGTCAGAGAAACCCCTTCGACGGGCGCGGGCAAGAGCGCCGAGCCTCCCCCAGACAGCAGGCAAAAACAGAGGTCGTCTGGACCCAGTACCGCAACCGTATCCAAAATCCACTCCGCCCCATAGACGCCGTCCGCGGTCGGCTCATTCACGCCGGCTGGTCGAGCGGACCAAAGGGTAATCCGCGACAGCTTCCGCTGACAATCGTCCGGGATGTTGATCCATCCGGTAAGCTGCTTCTGCGCCATCAGGGTCTCGCCCAGCGCCTCTTCCAGCCCCGCCGCCATGCCGGCTCCTGCCTTTCCCGCGCCGACCACGGCGATTCGCCGGATCGACGGCAAGTCGATTGGCTCATCCCCGACCAGAAGCTGGCTGCCGGCAACTTGCACGAATTCCCGCACCAGCCGGTCGCTGCGGACGGCATCCACGCCGGCTTGCCAGATTGCCAAGGCATCTTCGCGTAGCTGCTCGGCATTTCGTTTCATGCCTCATTCCTCACGCGGAGCACGCTCAACCACTGGCCGGGATGTTCCACGGTCATCTCTCCCAGGCTGTTCGGTCCCGCCGCGCAGCAGATCAGCCCCGCGAGGTACTGCTGCCCACCCCCTTCGAACTTGCCGGCCACGCTGCACCACGGCGTCCCCTTGCCGTGATCTCCGGGCAAAGCCGCCAGGTTGAAGAACGCCTGCAAAAAACCTTGCGAACTCAGTTGGTTTGGCCAGAGCACTACCTGCGGCTGATGGCGGGAAACAATTTCCTGCAAGCCGGGAAGCAGGTTCTCCAGCGTCAGGGGCAAATCGGCCGGTGCAGGAATTTCGCCTCCCCGTCCGACTGGCGCCAGCACCAGCACCGCCAGTCGCACCGGCGTGCCATAAAACTCCAGTTGCGGCCCTTCCTGCGGCGGCGGAGCCACCGGCAGTGCCGCCACGTCAATCGCCAGTTCGCCCCTCCGGTCCGGCGGTGCAGCGGGACGCTTGCGAAACAGTCGCGAGAGGAGCCAGAGCATCGCCCCCAGGCAGAGTGCCAGCGCCGTGCCGACAACACTGAGCACGATGAGACGTGCCTCGGGATTGTCGAGCAGATCGAGGCCGGGGATGGGAGCAACATCGGAAAAAACCATTCCTTGAATTTACCATGAAATGGTTTCCGCTCACCATTGCGGGATGCAAGCTGGGGCGATTCGTCAGCTAGTTCCAAATGTTTCCTCTGGGTATGCTGGCGGACAGAGTTCATCGCTCAGATCAACCGCTCAGATTTCTTTCGGAGGACCCAAGGATGCTGCTGCCCCCGCGATTTTTCGCTCTCTGCGTGCCGATTTTTTCTGCCCTTTTTCTGGCGATTGCACAGGGAGAAGATGCCCCCGCCAAGATCCGGCCCGTACAATCCAAATCCGCCGCCCCCAAAGCTGGAAAGCTCACCATGCAAGATGTTCCCCTGATTCCGCGAAAGGCGTTTTTTGGCAATCCGGAAAAGGCCCGCCCGCGCCTCAGCCACGATGGCAAGCAACTGGCCTATGTCGCCCCGCTCGAAGGGGTGCTCAATGTTTGGGTCTGCCAAGCCGACAAGCCGGCTGACGCCAAACCGGTGACGCATGATAAGCATCGCGGCGTGGTGGCCTATAGCTGGGCCTACACCAACCAGCACATCATTTACACGCAGGACAAAAACGGCGATGAGGACAATCACGTTTACGTCATCAATCTTACCTCGGGTGAAATCAAGGACCTGACCCCCATCGAAAAAATCGCCGCCCAGATTGAAGGAGTGAGCGAGAAGTTTCCCGAGGAAATCCTGGTCGGCATCAATGATCGGGGAGAGCGCGCGTATCACGATATCTACCGCATCAACATTCTGACCGGCAAGAAAGAACTGATTCAGGAAAATCCGGGGCTGGCTGGCTTCATGGCGGACGACGACTACAACGTTCGCTTTGCCATGAACTTTCAGCCCGATGCCAGCACCGTGCTGCTGACGCCCGACAAGGAAGCCAAGGAAGGGTGGAAACTCTTCCAGAAAATCGAAGCGGCTGATTCGATGACCACGTCCCCCGCGGGCTTCGACAAAACGGGAAACATCCTCTACATGATGGACAGCCGCGGCCGGAACACCGCCGCTCTTAAGTCGCTCGACCTCAAGACCGGCGAAGAAAAGCTGGTGGCTGAAAACGCCAAAGCCGACATCGGCGGCGTGCTGACCCATCCGACCGAGAAAACCATCCAGGCGGTCAGCTACACCTACACTCGCACCGAGTGGCAGATTCTGGACGAAGCGATTCGCCCCGATCTCGACTTTCTGAAGACGGTGGCGGACGGCGAAATTCAGGTCACCGGCCGCACGCTGGATGACAAACGTTGGACAGTGGCGTTCCTGATGGACAACGGCCCGATCCGCTTTTATATCTACGACCGCGAGCCCAAAAAAAAGGCGACCTTCTTGTTCACGAGCAATCGCGAACTCGAAAAGTTGCCGCTGGTAAAGATGCATCCCGTCGTCATCAAGTCGCGGGATGGTCTGGACCTGGTTAGTTATCTCACGCTTCCCAAATGGGCTGACCCCGAGGGAGACGGAATTCCGAACGAAGCTCTGCCGCTGGTGCTGAATGTTCATGGCGGACCGTGGGCTCGAGATGATTGGGGGTATGACCCTGAACATCAACTCCTGGCCAATCGCGGCTACGCGGTGTTGGCAGTGAATTACCGCGGCTCGACCGGTTTTGGCAAGAACTTCATCAATGCTGCCAACAAGGAATGGGCGGGAAAAATGCATGACGATCTGATCGACGCCGTGAACTGGGCAGTCGAGAAGAAAGTCGCCAAGAAGGACAAAATTGCCATCATGGGAGGGAGCTACGGCGGCTATGCGACGCTGGTCGGCTTGACCGTCACCCCTGATGTCTTCGCCTGCGGCGTGGACATCGTCGGCCCGTCGAGTCTCGTCACGCTCCTTAACAATCCGCCGCCGTACTGGATGCCGTTCATGCCGGTGATGCAGCTCCGGGTGGGAGACTGGAAGAGCGACGAGGGG
>CAYUJE010000414.1:0-4883 GCA_964444865.1 uncultured Pirellulaceae bacterium | reverse complement strand
CTGGTTTCGCGCGGCATGAAGGTCTTGCAGGCGGCCCCGGCAGCTTATCCTTATCGTTCGGCAAATGGAGAAAGACACCCAAGGACAAGTGCCGCCTATGAAGTACGACCCCTAGTGGTTCCGGAAGTCCTGTTCCCCCATAAATTGTGTTTGTGAACTATTGACCAGTATCGTGGAGGCGGGTATGATTGACGAGTTAGGCAGCAACTCCGTCGCGCGAGGCGAATGGGCCGTGCGTAAAACCGGGGCGGCTGCCATTCGCTCCTTGACAATCCGGTTGCCAGATTAAAGTCGAGAGGGCCAGGCGTGGTTGGGGCAAGGCTTTCGCTGCAGTCGCTTGCGCTTTTTGGGGTTGCGCTATAGGCAGGAAATCCGTGCAGGCCCGTAGGGCCGACCATACGATAGCCCGGGCCGAAGGCCCGGGTGGCGTTGCCTAGGACACCAGAAAGCCCTGAAAGGGCGCTGTAAATCGGCCGCGCGACCGACCCATCATTACAGCGCCCTTTCAAGGCTTCGACAATCGAGGTGCCGTTTACCCCGGGCCTTCGGCCCGGGCTATCGTATCTCCGCCCCGACGGGGCTGAAATCCAGTCCCCGCAAAAATTGCAACATCAAGACTTGCGATTTGGGTTTGTGTCGAGATGGCCCTTCTCAGAGGGACGGGTTCTTACTCGGAGGGGTGGCAGGTTGAAACGAGGGGGTGTGTTGAAAAACCCGGGGGGGACAAAAATTGGAAGTGATTATTGGACAATAAGTTATGAAAATCAGAGCCATAGGTTGATCAACACATATTTGATGGGATGCGAAACGCATGAAAGATGAGAGTCCCTCGTTGGGGTAGCACTGTTTGCGACGTTGCCGCAGCGGGAAGAAATCTGGGCAGGCTGGAAGCCTACCCCACATCGATGCAGGAGCCGCGGATGGTCAATCCTTGCTCAGGTCGATTCTTCTCGCCACGGCGAAGGCTCCCAGGATGACCAGCGAGACGACGAGCGGCAGCACGAAGTAGAGGACGCGGAACATGATGATGGCCGCGGGAATGCCGGGGTCTTGGTATGCGGCCAGAAACTTGAGAATACAAAGTTCGAACACGCCGACACCGCCGGGAGCATGGCTGAAGTAGACGATGATCATGGTGAACATCACCACGTTCAGGAAATGGACGTAGTCCACCTGAACCTCAGGGGGCATCAAGGCCCGCAGCGTGGTGGCCATCACGACGAGATCCGCGCCGCACAGGGCCATGTGGCAAGCGGCCAGCCACAGCGGTGGGAATTGCAATTCAAAGCCGAAGATGCGGAGAGTGCCGCGGCGCGTGGCGCAGAGCAGCAGATAGACGGCGCCAAACACCAGAAACACCACTCCCAGCCAGCGCGTGTTGTCGAAGAATAAGTGGTATTCGTGGACGATCTTGGGGGGCACATCCAGCGGCTCCCACAGGGAGAAGATGCCAGGGACCGCGTGGACGCCGACCGTGTAGGTCATCCCCAGCATGGCCATCAGCTTGACCATTTCCACGGGGGAAATGCCCCAGGTCTTATACAACTGATAACGGCCCATCGGCCCGCCGATGACCCAGCCCAGGTTCATCGTGAGGCTGTAGGCGACGAAGCTGCCGAGCGTGAGCCGCGGAAGCGAGAGAGGCGTTTTCAAATAGATCAGCCCCACTTGCTCGTAGACCGCAAAGATGAGGTAGTGGATTCCGATGAGACCCAGCGCCAGGGCATATCGCTGCAGGGGGATCTCTTTAGCCTTCTCCCAGATTTCCGCGGGAGGGTGCTGGCGGATTTGCAAATAGAACAAGTAGCTGGCCGCGAAGACCGCTACGAACGCCAGCACCGGCCCGCCATAAGCGTGCATCAGATGCCGCCAGCCGCCCGAGGAATGGGGAACCGTCGAGCCGGCTTCGTTCTCGGGCAGAGGCGAGTCGGCGGGACTTTCAGCGGGGACATCCATGGAGGGAAAGCGAGGAGGTGATGGCTTGCTGGGGGAATGGTTCTTGGCTCGACGACTCGTTCCCAAGCTCCGCTGGGAACCAGCCTAGAAGACTACGGCTTGGGAGCAATGGCGTTGGGGTTCGTCACATCCTGCACCCGCAGCTTTAGGGCCTGCATGATGATGGGGGCGACTTCCGGGCTGCAGCTGTTGATTTCGCCGTATTGGGATTTATCCCTGCCATAGGCGTACGGGGCGACACTGTCCCATTGGCGGCGAGGAATGATATAGCCGATTTCGTCGTTCGCCAGACCAAATAGCAGCCACTTTTTGCTGGGGAGAATGCTTTCAACGGTCGGCTCCAGGGGAGCGTCGGGATAATCGGCGTTGGGCTCCGCAGGTTCTTGGAAATTGCCGTAGATCAGTTCGGGGTAAAGTTCGCCTGGAATGCTGGCGACATGGACTTCCCCCAAACGGAGATAAGCGACTTCGGTTTCAACGGCAGTTGGCCGGTCGACGACATCTTCCGCCACGACTTCACCGAGCACCTGAAAATCTCCTTCCCAAATCCGCCCTTCCCGCCGCAGAATTTTGGCGACGCGGGCCAGGCGATAGACCGTGTTGGTGACCGGAATGGCTATCGGTTTGGCGGAGATGGTGAACGGCGTCAGTTCAATCGGCTGGGCGGCAGTGACTGCTTGGGTGGCGAGGTCCGCGACGGCTTCGCCATACAGGCGGCAGTACTCGAAATCCCCTTCTTCCAGCACCTTTCCCTCGGCATTTTTGATGACGCCGTCGGGGGGAGCCATCAGCCCGCCGACTGCTCCGCTCATATAAAGGATGGGGCACTTGTGCTGCTCTTTGAGTTTGGCCACGGTGGCGTAGGGAAAATCGGCGGTCACTTCTTTGTTCCGCGAGCCCATCGATTCGGGATGGCAGTTCCACTGCACCAGCAGGCCGGTTGTTGCGGTGCCGCCCGGCTGGGTGAATTTGATTACGCGCAGCACGCCGTCCTTCGCCAGCGGCTTGCGCGAATCGCCAAGCAGCGTCTCGTCAGTGGCGGTTCCATAAGCGGCAGTGGCGGGAGAGAGGTTCTCACCCGTCTTCTTCACGAGTTCCACAACTTTGCTGACCACCGAGGCGACATAGTTATCGTCGACGCCGCGGCTGAAAAAGCCGGCACCCCAAATGCCGACAACATCGGGCCCTTCGTGATTGTGTGTGCTGGAGACGAGCACGTATTTGAAATCAGCGAGCCCCTTGCGAATTTCCTTCACATTCGGGTATTGCAGACCGATGAGGTCCACGGAGATGAGAGCGATTTTCTCAGTGCCGTCGCCGAGGACCAGGCAGCGGGCCATCAGCGGGTCATGCACCCCCGTTGCGCGCCGGCCGGGGCCATATCCCGCCAGCCAGACCGGCTTCTTTCCTTTGACATCCGGCGTGATGTCGGTCTCCCCAAAGCCGACGCTCACTGGCTTTGGCTCGGCAGCGAATGCGGAGCCGTTCGTTCCTGTCAGTATCAGCAGCCCTACCAATGGCATAGCCGCCCAGCGTGCTGCGACGTGCAGAATGATCATCCCTTGCCCCTTCTCCGAATAGTTCCCCAAATCACCCCGTCTATTGTAGCCACAGTTGGCCCGGTGTACCGGGGAGGCGATTCGCCCCGGTTTCTTCGCGATGGGCCAAGCATCATACTGGGCTAGTCGATGTTACTTCCTCTCCCTCGGAGTCCCTCCCATGAAAAAATTCCGGCTGTTCTCCCTCATAATTCTCGTCCTCGCGGCCACCACGCTGCGGAACAGTCCCCTGCGGGCGGAAGAAAAAGACGGAAAGGAAGCCGATTGGTCCACCTCGGTCAAATTCCCGGAAGGAGAGACGCCCGTCAAGCTCTTCAACGGCAAAGATCTGGAGGGCTGGGAAGGGAACACGGGCGAAGGGGGAACCCCCAAGTACTTTTCGGTTAAGGATGGCATCATTGTGGCCCGCAACGAAAAGGAGAACGCTCCGAAAGTCAGCAACTACCTCTTCTCCAAAAAGAAGTACCGCAATTTCCGCCTGGTCTTTGAGGGAAAACTCGCCGAATCCAAAATGCACAGCGGAATTGCCCTGTGGGGAAAGCGGCACAATCCCAACGGCAGCGAGCCGAATTCCTACAAGGGGCATTTGGTGATGTTTCCCGCCGGCTGGGGAATCCACGACCTCTTCGGCCGCCGCAATGTTTTCGAAGACAAAGAAGGATTGGCAAAGAAGGCCGACAACGGCGGCTGGAACAGGATGGAGATTCTGGCCATCGGCAACCGCATTCGCCTCGCCGTCAACGGCCAACTCGTCGCCGATTGGAGCGACCCAATGCCGGAGCTTTGCGGCGAAGGCCCTCTCGGCCTGCAACTTCACAGCAACCCAGGGACCGCGCAAGAAGTCCAGTTCCGTGGCTTGATCCTGAGCGAGAGCCCCAAAGACGAAATGGCAACGGTGGAAAAGAAATAGCCAATTCCCGATCAGGAAAGCCCGTTGCAACCGCTGCAATCCTTCGCTGGAGAAAAACGCGACTTCCCATGACGAATTTCTTGCTTTGAGAGGAATAAAGCCTAAAGTTGCCGTGACGATAGGGATTCCAGCCTCATGCGCAAGCCTTTGGAAATCGGAGAATGGCACCAACGAACCGAACAAAGTCCGTTGGTATTGCCGTCCTTGTGATGCTTTGGGTGACGCTCGTCTTGGCGGGACTCTGGGGGCTGGAAGCTTACAAAGCATCCGCCCCGGAAACGAGCGCAGTTTCTCTGCAGGCCGTTTACCCGGAATTCCAAGCTGCGAGCGACCGCGCAGGACTGCCGCGACTGGTAATGTTTCTGCATCCGCAGTGCCCCTGTTCTCGCGCGAGCCTGGTGGAATTGAGAGAGATTTTGGCCCGCTGTCCGTCCACGGAAGCGGAAGTTGTTTTTGTA
>CAYUJE010000413.1:0-4889 GCA_964444865.1 uncultured Pirellulaceae bacterium | reverse complement strand
CAGCGGGCGCTGGGCGGAAATTGCCCGCCAAGTTTTTCCAGTCGTCACCACCGGCATCGGATGGGGCAAAACTTTAGTTTTTGCTCGTGGAATTTCCAAAAAACTATTGCGGGGACACCCCGAAGTTTGATAAACCAGAAGAGTCGCAAGCCAGCACGCCTGCGAAGAGCACGAAACCAAACGACAAATAAAGGAGGGGCTCACATGCAAGATCCACCCGGCGAGTGTCACGGGGGCTGTAGGGAAACGGTCCCCTCCACGTTGTAAGGTTACCGCCTCTTATCTCTCACCAAACACAGCAGCCCGCGATTCCCCCTGGGAGTCGCGGGCTGTTTTCGTTTGGGTGGGGTAGGCTTCCAGCCCAGAGCTTTTTTTGGGCAGGCTGGAAGCCTACCCCACGGAACTACGCTGCCCGCTTCAAGCCGCCGCTGCCGAGGGAGTCGGTCAGAGTCGTGTGCAGACTCTCGAACTCCTCGTGATTCTTAAAGTGAAGCACCAGTTTTCCTTTGCCGGCGGAAGACTGCTTGATTTCCACTTTCACTCCGAGCGCCAGGCGGAGTTCCTGTTCGAGAGCCGCCACCTGTTCGCTGCCGGCCTTCCTTTTCCTCTTCGACTCGCTACCGGGACCGGGGAGCAGATCGTGCTCGCCATCTTCCTCAAGCAGCTTCTCGCCAACCATGCGTTCCACATCGCGAACGCTCAACTCTTCGCGTCCAATGCGTCCGCACATTTCAATCTGCTCCCGCTCATCGCCCAGCGGTAAAAGCGCCCGGGCGTGGCCGGCAGTGATGATACCGTTGCGCAGGCAATCGAGCACCGTTTGCGGCAGTTCCAGAAGTCGCATCAAATTGGCAATCGTGCTGCGGTCGATTTTCAATCGCCGCGCCAAATCTTCCTGAGAGCAGCGATGCTCGTCCAGATATCTCTTGAACGACAGAGCCTTTTCAATCGGATTGAGATCTTGCCGCTGCAAGTTTTCCACGATGGCGAGTTCGGCGACGAGTCGATCATCTGCCTCGCGTAACCGCGCAGGAATTGTCTTCCATCCCGCCAGCTTCGAAGCCCGCAAGCGCCGCTCACCACTGATGAGCTGATACCGCCCGTTCACGCGCCGCACGAGCACCGGCTGGAGCATGTCATGCTCCTTCAGACTCTCGGCCAGCGACGCGATTTCCGCTTCGCTGAAATCCCTGCGGGGTTGAAAGGGATTCTCCTCGATCTCATCCACGGAGAGTTGCAAGAGACCGCCATTCTCACTCGTGGGAATCGTGGGAGAATGTTCCAGAGTTGGCGGCGCATATCCAGTACGGGTGCTAGCATCCCCGGGAGTCATTCCTGAGTTCGCTGCGCCGGTATTTTGAGCGCCTCCCGTAGTATTTGGATTCTGTTCGTCAAAAAGGGGAGCACCCAAAAGCGCCGCAAGTCCCCGCCCCAGTCTTCGGTCTTTACTCACGCTCCAATACCTCCATGCAGAGTTCGATGTAAGCCCGCGCCCCGCGAGAGCGGGGAGCGTAGTCCAGCACGCTGGCGGCATGGCTGGGGGCTTCCGCCACCGCCACATCCCGCGGCACCACCGTGCTGAACACAATCTCGCCGAAGAAATCCCTGACTTCGGCATCCACTTCGTGCGTCAATTCCAGTGCTGCTTCATACATCGTCAAAACGATGCCTCCAAATTCGAGCCGTCCTGGAAATCGCTCCATCACACCCCGAATTACCTGGATCATCTGCGTCAGCCCCTCCATCGCAAAATACTCGCACTGAATGGGCATCAAAACCTCGGTGGAGGCGGACAGGGCGGTTTGCGTAAGCGTCCCCAATGAGGGCGGACAATCGATGAGGACAAAGTCGTACCCTTCCAACTCGCGCAGCAGATGCTGACGCAGCAAATGGGCCTCGCTCTCGTCGCTGCGCGCTAAGGCATCCACGTCCTGAAAGCTCCGACTGCCGGGAAGAACCTCCAGGCCGGCGAGTTTTGTGGGCAAGACCGATTCGTGAATCGGCTGGCGAAGAACGAGCGGATGGCGGGGGGCGGGAGTAATGCCCAGGCCCGACGACGCGTTGCACTGTGGGTCCAGATCAATCAACAGTGTGCGTGAACCAGAGCGCGCCAGCCCAGCCGCCAAGTTAATAGCGGTGGTCGTCTTGCCGACGCCCCCTTTCTGATTCGCCACGCACAGAATCCGGACCACCCCAATCCTCCGCTACTTTGCCGCTTTACCTTCGCGCGCACCGTTGGCGCGGCCGGATGATACTGGGAGGGGCAAATCCGCGGAATGTTACTTGCCGAAAGACTGGCCCGTTTCACGTGGAACGGAGAAATTCCGCAGCTTACCTGTTTCACGTGAAACGCGCAGTGTGAAATCAAATTGCGATAGGCGGAGAAAATGGGGTTCCACGTGGAACTACCCTTACTCCAGCAAGTGCACCACCATGCCGCCGAGAAGTTTAGGGTAGAAATAGGTGCTCTTCGCCGGCATTCGCTCGCCATGTTCGCTGATGGCACGAACATGGTCCACGGTGGCGGGCATGACGAGCGCGGCAAGCTCAAACCGGCCGCCGGCTCCCATCTGGCCGGTGGCATCGCGGCCGACGGAGTCGCCGCGCTGGAGCCCTTCGATCACTTCCGCCACGGAGTGGACGTACATTGGCTTGGGAAGGTTCGTGAGGCCGAGCACGTTTTCCAGCACCAGCCGGTGAAGGATGGAAACGCCCAGCCCTTGCCAGTCGGAGCTATGTTCGGGCGCGAGCTGCGCGAGCTTGTCGAGCCCCGCAGGAGTGACACTTGCCAGGGTCCAAGTATTATCCTGTGCCGTGTAGAAACCAAGCTGACCTTGCTCTCCTTCGACTTCGATTTTCTCCCAGGCGCTGGCGGCGAGCTCGGGTCCGGAACCAAAGGATTCCGACTTAAAGCAATCGCCCAATTTGCCCTGCAACTCTTGCGAAGTCATCGCCGGCACGCCGCGGAAGAGGCGATGCGTGGGCAACACAAGCAGCCCTGGATCATTCATGCCGACGCACTGCATCAGCACGAAGTTGGCGGGATGCTCGGAATCCAAGTGCTCCTGTTCGGCAAGGAAGTCTTTGTAATTGCAAGCCGTTTCGTAGCGATGATGGCCGTCCGCAATGAACATGGGTTTGGGTCCCATGATGGCGGCCACATCCGTAATCACTTTGGAATCAATCACCGGCCACATCTTGTGGACAACGCCCAGGTGATCCACGGCCGTGTGCGGCGTCTGTCCCTGCACAGTTTCTTCAAGCAGATTCTGCGCCTGGTTGTCCGGGTCAGGATAAAGGCCAAAAATCTGGCTCAAATTCGCCTTCGTCGCCTTCGTCAGCAGCAGGCGATCTGCCTTGGGACCGGAGTGGGTCTCTTCGTGCGGATAGATCTTTCCCTGCCCAAACCGCTCCAGCCTCACGCGGCACATGAAGCCGCGACGGGTGAATTCGCCCCCTTCGGTCTTGAACGTCTGGTGGTACACATAGATCGCCGGATCGGGGTCGAGCTGCATCAACCCTTCCTGCCGCCATTGGCGGAGGAACCTGGCCGCTCGCGAATACTTGTTGCTGTGCTCGTTGTCGCCGGGCTCTTCGCGGTTAAGCTCCAGGCGAATGAAATTCGCCGGGTGCCGTTTGTACAGTTGATCCTGAAATTCCGGACCGATCACATCGTACGGCGGCGTCACCACGTCGCTCAGAGAGCCGACGTGGCCGAGGTCATAACGCAATCCGCGAAAAGCTTGAATGTTGGGCATCGTGTGGCTATTTGCTCTGGGGAATGGGCGGAGGACCTCCCGACCCAGCGGGCATCGCGGGACCCTGGGGATAATAAACGCACTCCTTGAACTCCAACGTGCCTTCCTTGATCTCGCCATCACTGGATCCGATCAAACGCACGTTGTCTCCTACTTTAACCGCCGCAATGTCCTCTTTGCGGCCTTGATCGAAGTTGAATTTCAATTTGTGGGCCTTGTCGTCCTGGCTGCCGCCATCGAGTGTCAAGAAAGGAGTGCCGCTCCCTTCGGGGCTGCGGTCCACGACGACTCCGGTCACGATCTGCGGCCGTGCGAAGATGGCTTTCGAGGCGGATGCTCCCGCGGCTGGGTCGGCAGTCAAAGACTCGATCAGCTTTTTGGCAGTCACTTCCGGAGCGGGAGCCTTGGCAGCTGCTTCCTTGTCAGCCTCCATGACCTTGGCCAGTTCTGCCTCCGACAGCCCATTATTCGCAGGGCCTTTGGACGAGCCGCAGCCGACCAGGAGCGGAAGAACCGCGATGAGTGCAACCAGCGTAGTTGACCATTGATTTACCATGCCACGAAACTCCAAGTGAATAAGATTTCTTAGTACCGATAATGTTCAGGCTTGAACGGCCCTTCGACCGGGATACCGAGGTATTCCGATTGTTTGGCGGATAGCTTCGTCAGCTTCACGCCAATCTGTTCCAGGTGCAGACGGGCGACCTCTTCGTCCAGCTTTTTGGGAAGCATGTGGACGCCGATGTCGTACTTCTCGCTCTCGTTCCAGAGTGCTAGCTGTGCCATCACCTGGTTGCAAAAGCTGTTGCTCATCACGAAAGACGGATGGCCGGTCGCACAGCCAAGGTTCACCAGCCGACCTTCGGCGAGCAGGAGCACGCTGCGGCCGGTGGAGTTGAACGTGAAGCGGTCGACCTGCGGCTTGATGTTGAGCTTCTTGGCCTTGCCGGCTTTGACCTGGGCTTCCAGCCAGGCGACGTCGATTTCGATGTCGAAGTGGCCAATGTTGCAGATGATGGCGTCGTTCTTCATCACTTCCATGTGCTCGCCGCGAATGATGTCGCAGCAGCCGGTGGTGGTGACGAAGATGTTTCCCTGGGCGGCGGCTTCTTCCATCGTGACGACTTGAAA
>CAYUJE010000412.1:0-4895 GCA_964444865.1 uncultured Pirellulaceae bacterium | reverse complement strand
ACGTCTTGCCAGGTGATTGCCCGGCATTCCCCCAGGGTTTTGCCGGTGGCCAGCTCCGTAAGGACGGAGCAGCAGGCGATGGAATAGCCGCAGCCAAAGGTCTGGAACATGGCCTGAACGACGACTTGATCGGCGACCCGCAAAAAAATCTTCAGACGGGGTGCCCGGCCGTCGAGACTCGCCTCGCCGATGGCATCGGCCGGCTCCATCGCGCCGCCGTTACGGGGATTGCAAGCATGCTCCATCACCAGTGATCCTGGGGCCGACATGGTTAGCGCTCCGCATTTCCAAAACTGGAACTTAGCAATCATCGGGCACCCCATTCCCAAAAGCAAGTATCTGCCTAGCACCGAACGCCCATGTTCGCTCGAATTCTGGAATGGCCTGCCTTTCTTGAAGCTGGCAAATTGACTTTCGTAGGCTGGACTCTCTAATCTCAACAATGCGCTCGTTCGCCAAACCCAAGCATCACGAGGAATAATCCTTGATTCCCCGCATCCAGCCCCTCACTCCCATTCGTTACGGTCGCCTTCAGAAGTCTCTCCTGATCCAAATGGCGGAGGGGGAACATGAGGTGCTTCTGAACTTGGTTCGGGACCACCACCAGCGTTACGCCCAGCGGCACGGTCTCGATTACTGGTGCATCACGGGAAATCCGATGGCCGAGAAGCGCGCAGGCTGGGGCAAGATCCCCCTGTTGCTCGCCGGAATCGCTTTGGGCTACGAATGCGTTGTGTGGCTGGATGCCGACGCAATTGTCATCGAGATGGACACGAATTTGGCGACCCTCGCGCCAGGTGGAATTGCCATGGTCCGGCACCCCAATCCCGAGCATTGGAACACCGGCCTGATCATTTCCCGGGCAACTGCCGCGACCGAACGATTTTGGCGCGAAGTCGATATTTCTCCGGAGAACAACAGTAGCTGGATGGAACAGCTGGCGGTGAATGAGCTAGCCTGCCGGTCAGACTTCGCTCCTCTCTTCCATTCTCTCGACCTTGCCTGGAACAGTGTCCCTGGAATTGCGATGGCGGAGAATCCCGCGGTCATTGCCGCCCACGGACTCCCCCACCAGGCCCGCCAGGCGATTTTGTTCCAGGCCCTGCAGGCGTGCAAACTTCGGCAGGGAAATGAGGCACTTCCCGGCATCGAGCGTCGGGAGGAGTTTGGAGATTTACTGAACCAACTCGGTTTGGTGGGGGATGCGGTTGAGGTGGGGGTTCTGCGCGGGGAGTTTGCCGAGATTCTCCTGGAGCGCTGGCAAGGCCGCATGTTGCACCTGGTGGACCCTTGGCGTCAATTGCCCGGTTATGTGGACATCGCCAATGTAGGGGATGCCGAGCACGAAGCCAATTACGCGGCGACTCGCGCGCGGCTGGCCCCCCATCAAAACCGTTATCGCCTTGTGCGTGATCTGTCGGAGAATGCCGCAGCTCAGTTTGCGAGCGGATCCCTCGATTTTGTATATCTTGACGCCGCCCATTCCTTTCAGGCCGTGTGGCTCGACCTGCAGCTGTGGTATCCCAAGCTCAAACCGGGAGGGATCTTGGCGGGCCATGATTTCTTGGATGGTAATTTACCGGAGGGGTGCTTTGGAGTCGCCAGCGCGGTGCACATGTTTGAACAGAAAACGGGGCTCCGAGCCCAACAAACGGGTTCCCGTTGGCCGTCATGGTATCTCCGGAAGCCGACTTAGCACCCTGTCAGCACTGCTGACTCTTCGGTGGTGGTGATTGCCGCAATGATTCTCCCGGACGGAATTACGGTCGGCGCAATCTACCGTTCGTTGACTTTCCTTGGGTGACGGTTACGATGAGCGCTATTCCTGGGATCGAAACTCTGCCAGGAACGCGAGCGTGTCTCTCGTACATGCTCGAAATACTCCGCTCCGCCCAAGAATCGCTGGGAATTCCTGACTGAACCCTTTCACGCTCCAGTCCTTTCCTATATCCGCGCATGCCGAATACCTCTCCACCGGCATTGACCGCCGAACCGTTGACGAAGATCACCGCCGTTATTCTTGCGCGAAATGAAGCGGACAATATTGTTCCTTGCATTGGCTGCATCGGTCCGCATGTTCAGCAAATCATCCTGATTGACATGGAGAGCGAAGACCAGACCGTGGAACTGGCCCGGCCGCTCGTCTCGAAGATCATCTCGCACCCGTTGATTCCCAACTTTGACGTGGCGCGGAATGTGGCCATTCCCGAAGCGCTGTACGACTGGCTCTGGTTTGTCGACGCCGATGAAAGAGTCTCCGAGGCAACAGGGCGGTTGGTGCAGGAAACGATACGGCAATACGGGGATCAGTTTGTCGCCCTCACGATCCCGTTTAAGACTTATTTCTGCGGCCAGTGGATCCAGCATTGCGGTTGGTGGCCGGGATACACCATGCCCCGCGTGCTCAAACGAGGGCACTTCCGGTTCGGTGAGGAACTGCACTCCGGTGTTCAATTTGACGGGCCAGAACTGCGTGTTGCGCCGCGCGAAGACTTGGCGGTCGACCATTTTAGCTACCTCAGCGTTCAGCATTACATCGAGAAGCTCAATCGCTATACCACGGGCGAAGCGATCAGTCGCAGCGCCCAGGGGGCCACCCCCGATTGGCGGCGGGGCGTGCGGGAAATGGCCCGCGATTTGTGGCTGTATTACGAACGAAACCAAGGCTCGCTGGACGGCTATCGGGGCTGGATCCTCTCCTGGCTCGCCGGTCAGTATCGCTGGTTGATCGAGGCCAAACTCCTGGACCTCCCCGAGCAGGGTGCGGCTCTCGCGCAAGCGGCCGTCCCTCAAAATCTCGACGAGGTCTTCGCTCTTGTCCAGGACGAACTGATCCGGCTGCGGAGCCTGAGTCCACAACTTCCGCTCGCCGTCCAAATTCGGACTCCTTTTTTTGATCCCAGCTTTGAAGCTCAAGACGGTCGGACCATACTCCAAGCATTGGCCCTGTTGGAGCGACCTAGTGGCGCAATTGAGCTTCCATCCAACGATACTTCCGCATTATTGTCTCCGACGGCGACCGGACTTGTCCGCTCCATGGCGCGACAGAGATTTCAGGGACCGTGGATCACTCTTACCCAGTGCGGAGAAACGCTGGCTGACCCCGACGAGAAGGCGTGCCTGAATATTCTCCGCATGGCATGCGAGCCCGACCGGTTTCCGGCAGGCTGGCTGGAACGGCTCCCGCAGTACGACGAGATCTGGGTCTCCTCCGAGCGGAGCCAAATGTTACTTCGCCGCATAGGGCTGGCTCCCGAACGCATCCGTGTTTTGCCGGTAGGTATGGATACTGAAATATTCAATCCGGCTGGAAGCAAACTTGAGTTGCCGTCGCCCCTTCCAGGCCGGTTCGTCTTCCTAGCGGTCCTCGACTGGCAATTCAGCAAGGGATGGGATGCATTGCTCAGGGCCTATTGCCGGGAATTCACGACGAAGGAAAACGCGGGACTACTTCTAAAAATCACTCGCCAGCCTGGACATAGCCAGGAGCGGCTCTTCACCCAGGCCAATCAAGTCCTCGCCGAAATGGACGAGTCACTCGACGCTCGCCCCGATATTGTATTATTTGAGACCTACCCGGATGGTGCCGAGCCGGGAGCCCTGTACCGGTCCGTCCAAGGCTTCGTGCTGCCCTCCCGCGACAAAGAGTGGGGACATGCTGTTTGGGAAGCCATGGCCTGTGGGGTTCCCACGATCGTGACACGCCGAAGTAGTGCCGCTCCCCGGGTCACCGAAGATCACAGCTTTCTCGTGGATTCGGTCGAACGTCCAGTGCCCGAATATGCCTTGCGGGAAGTCCCACACAACCTTGCCCCCAGCTGGCAAGAGCCTCACGAAAGGTCTCTCCGGGACGCGCTGCGAAGTTTGTTTGCTAATCCGGAACTCGCCGCGGCGAAATCCAGTCGAGCCCTCGAAATGGTTTCCGGACACTTCAGCGTCCCCGCGTTGACGAGGATTCTGGAAGAACGACTTTCCCAAGCGGAATCCCGCTGGGCGCAAGGTTCGGTCCCTCCGATACGGCCGGACCAAATTCGCATCGAACTGGATGGCGAGTTATTTGCCGGACATAGTTTCTCGAACATCAACGAGCAGCTCGCGCGCCGTTGGAAGCAGGAGGAGCGAATTGCGTTCTCCATCCGCCGCCGGAAATTCAATCCCACTCCAGAAGAACAAATGCCCGGCGCTGCTGAATTAATCCCATGGATCGGCCGAGAGCTTCCGGGTGGAGCGCAGGTCACGATTCGCCACAGCTTTCCCCCAGTCTGGGAGCCGCCGACCAGTGGCAAATGGGTGCATATTCAGCCTTGGGAATTCGGCTATTTGCCTCAGGATTGGATTGCCCCGCTGTGTGAGCAAGTGGACGAGATTTGGGCACCCTCCGGATACGTCCGGGATGTCTATCTGCGGAGTGGCATTCCCGCCGATAAGATTCAGGTCATCCCTTGGGGTATCGACCCGGCCGTTTATTCTCCCAGTGCCCCCGCCCGCATTTTACCAACGCCAAAGCAATTCAAATTTCTGTATGTGGGGGGAACTATCTCTCGCAAAGGATTTGACTTGGTGCTGACCGCCTACTTAGCAGAGTTTCAGCGGCAGGAAGATGTTTGTCTGGTGATCAAAGACCTGGGGACGAAAACCTTTTATCGGTACGGGAACTATCGCGAGCAGATCTTCGCAGCCCTGGCGGATCCCAAGGCTCCCGAGATTGTCTATCTCGATGCCGACCTGACGGAGGGGCAGCGGGCCAGCCTTTACACCGCCTGCCAATGTTTCGTGGCCCCTTATCGGGGTGAAGGGTTCGGCCTCCCCATTCTGGAGGCGATGGCTTGCGGCCTTCCCCCGATAATTCCTCGGGGCGGACCCACCGCTGATTTTGCTGGGGCGGAAACGGCTTT
>CAYUJE010000411.1:0-4909 GCA_964444865.1 uncultured Pirellulaceae bacterium | reverse complement strand
CCGCCGCGAATTCATCGAGAAACACGCGCTGGAGGTGAGGAATTTGGATGTGTAAGGTGCGACGTGGCCGTAGGAATTAGCGCTGCAACGACAGTAAATCGCATATGCATGATTTCAACCTGTTCTCATCAAGATGTCCAGTCCTTCCTCACCTGCGTCGACCCCTGTATCCCCAAATCGGGGATTATGGGCGAACTCACTTACATGGTTTACGCAACATCCCGTATTTACACTACTTACTGGCGGCGGCGGCTTCTCGCTCCTTGCAGTAATAGGGCTAATGGTGGCGCTGTATACTTTAGAGTCATGGCAACTTCGCGCGTACATTCAGGAGCCGCGAGCCGTTATTGTTGATAAGTCGGAAGTAGATGATTTGAAAGTAGTTTATCGTGGCGCGGAGGTAAGCCAAACCGCGTGCGTTGCCCAGGTGCAACTGTGGAACAACGGCAATACAATTATTACATCAGACGTTGAGAATGTTTATGTTCCAATCACAGTTACATTGCGGGACGTAGAAAGTGGCCCGAGAAACAGAATTCTCTCGGCCAGGATTATTAAGCAGACAAGGCCTGAAGTGGTTAAGGCGAAAGCAATTTTTGACTTCCAGCCTATTGACAACTTCCTTCTTCCACATGACGATTTTTGTACACTTACCTGGCTGCGGCTGGAACCCGGAGACGGATTTGTCGTCCAGCTAATCTACTCTGGAAAACCCGATGCTCCATTGGAGGTGACAGGAATTGTCAAAAAGCAGGGAACTGTCGCATTATCGCGAAGGCGTCCTGCTCAAGTCGGTTGGTCGCTTATGGTTCCGGCAATTGCTATCGTTATGTATATATGCCTTACGGCTTTTGCAGTTTATCGTCAGAGACGTCGCCATCAACTGGCAGTTGAACAGGCAACGTGGAAAGAAAGCGACGGAGTGTTAAGCGATGAGACGCGAAAGATGGTTAAGGAAGTAACTGACCGTGTCGTTCGCGATTCCGGCGCTCGCTACAGCAAAGAGTTTCGCAGGCAGTTGATTGGCATGATTATCTCGATATTGGTCATGATAGTATTCGTGATTATCGACGGGTTTTTCGCGACCGGCTACTTTGTTTCCCGATATCCATTCTAGCAAGTCTTCGCTAAGGTCTCGTTTTCGAAGGTCATCCCGCTCGTTTCCTCCCCCGTATCGTCGTCCGAATAAAAATACGTGGCGGCTCGTTCCCTCTGGACTTCGATCTCGAAATAGCGGGTGCCGTTTTCCCATTCAAACTGCACACCGCCGCTGCGGGTGGGGTGGATGTGGGGCTGGGGGAGGGCCGGGTCGTGGCAGAGGGAGAGGAGCAGGCTTTCGGCGCCGAAAACGACGGTCGGAATCGGCGGAGCGGCCCCGTTGGAATCCCACCCCTGCGGCAACGCAGCGATGGCGGCTAATTGCTCCTTGGCCTTCGGAAACCAGGCGTGTCGAGCGCCGTTTTCCCGCGGCGGGTTCTTAAAGTGCAGCAGCTCTTCGGTCCTCTGGGGCATGAGATTATTCTATGCGACCTTCGGCCTGGATTCCAACTCTCCTTTGCTGCTCTGTGCCTTGGTGCCTCCGTGTGAGATACTTCTTGGTTTCGCTGTGCGACTTTGGAAAGAATGGCTCTCACAAAGGCACGGAGGCACAGAGGGGGGAGGTTTTGGGCAGGCTGGAAGCCTACCCCACGGGGGCTGCTCACGCTGCCCAGAGTTGGGCATACCACTCGAGGTGGCGTTCGATCCAGTCGGAGTTCTGGCTGGCGAGGATGAGAGGATAGTAGACGATGTCGAAAGTGCCTTCTGAAAGATAGCCCCGGGTCATCAGGGCGACGGCAGGGCCGCAACTGAGGATGTAGAGGGGGGGGAGTAAAAAAAGCACTACTACCAGGAGGATGGCAACTCCCGCTCCGCCACGGCCTGGTTCGCGGTCGTCTCGCATGGGCTCATTCTAGCGGGTTTCTCCCTCGCTGGCGCTTTCGATTCGTGGGGAGGCTCGAAGCCCTATCACCACACCCCCTAGAGCATTTGTATCCTGGCCGCCCCTAGAGAATTCACCCGGCACGCAGGCAAGAAATCTTCAGAAATCTGGAGTGCAGGGGCTTGAAAGTGCCAACTGAGATACATACACTTTCGTATAGTATCCTGCGGTGTGGTGCGTCCGTTCCAAAACTTGGATCGGCGGCGCTTCGGAAGGGACGATTGCTCTTTTACAAACTGGTTGTTGGGCAGGAACGACAGAGTCCGACACTAGCCCGATGCGCTGGGCGAGGGAAAAGTGTATGGCACCGGTGCAGCGTCCAATTCCCTCGCTGGCGCGTTGGGCTGGTGTTTCCCTGGGACTCCCCCTGTGGAGTGGAAGTTCTCTCGGGCCGATTTTCGATGCGGAAAGAGGGGTGTGTTGAATAACCCGGGGGGATCGATTTCGGCAAGCTGAGGCCGGCCAAGGTCTTAAGAAAACGGGAGGCCGAGGTTTGTCAACACTTCTTTCGCGTGAGCGGTAGAAAGTGGTATGTATTAATCATTAGTTATGCACTTAGTATTAAAATTATGATGTGTATCACAGGAGATGTTGCGCCATGAGTTTGAAGGGCTAAAGCCCCGCAGGGGCGCCGTAATGGTGGACCGTCCACCGCCCAAAATTACCGCGCCCCTTCAGGGCTTTCTGGAGTTCTGCGCTTCGTTATCCGGGCCTTCGGCCCGGGCTGCCATATGGGTCGGCCCTACGGGCCTGCACCGTTTTTCGTTCCTTTAGGGCAAGATCAAAACTTACGCTGGGGGTTAGGAACGCGCAGAGCCGAAGAGGAACCTCGCATCAGGGAAAATGGATGAATCAAGAAACCCGATTTTGGGGCCATGATTCAGGGACTTACGGCGATGTGAATCATCGGAACTTATGTATAGATAATCACTTGCGGTGATTCGCGTCGCCGTAAGTGTTTTGAGAAAAGAGGCGTGAATCCGACGAATTTGAGCCCCCTACGCGGGGTCTGCTGGACGCTCGGCTGACAGCGGGTTGAAAAAGGGGTCAGGCACGTCGCCGCGAACCGTCTTCCTTGGCGACCTTTGGACCTGGCTCCGAGCCAGACCCCTTTTTCAACAGGTGCCTAACCGAGCAGTTCCTTGATCGGTTCCCCTTCGGTCAGGGGCGTGGGGCGGCCGTCGGTGGTTTGGTAGCTGATGCGGCGGGGGTCGTAGCCGAGGGCGGCGAATATGGTGGCGTGGATGTCGGCGGGGGTGACGGGGCGGAGGTGCGGATAGGCTCCTTGCTTGTCGGATTCGCCGACGACCTGGCCGCCGCGGATGCCGCCGCCGGCCAGGACCATCGAGTAGCAGCCGGGCCAGTGGTCCCGCCCGGCTCCCTTGTTGATGGTGGGAGTGCGGCCGAAGTCACCCATCCAGACGACGAGTGTGCTGTCGAGGAGGCCGCGCTCCTCGAGGTCGTCGAGCAGGGCGGCGTAGGCGATTTCCATGGGGGGCGCGAGGGTCTGCTTCATCCGCGTGAAGTTGTCGGCGTGCGTATCCCAAATGATGCTGCGGCCGTTGACGGTGGTCACAAATTTGGAGCCGCTTTCGATCAGGCGGCGGGCGAGCAGATGCGACTGTCCCCACTGGTGGCGGCCGTACTTTTCGCGGACTTTGGTGGGCTCTTGCGAGAGGTCGAAAGCTTTGGCGGCATCGCCGGTGGCGATCATCTGGGCTGCTTGCGAACTGCGAGCATCGAGGTCCGCCACGGAGGGGCTGGCAATCGGCTTTGTCGCCGAGCCAAGCTGCGCGAGGAGTTGCCGCCGCTCTCCCAGCCGCTCTGCCGTCAGTCCTTCTTCCAGCCGCAGGTTGCGGACGCGGAAGTCGGCCGCGTTGGGGTCGGCATCGAGGACGAACGGGTCGTACTTGATGCCGAGGCAGCCACCGTATTGGCCCGGGGTGAGATAGACCGTGCTGTCGCAGTGGGGATAGGGCGTGATGACATAGGGCGGCACGGTGCCGGTATAGCCATCCCGCTGAGCGAGCCAGCCGACGAGGGTGCCGACGCTGGGATAGTCGGTGGGGGCGGGGTTGATGAGCGTGCTGTCGGTGCGATAGGGGCGGCCGACGATGGAGTTGTACATCCCGGCGTTGTGGCTCCCCTGCATGTGATGGACGGTGCGGACGATTGCCAGCTTGTCCATCCGCTCCGCCATGCGGGGCAACATCTCGGTGACCTGAATGCCGGGAACCTTGGTGCTGTTGGTGGAGAACTCGCCGCGGATGTTGTCCCCCGCTGCCGGCTTGGGATCCCAGAGGTCAATGTGGCTCGGCCCGCCGCAATTGAAAATCAGAATAACCGACTTGGCCTTTCCATTCCCTTTCGGCTGGGCGGCGATTGCCTGCGACCAGCTTCCCCACAGCGAACCGACAGCAGCGGCAGTGCTGCCGTGGATCAACAAGCGTCGGGAGATTGGCAGGTGCATCACGAACTCCCACCGGGCGGGACAACAAACGGCCCATCCATCTAGGGCCGCTTATTTGTCTTTATCGTAGCGGAGCAGGGAGTCTGAAGCCAGATAGAAATGGACTTGGGTCGGGTTCGTCGCAACTCGCCGCACTACAATGATGGTGATACCGAAGCGAACCATAAATCGTCACATGACCTCCACACCCAAACGCCGCTGGTTTCAGTTCAGCCTGGGGAGGATGCTGCTCGTGGTGACGATTCTCTGCATCGGGCCGGGAGGATACGTCGCCTATGAACGGCAGAAGGCCCGGCGGCAAGATGAGGCCGTGGCCCTGTTGCGGCAGTTGCCGGGAACCCAGCCTTACATCCGCCCCCACTGGCTGCGGAAGTGGATGGATGGGCCAGCGGCGGGATATGTCGTCGGGCTCGCCATCCTTTCCCGGCGAGCAGCCGAATCGGAGCTAGAGCCCATGG
>CAYUJE010000410.1:0-4909 GCA_964444865.1 uncultured Pirellulaceae bacterium | reverse complement strand
ATCGCCGCGGCCCAGTGGCTCATCGATAACAAGTACACCAGTTCCCAACATCTGGCCGTTCGCGGCGGCAGCAACGGCGGCCTGCTCGTCGGTGCGGTCATGACCCAGCGGCCGGACCTGTTCGGTGCGGCCGTTCCGGCAGTTGGCGTGCTGGATATGCTCCGCTTTCACAAATTCACCATCGGCTGGGCCTGGGTGAATGAGTACGGGAGTGCCGACGTGGCCGAGCAGTTTCCCACGCTGCTGGCCTATTCGCCGCTGCACAATCTGAAGCCGGGAACCAAGTACCCGCCGACCCTCATCACCACCGGCGACCACGACGACCGGGTCGTCCCCGCCCACAGCTTCAAATTCGCCGCCACCCTGCAAGCCGCCCACTCCGGCGACGCCCCCGTGCTGATTCGCATCGAAACTCGCGCCGGCCACGGTGCCGGCAAGCCGACGACCAAGATCATTGAAGAGGCCGCGGACGTGCTGGCGTTTTTAAAGGGGACGGTTGGGAAGTAGCAGGCCAAACACTAACCCGTAGCGCCAGCGAGGGAGCGCCCGGTACACGCCCCAGAAACTTCGCTCCACGCGGACAAGCCGGGCGGTGGCGAAGAGAGAATCCGTTTTCCACGTTCTGGTTTCCAAACATCGCTCCGGCGGAGCGAGCCCGCCGGTGGCGGCGGAGAATCGGCGTTCGTTTGCCCTCTTTCTTCTTGCATGGTTGCCGACGGCCTGGGAAGGCCATCCTACTACCCGAAAAAATCTTCCGAATTCCGGCTGCCGGGGCTTGCCTGTGCCAACGGAGGATGTGTATACTTGTACAGTTGCGGCGGAGCTGCGTTGTGGTGTTGGCAGCGGGCTGCGCAGGGTCAGGTAGGTGTGCTCTTTTCCAATCCGGTTGTAATGGCGTGTAAAGTTCCCTTAAGGGGACGGATAAGTACTGCGCACGTGTTTGAAAACAGGTTATAAAATCCGCAGGAGACCCACCTGGAGGGGTGATAAGGGACGTGAATCTAGAAATGGGCTGATCCACTGATTCATGAGCCGTAAAGCGTTTCCTCGCTGGGGCTTGTGAGCGGCGCGGGAGGCAAAAAAAGAACGTGAATCCTGTGAATCAGGCTCCGGGATTCAGGGCTTATCGGCAGTTATGAGCTTCTCGCGTGTGATTCAGCGGGGAGCGTGCTTTTAGGGAATCGTGCCAGTCTCCAAACCCTCCCCCCGGTCCTCTCCCAGAGAGAGAGAGGGGGAGTCGTTGGCTACCGGCCAAGCGGAATCACCCGTCCCAGAATCGCCTCGCGCGACACTCCTCCTCCCCACTGCCGGCTGTCGACGGAGATGGGCGGGTTGTCGCCAAGGAGAAAAAAGCGGTTGTTGGCAAGCGGTCCTTCAGCTTGCCAATCGCCGCCAAGACTCGTCGGAGTGAGGTAGTAAATGTCGCGCCGGACCTGGAGGTGCGTGACTTCAATGGGTCCTCCATAGGCCCCGATTTGAATTCGCGGCGCACTCTCTGCGATTTTCTGACTGCCGTCGGGACTTGGCTGTTCCCGATAGACGAACTCCGCCAGCAAATGGCGATTGTGGGAAAAACGGAAGGACCCATCGCAAATCGCCGCTTCGAAGAGGAAGTCACCAGCGGTATGCGGAAGCGCATCGGCGACCAGGGTCGAGCCGTCTTTCAACATGAGAAATCGCCCCGAATCGAGCTGCAAATGGACGATGAGCTTGTGAGGAGGATCGAGCAGAGCCAGAATGAAGTCGCCCGTCTTGCCCTGGACCTGGCAGCGGACAATCAGGTCTCGGACCGGATTCAGCCCCCGCGCTTCCGCCTGGTTGTAACTGTCGTTGTCCAAAATCATCGCCGGCTGCGTGCGTGGAGCCGGGCTGGCGCTGGAGTGCCAGTGCTCGTAGGCCAGCCACTGCGACTCGTCGGTGTCGACGGGCGAGGTGAATCGAAATCCGCCGTCGGTCGCTTCCCATCCGGAGGCTCCCGCTGGGTAGGGGAGCCAGCGGCGCTGGTTTGGCAAGCTGCGCGGCCGATAGTCGCTGTCATGGACGAGGCAACTGACTTCTCTCAATTCCCGCGAGGTCCTGCGAACTGCTTTGCCATTCGCGCGAAAGTCCCCGAAATGAATACTGGGTTGCTCTCTCGGCAGCCCCGCGACGCGTTTGACGGCAAAGGTCGGTGAGGACGGCTCATCATTCGTTTTTGGCTCAACGAGCATGACCAGGTCCCCCCGTTTCGGAGCCGACCAGAGGTAAGGCCAGGTGTCGACGAGGACGGTATCGCCGAGATGCAGATCTTCGTCCCGCAATGCATTGTCACGAAAGCCGCAATTGGGGCAGACGGCAAGCCGGTCGTCTGGGGAACTGTCTGCATCGCAACGGAAGGGGATGCCGCAGTCGCCACAGGTGACGCGGAAGTGATTGCCAAGCAGAGTCTCCGCCATCGATGGGCCGTCGATGCGAATCGTTCGCACCAGCCCCTTCACGCATCCCAGCCGAAAACAGGCGGGCACCAGCGCCGCACCCATAATTAGCAGCACCACCAACCGGAGGCGGCTAAGGGGAGCGGTCGGAAGGAGCCGGAGCAGCGACATGCGAAATTGGCCCTGTTGGATGGGCGGGCTTGAACCCGGGCGAAAAGACAAAATAGGCCGCGCCGCACAAGCAGAGAGCGGCCCCGACGTGGTTCCAAGTCAGCTTCTCATTCAGGAAGAAGAGTGCAAAGGGGACAAACACGGATAGTGTGATTATCTCCTGCAAAAACTTGAGTTGATAGAAGGAGAGTCCGCCGGAATAGCCAATTCGATTTGCCGGAACCTGCAGCAGGTATTCAAAGAAGGCGATTCCCCAACTGACGAGGATCGCCAGCGCGACCGTCCGCCCCTCCAAAAACCTCAGCCGCGGGTGGAGATACCAGGCGCACAGCATGAAGAAGTTGGAGGCGACAAGTAAGGCGGTCGTCTTGAGGAGGGTCATACCGGTTGTGGGGTTTATGCATGAGCTAGAGTTGAGGAAGTGAAAGTGTATTTTCTGGTGTTCGAGTTACAAAGAGCAAGGTTCCGGGATTCATGCGCTCCATTCGCATATCGCCTCCAACGCTGGTCTGGGCATTTGTCTGGCTGTTCGCCCTGACCGCCCCTTCCGTATTGCCAGCCCAGACTGCCTTCAAGTTGCAGATTTTCGGCCGCTGGGTGGAAGGGACTCCGCTGGTAGCGACGGAAAAGCAGGTCTTTCTGCTGGCGCGGGACGGGCAGATGTGGGAATTTGCGCCCTCCGATGCTCAGAGCTTCAGCAAGTCCAGCGGCAATTTCTACGCCTATTCGCAAGCCGAACTGCGGGGGCAACTGATGCGGGAGTTTGGCAATAGGTTTGAGGTCTCGGGCAACGGTCATTATCTGGTGGTGCATCCGGCAGGGCAAAAGGACATGTGGGCTCCGCGGTTCGAGGAACTTTACCGCTCGTTCGTGCATTACTTCAATACCCGGGCGTTTCGACCGAGCGAACCCCAGTTTCCTATGGTGGCCATCGTCTATCCGCGGCAGGCGGATTTTCAGCGGGCGGCAATTGCCGATGGGTCCACGAATGTAAAAAACATGCTGGGATACTATTCGCCGAAGACCAACCGGATTGCCCTGTACGACGTAACTGCCGGAGGCAATGCGTTAGACTGGTCAACCAATGCCGATACGATCATTCACGAGGCGACCCACCAAATGGCGTTCAACGCCGGGATGCATAACCGCTTCGGCCAGTCGCCAGCGTGGGTTTGTGAAGGGTTGGCGACCATGTTCGAGGCCCCAGGCGTCTGGAATGGCCGGGTGCATCACAATCTGGCGGATCGTGTCAACCGCATCCAATTGGCGGCCTTTCGTCGCAACCTTTCCCGTCGCCCCTCCGACGCAGTTGCCCAGACCGTCAGTTCGGATCGAGCTTTCGACAAGAACACCGAAGCTGCCTACGCCGAAGCCTGGGCGCTGTCCTTCTTTCTCAGCGAGCAAGAGCCGCGAAAGTATGTGCAGTACTTGATGAAAACTGCTGCGGTCAAGGATTTTACCCTGTACCCGGAGCCACAACGCCTGAAAGACTTTACCGATGTCTTCGGCGGCAATTTGGCACTGCTCGATGCGAGGATGCAGCGGTTTATCGGCGAACTGAAGTAGGCATGTGCCCGCTCTACGCCATGCTCTTTTCCGCCTGCATCATTTCCCGGAATTGGCGGAATAGATAGCGGCTGTCATGGGGACCGCTGGAAGATTCGGGGTGGTACTGCACACTGAAGGCGGAAACTTCCTTGTGCCGCAAGCCGGCGATCGTGTTGTCGTTGAGATTGCGGTGGGTAATCTCCAGGCAGGAAGGAAGCGAATCCTCTTCCACCGCAAAGCCATGATTCTGAGCGGTGATTTCCACTTTGCCGGAGAGAACATTCAGCACCGGTTGATTCGCGCCACGGTGGCCAAACTTGAGCTTGAATGTCTTGGCCCCACACGCTAGCCCGAGCAGCTGATGCCCCAGGCAAATTCCAAACACCGGGACTTTTCCGAGCACGCCACGGATGCAATTGTGGGCGTAATCCAGGGGCTCCGGGTCGCCTGGGCCATTGCTGAGAAAGACGCCGTCCGGCTGGTATGCAAGCACGTCTTCCGCGGTCGCAGTTCCAGGAAGAATGGTGACGCGGCTCCCTTCATCCCACAGATGGCGGGCGATATTCCACTTCATGCCGTAATCCAGCGCGACGACATGAAAATCTTTGTGCTCAAATGCGGGATTCGGCTCAAGCGTCAGCTTCGCCCACTGGCTCAGCGGCTGCTGCCAGTTGCTTGGCTGCGAGGGAAGAACCTCTCTTACCAAATCGCGTCCCACCAATCCGAGGCTGGCCTTTGCCTTGCGAATGAGGCTGGCATCATCGAGATCGACGCTG
>CAYUJE010000409.1:0-4917 GCA_964444865.1 uncultured Pirellulaceae bacterium | reverse complement strand
ACGCTCCGTTGGCTGAAGCACGAGTCCAGCACCTGGTTTGAAATCACGAACCTGATCATCCCGCGGGCCAACGACTCGCCGGATGAGCTGAAGCAGATGTGCGACTGGATTTTGGAGAGCGTGGGGCCGGATGTGCCGGTTCATTTCACCGCGTTCCATCCGGACTTTCGCTTGATGGACCGTGAGCGAACGCCCCCCGCCACGCTCTTTGCCGCCTATGAAATCGCGAAGCGGGCGGGACTCCATTACATCTACGCCGGCAACATCCACGCCCCCGAGCACCAGACCACCTATTGCCCCGGGTGCGGGAAGGACCTGATTGAGCGAACGGGCTACACGATTAACGGCTACAATTTGCGAGGGAACCAATGCGCCGCTTGCGGCACGGTCATCGCCGGCCACTTCGACCAGCGGCCCGGCAACTGGGGAAGCCGCCGGCAACCGGTGCGGATTGCCGATTATCAAGGACGGGAAAATCTCATGCAAATCACTTCAGTCCCTTCAGAATCCATCGAACCAACCGCCTCCGCCGGCTTCGTTCTCCTGCCTCCCCAGGAAGAGCGTATTCTGGCCGCGGCAGCCGACCATCTGGCCGCGGCAGTCAACGGCCAGCAGCCTCCACCGGCGGAGGAATTCGGAGACTCGGCAAATTTGCCCGTGATGGGAGCGTTCGTCAGTGCCAAACGGGCGGGGAAGCTCCGCAGCTGCTGCGGCTTCATCGGACAATCGGTTACTTTAGCACACGCGGTGGCCCATGCCGCAGCCAGCACAGCGGCAGACGACCATCGCTTTCCCCCCATTTCACCGACCGAATTGCCGTTTCTCGATTTGGAAGTCTGGCTGCTCAATTATCCGCAGGCGGTGGAAACACAGGGGGAAGCCCGCATTGCCGCGGTAGAGATTGGCAAGCATGGATTGATCATTGAACGCGGGAATCAACGTGGTTTGCTTCTTCCTGGAGTGGCGACCGAGCACCATTTTGACGCGGAAACCTTTTTGCAGCACACGTGTCTCAAAGCGGAATTGCCTCCGACGGCCTGGCGGGAAGCGGACACAAAGCTTTCGACCTTTGAAGGGCACGTCATCAAGGGACCGGCGAGCGGGGGGCGTCAGCCCCCTGATACTAACGTCCCTTCGGCCAACCCGCTGATCTCCGCCGAGGACCTCGCCGAACTGGCCAACTTCACCAGCGACAATCTGCTCGCCCTGCTTACCGGCGCGACGCCCAACTACTTCGCGTTTGGAGTTTCCGACGCGAATGTACATGGCGTTATCGTGAGTGTGCATGATGCCGCGGGCCGCCAGTTTGTGCAGTCCAGCCGCATTTCCTTGTTGGAGAAGGTACCGCTGCAATCGACGCTGTTTGTCCTGACCGAGAATCTGGCGGACGTCCTGCGGCAGCAGCGTGGATGGAAGGAAATGCTTCCCGCGTTGAGATTGCATCTGGCAGTCCTGAGTGACATTGCCATGCATGGGAGCGTTGCCGAGCCGGACCTCCGGGGCCTGCGAACGAGCGACCGCGCGGTGGCGGTGCTGGAGCGGAACAAGACCGCGACGGTTTTTGATCAAGGTCTTTCGCCCGAGGAGTTGCTGGCCCAGGCAGTGGCCGCGGCTCAAGTGAGTTCGCAGGTTCAGGCGAGCGTCTTCAGCCTGGCGGTCTCTTCGAAGATGGATCACTTCACGGTGACGCATTTGCCCCGCCCCTTAGCTGGAAGCAGTGTGCGCCCGGCAGCCCAGGCGGGAAGATTCTATCCCGCCGATGCGGAGGAATTGGCGACACTGGTAGACAAGTGCCTGGCGGGTGCGAGTGTCGAGAAGCAGCCTGTCTCGGCGGTGATGGTGCCGCATGCGGGTCTGATTTATTCCGGACGCATTGCGGCGGATGTGCTGCGACGCGTGGAGATTCCAAAAACGGTGATCGTGATTGGACCCAAGCACACGGCCCTCGGCATGGACTGGGCGGTTGCTCCGCACGCCACGTGGCAAATTCCCGGGGCTGAAATCGCGAGCGACCCGGAACTTGCTCGCCAACTGACCGAAGCGATTCCGGGTCTTGTCCTGGATGCCGCCGCCCACCATCAAGAGCACGCCATCGAAGTGGAGTTGCCGTTTCTCGCTCGCCTCGCTCCTGACTCACGCATTGTTGGCATTGCGATTGGCGCGGGCGACCTCGATCGCTGCCGCGAGTTTGCGGCTGGACTTGCCACGCTGATTCGCGCGCTCCCAGAGCCGCCGCTGCTCATCATCTCCAGCGACATGAACCATTTTGCCAGTGATGCCGAGAATCGGCGGCTGGATGAGATGGCGATTCGGGCTTTTGAAACACTCGATCCTGAGACGCTCTTTTCCGTCGTCCGCGAAAACCACATCAGCATGTGCGGAGTGCTACCGGCTGTGATTGTCCTCGAAACGCTGCGTCAACTCGACCGGGTTTCCGCCATCGAGCGAGTCGGCTACGCCACCAGCGCGGACGTTTCGGGGGACACCAGCCGCGTGGTGGGTTACAGCGGGCTGATTTTGAAATAGCAGCCTGCACACTCCGTGTACAGGCATGTCCGCTCACGGAGTGAGCGGACTACTAAGATGCGGAGTACTATCGCCGTCCCGGCAGCGTGTTTTTTTGCAGTGATGCCGCCCGGCCTTTCGTCGGCAAGACCGTAGAGACTAGATCCCAACCTTGTTCAGTGACCACGAATTCATACGCACCAGGCCGCAAGAGTTTTCGGGCGGTTCCGAAGTCGCCGCCTCGATCGAACTCCACCGTCAGGCTCGTTCTGTCGCTCCAGGTACGCGTGGTGCCCGGACCAAGTTCGGCATCGACCTGGTCCTGCACGCGGAACGCAACGGAGCCGGCATTCTCAGCCGGATTGCGGAGCACGACATTGGCCCGCTGCTGCTGGGTCGGTATCGAATTGAGCCGTAATGCGGATCCGGATGTTGCGGTTGAACTCAGAGTGGGAGGCAGGTCCGCCGCCGTCAAGCCGCTGGGTGCAGGGGCAACCTGAGATACCGCCGGCACAGGCTGGACCAGTTGCACCGCGGGAGCCGGATAGACATAGGTCACCGGCGGCGGCGCGTAGACCACGGGCGGATAGTGGTAAACCGGCGGGCGGTAGAAGTCAAAACCATACCAATTTCGGTAGCCCCCATAGCAGCCATGTCCGCCGTGATGATGCCCGCCGTATCCACCGCCCGAAGCGAAGCCGAACGAGAATGACTGGGCCCATCCCACGGAGGGGAGGGCGGCGATGAGCAGTGTCAGGCAGCAGAGGCGACCACGCATGACAGTTTCTCCTGGTGCGCAAGGGACGCCGCGCCTTCTAGCAGGTCCGTGGCAATGTTCAAACGCTGTTTTAATTCATCGGAAGGGCGACAACCGCTAGCTCGCTCAAAAATGGTCGTTGGGCCACCGAGGAGAATTGCTAGCACCCAGTTAGTTCGCCGAATGTTCGTAATTCCGCGGATGGACCGGTCTCACCAGCGCGTTGGCGACGAGGGCCACGGCCAGAAGCGTGGCCATTACAAACATCGTGGAGTTGTAGAGGTTCGCGGAAGGGTCGATAGTGCCGGGGGGAGCGATTTCCATCAGCTTGGGGAGAGTGACCGTCTTTGCGGCGACGAGAGTGGATAGCTGGCTGAGCGGAGCACCGAACTGCGAGGCGAATTTTGCGGGGTCGATCCCTTCGGCCACTTGCTGGATGGCGCGTTGGAGGGAATGTTCGCGAAGCGAAGTGATAACGAGCGGGCCGATGACTCCCGCAGTGCTCCAGGCTGTCAGCAGCCGGCCGTGAATTCCGCCGACGTACTTGGTGCCGAACAAATCCGCAAGGTACGCGGGGATGGTGGCAAAGCCGCCGCCATAGAGTGTGAAGATGAGCATCGTGGCCGCATAGTAGTTGACGAGCCAGAAGACCGCGGGAGAGACGCTTTCGCGATGGGCCAAAAACGGAATTGAAAGATAGAGCGGAATCCCGAGCAAAAAATAGATGGCATAAGTCCGCTGCCGGCCGAGGTAGTCGGAGAGCGAAGACCAAAAGAAGCGGCCCAGCATGTTGAAGACGCTGATCATCAGGACGTAGGTGGTTGTGAAGCTGGGTGTCACGATGGCGGGGAGCGTGGGGCGGAAAATTTCTCCGAGCATTGTTTTGGCGACTCCCAGCACGCCGATGCCGGCCGTCACGTTGAAGCAGAGCACAATCCAGAGCAGCCAGAACTGCGGCGTCTTCATGGCGGTGTTGATGCCGACTGCATGGGTCATCTGCTCGGGGGGCGGAGTCCAGCCCGCCGGCAGCCAGCCGCGGGCGGGGATGCGATAGGAAAACGAGGCCAGTAGCATCACCAGAAAATAGCCGACGCCGAGTACGACAAACGTTTCCGCCACGCCGCTGCTGCCGGTTCCCACCAAATAGACGCCTGCCTTCGCCGGGTGCGCCAGGTGCTTTCCTTCCTCTTCGGAAATGACCACGACGCGCCGCAGTTCCCCTTCCACTTTGGCGAGCGTGATTCCGCTCTTATCGACCTCAGGATGGACGAACTCTTTTGTCCCCAGGCGAGTTGGCTCACGATAGAAGTTCGCAATCAGGGCCTCCTTCAGCGGCGCGCCGATGATCGCTCCTCCTCCAAAGCCCATGATGGCCAGGCCGGCTGCCATGCCGCGGCGATCTGGGAACCATTTAATAAGCGTGCTGACCGGCGAGACGTAACCAAGCCCCAGCCCGCAGCCGCCGATAACGCCGTAGCCAAGGTAGAGCAGCCAAAGCTGATGCAGCCAGATGCCGAGGCCCCCCACCAGAAAGCCCCCGCCCCAACAGGCCGCGGCAACCGTTCCCACCATTCGCGGCCCCACCCGCTCCAGCCACTTCCCCGCGAAAGCCGCCGAGAGGCCAAGGACCACGATGGCAATGGTAAACGTCATCG
>CAYUJE010000408.1:0-4957 GCA_964444865.1 uncultured Pirellulaceae bacterium | reverse complement strand
TTCCCATGTCCCGTATCGTCCTTGCCATGTCCGGCGGAGTTGATAGCAGCGCGGCGGCGTATCTGCTGCGGGAGGAGGGGCATGAAGTGATCGGGGTTTTCATGCGGCATGGAGAGGAGGCGCAAGAGGCCTGCCGGGTCGATTCGCCGGGACTCACGCTCCCCATCTTCAATCCGCGGGCGGATCACAAGCAGGGATGCTGCAGTGCCAGCGACGCGGAGGACGCCCGCCGGGTCGCCGACAAACTCGACATTCCTTTCTATGCGTTGAACTTGCAGGCGGAGTTCAAGCAAATCATCGACTACTTCGTCGACGAATACACCCGCGGCCGGACGCCGAACCCCTGCGTGCAGTGCAACAACTGGATCAAATTCGGCAAGCTCTTCGACTACGCCGACAGCGTGGGGGCCGAGTTTGTGGCCACCGGCCACTACGCCAGATTGATCCCTGGCAAGACCCCCGATGCCCCCCCTGCCCTGCTTCGCGGCATTGACGACAGCAAGGATCAGTCCTACGTGCTGTTCGGCATCAAGCGGCATCTTCTGCCCCGCATGTTGCTCCCCGTTGGCGGCTTTCGGAAGATTCAAATCCGCGAATTGGCGGCCAAAGTCGGCCTCCGTGTCGCCGACAAGAAGGACAGCCAGGAGATTTGCTTCGTCACCTCCGGCAAACACGACGAATTCGTGCGACAGCGGCAAAGGGGGGCCAGCACCGCGGGGGAAATCGTCACCACCGAAGGCCGCGTCGTCGGCACCCACCCCGGCATCGAACGGTTCACCATCGGCCAGCGAAAGGGAATGAAGGTGGCGATGGGGGAGCCTTACTTCGTCGTCCGCATCGAACCCGCTACTCGCCAAGTGGTCATCGGCCGGCAAGAAGACCTGGCACAAAGCAGATTGACCGCGGAAAAATGCAATTGGCTGGCCGAGCCCCCCGCCGGCTCGTTCCCGTGCCTGGCCAAAATCCGCTACAACAGCCCCCCTGCCCCGGCCACAGCAGAAATACTGCCAGAAAATCGGCTGCAAGTCACTTTCGACGAGCCGCGGCACGGCATCGCCCCCGGCCAGGCAGTCGTTTGCTACGACGGCCGACGGGTATTGGGAGGCGGCTGGATTGAGTAGTTCCTTCACCTGCAGGCATCCGGTAAGATAATCCCAGTTCGTTAGACCATCGCCCAGGTCTTCTACCCAGGACATCGCATCATGCTCCATCAACTGCCGATTTTGTTCGCCCAGCAAAATAACAATTCCAGTATGTTCTGGTTTCTTGTTGGCGCGGCCGTGGTCGTCATCGGCGGGATTTTCCTGCTGGTCCTGATGGTGGCTTTTGCCGCTTATGGAAAAACCTGGTTCCAGGCCTATATGTCCAACGCGGACGTCAGCATGATGAGCCTGATTGGAATGGGGTTCCGGCAGGTCAATTCCGCCATCATCGTCCGGGCAAAAATCATGGCCGGTCAGGCGGGACTCGACATTAACCGCCGCACCGGAATTAGCACCACCCGGCTGGAAGCCCATTATCTGGCGGGGGGGAATGTGATGAATGTGATGAATGCCATCATCGCTGCTCATCGCGCCGCGATTCCCCTCGATTTTGATCAAGCCGCCGCGATCGATCTGGCAGGACGCGATGTACTTGATGCCGTAAGAACCAGCGTCAATCCCAAAGTCATCGATTGCCCCGATCCCCGCCGCAGCAACTCGGACACAATCAGCGCCATCGCGAAGGACGGCATTGAATTGCGGGTGAAGGCCCGCGTCACGGTGCGGACCAACCTGTCGCGACTGATTGGCGGAGCGACCGAGGACACAATTATCGCTCGCGTCGGCGAAGGAATGATCACTTCCATCGGCTCCTCATCCTCGCACAAAGAAGTGCTGGCCAACCCCAATCGCATTTCCCGCGCGGTGCTTGACCGCGGCCTGGATAATCAGACTGCGTTCGAAATCGTCTCCATCGACATCGCACACGTAGTTGTGGGAGAGAACCTCGGTGCCCGTTTGCAGGCCGACGCTGCTGAAGCCGATACGCGTGTCGCCCGCGCCCTGGCCGAACAGCGCCGAGCCGAAGCCGTCGCCACCGAGCAGGAGAACCGGGCCAAGGTTTCCGAGAACCGGGCCAAGCTTGTCGAAGCCGAAGCATCGGTTCCCCGAGCCATGGCCGATGCCTTCCGCAAAGGCAATCTCACCTCTGCAAATTAGGCCTGCCTCCAAAGCATAGCCACCGCACACGCGGTGTTCCTCGTAGATTTTCAGGAGCCAACCATGATTGCCGCCCTGTTTGTATCCTTGCTAGCCGTCTCAGAAATTTCCGCCGAGCAGACCGCATTGCTCAAAACGTTTCGAGAGGAGTTCATTGCGATCTCTCCCGGCGAGGGTAGTTTTCCAAAATCGTTCAAAATGGGGGATGGAGCAACGGCTCGCGAAGTCACGCTAAAGAGCAAGTTCTCCATCGCCAAATACGAAGTGCCGCAAAATCTGTGGGAAGCCGTAATGGGGAATAACCCCAGCAAATGGAAAGGAAAGCGGAATTCCGTGGAGATGCTCTCGCTGGCGGAGGCCCAGGATTTCTGCCGCAAGGCGACCGAGCAGATGCGAGCCGCAAAACTGGTCGAAGCCGGCCAGGAGATTCGGCTGCCGACGGAAGAAGAATGGGAATACACGGCGCGCGCTGGGACGACGACGAAGTATTCTTTTGGCGACGACGCGAAAGACATCAATGACTTTGCCTGGTATCACGGCAACGCAGCTGGTAACGACCCGCCCGTCGGCGCGAAAAAGCCGAACGCCTGGGGACTTTATGACGTTCACGGCTATTTGTGGGAATGGACCATCGCGAACAATGCAGCGGAAGGGACCGGTATTCTGCGCAGCGGCAGTTGGAAGGACGACGCCGATAAGCTGACCAGCAGCTATCGTCGAGTGGACAAAGCCAGCCTGCAAGATGACGCCGTCGGTCTGCGCTGTGTCCTGGCCGCCGCGGCGGAAGTGAAACCGGCGGAGCCAATTGTTCCCGCAAACAGCAAGCTGGAGTTGCTGTGGGGGGAAGGAGAATTCACAGAAGGCCCGGCTCTCGCGCCGGATGGCTCGATCTTTTTTTCGGACATCGGCACCTCCATCCACCGCTATGACCCTCAGAGCGGCAAGACTGAACTCTTCCGCAAGCCGAGCGGCCGGTCCAACGGCCTGATGTTCAATCAGAAAGGAGAACTGATTGCTGCCGAGGGGGCCAACGAGGGAGGCAACCGGCGGATTTCCATCACCAGCGGCATTCAAGGAGGCAAAGATGGCGAAGTAAAGACTCTCTCCGGTGGACTCGACGGAAAGAAGTTCAACAGCCCCAATGATCTGGCCATTGATGCCGAAGGAAATGTCTACTTCAGCGACCCGCGGTATGTCGGTAAGGAGCCTCGCGAACTCGACTTCGAAGCGGTCTTCTTCGTAAAGCCCGATGGCACGACGACTATCGCCACTCGCGAACTACAGAAGCCCAACGGCCTGCTGGTTTCACCCGACGGGAAGCATCTCTATGTTTCCGACAACAATGGGGAAGGCAACCGCCACCTGCTGTCGTTTGACATTGAAAGCCCGGGCAAATTGACGAATAAAAAAGTTCTGCATGACTTCGTCACCGGCCGCGGAATCGACGGGATGACCCTGGATACCAAGGGCAACATCTACGCCACCGCCGGCACGGGGGACAAAGCAGGGATTTACGTCTTCAGCCCCAGCGGCAAGGAACTGGCCATGATCCCCACCCCCGGCGACCCCACCAACTGCGTCTTCGGCGGCGGCGAAGACTCCGGCACTCTTTACATCACCGCCGCCACCGGCGGCTCTGGGCTTGGGCCAAAATACGGCTTGTTTCGGATCAAGCTGAATGCGAAGGGGTTTCATGTGGTGAAGTTGAAATAGCTTCAAGAAAAGTACTCTTCACGCTCCGCGTGAAGAATCCTCACGCGGAGCGTGAAAGGTACTATCTCTTGGTCACTTGCAAGTCCTTGCTGAAGTGAACAAACTCACCATTCCGCAAGTGGGCCTTCGTGGGATTCTCTGCGATGTACCGCCGCAGGGCCCAAAACTGCTCCGGCGATCGGACCAAATGGTCAAATCCGTCCTGCTGCCAAAAGCGGCCGCTACGACCAATCCGCTGGTTGATTTGCATAGCGGTAAAGTGTTTCCAGGACTCACATTGTTTGAGCAACCAATCCTCGGTCGGAAACGCCACCAAGACATGAACGTGGTTAGGCATTACCACGAAGTCGGTCAGTTCGTAGCGATTTCCGTCAAAGTGCATGAGGCTCTTGGCGATCAACTGGTTGATTTCTGGTTCGCGCAGGACGCAATCGCCATGACAGGCGTCAAGATTCTCGTTCCAGCGATCCGAAAGCTGCTGTCGAAACTCTCGCTGTACTGCGACGGAAAGCTTTTGAAGCCGCACCGCCCAATCCTCTGCGCAGGGATCAATACCGCAGGACTTCAAGAATTCTGCTCGTTTTTGCAGCCACTCGTGGAGCACATGTTGCGGAATGGAGTCCCAAGTCCGCCACGTAACAAAACAAATTGTGCCAGCCTGGGACCAATGCGGTAGCTTCCGCTGAGTAATCTCTAAGTCTTGAGTATGATCAAATACTTGAAGGTCAAAGCGTTGTGACATCGCCCATCTCACCGAAGAAGGATCTCATCTCGCTTCGCGAGACGTTTCCTCACGCGGAGCGTGAGGAGTACTATTCTTGGTCCTTGTACTGCTTCCTCAATTCTTCCAACTCCTTTTTCAGCTCCTTCACAATCGGCTGGCTGCTCTCCTCCGAGTAGATGCTCTTCATCTCCTGCGGATCCTTCTCCAGGTCGAACAGTTCCCACTCGTCGATGGTGTAGAAGTGGATCAGCTTGTAGCGCTCGGTCCGGATGCCGTAGTGTGGGTGGACGTGGTGGGGCTGCGGGAATTCGTAGTAGTG
>CAYUJE010000407.1:0-4962 GCA_964444865.1 uncultured Pirellulaceae bacterium | reverse complement strand
GAGTCTACTGCCCCCCCACCACATCAAACTGAATCGCCGAGTCGGCGGGGCGTTTTAGTTCCACGTTCAGGCTGGCGTCGGCTGGCAGGTCGCTGGGGAGTTCCAGCCGGAGGGTGAGCTTGTGCCGGCCTGCGGTGAGTGGCAAAGTGAGGTTGGTCGGTTTTTCGAAGGGTTCGGCGTTGAGCCAGAGGTGGGTGGGGGCGGGGGATTTTATTTCGAGGAGCAAGTCGCCGGCCTGGCTGACGTCGATTTCTCCTTGCAGATAGGCGACGGAGTTGGGCTTGAGAGCTGCGGCTACGTCGGCCAGGGGCAAGGGGCCGCGGGCGGTGCCGTAGAGGGGGAGCCAGTCACCCTCCGGAAGTTCCAGGACGTATTGGCGGAAGTGCTCGACGTTGGGGACTTCGCTGGTGATTTCCGGCGAGGGTGATTTCAGCAGCCGCCAGCGCTGCATCGTCGGCGCGGTGCGGATGGCGTAGGGGCCGGGGCGGCCGAGCTCGGTGATGAAGCGGGCGAGGTCGAGGAATTCATCGTGGGTGAGAAATTTCGTCAGCCCTTGCGGCATCAGGCTCGGGCCGTCCTTTTCGCTTTCGATGTCGCCGGTGGCAATCGTGATCGGCTTGCCGCTGGCGTCCCTCAGCCGCACTCGTTCGTCGTTGCGGTCGATGACGATGCCGGTGACTACTTCGCCGTCCGCGGTGAGAATGACCTTGGTGACGTATTGCTCCTTGATGTTGAGCGTGGGATTGAGAATTGAATTGACGATGTATTCCGGCGGTGAAATGGAGCCCAGCGCGGTGAGTTCCGGGCCGACTTGCCCGCCGGCCCGAGCGATGGAATGGCATTTGAGGCAGTTCACGTCTGCCCGGCGAAACACTTTCTCGCCGCGAGCCGCGTCTCCCTTGGCCATGACCTCGGCGGCGATTTTCAGCACCTCGGGCTGGCTCGGCGGCGGAGCATCGACGGCGATGTCAGCCGCCTTGCTGAGGAGGTTGGAGAGCCCCTCGTCGCTCCGGCCGATGGAGTACATGTAGCGGAGCGTGATCTTGGCGACTTCTTTGGGGAGCTTCGCCTTTTCGAGCGCTGCGGCCAGTTTTTCCGCCCCTCCCTTGCGGCTCAGGATGGCGTCGATGAGTGGAGCGGGGTCGTCCTGGGAAGTCGCCGCGGAAAGGACGGCAGCGGCTTGCTCGGCTGCAGCATCAAGATCGAGGCGGGCGAGGCCGGCGACGGCAAGCATGCGAACGGGAATGGCGGGGTCCTTAGTCGCAAGTTGCAGCAGCGCCTTGGTGGAGGAGACGTCGCCGATGTTGGCCAGGCCGTCGATGGCGGCAGCGCGGAGCGACTTGTCGGTCTTGGCGCTGGCGGCGAGGACGAGCAGCTCGGCGTTGATTTCCTTCACCTTCCAAACGGAGGCGAGCTTGATCGCCGCCACCTTGAGCCGAGGCTCGGCCCCCTCCGCCAGGAGCGACTTCAGCGCCGCCAGGTCCCCTTCGGGCTTTACCTTGCGGACCACGGCCGCATCGATCAGCAGCTCCACCACCTTCAGCCGCACCGCGGGCTTGAGGGCGGCTGGCTTTTGCAACTGCTCGAAGACATAGGCCAGATCCTTGGCATTTCCCTTCTGGCAGACCATCTCCACGACCGTTCCCACCCTCTCCGCCGGCAGCCGGCCGCTTTGCAGGAGCTTCATGAGCGGGGCGGCGGGGCTGGGGTCTTCAGCGCGCAGTGCGGTGGAAGTCAGCAGGAGGAGAATCGACAGGGAGGCGATGCGGAACATGATGAGAAGTGGCTCACACAGAGGCACGAAGGCACAGAGGGGAGGAGGAGGATGGCAGAATTATGGACGGCAGAATCATGGGATTCTTATCATTTTGCCATCCATGATTTTGCCAACCCTTCTATTGCCTTCCTCTGTGCCTTCGTGCCTCTGTGCGAGAATTGATGTTGTTGTGAATAGGATTGCCGGGCAGGCTGGAAGCCTACCCCACTATTTCTTTTTGACCCGCTTTTCCAGCGTGTTCATCGTTTCCTGGAGTGTGTACTTCAGGTAGTCGTCTTGGTCGTAGATGAGGGACTCGGTGGCGATGTCGATGGCTTCCTGGTTGTTGAAGAAGCTGAGGGCGCGGATTGCTTCGAGGCGGACGCGCGGGTTTTCGTCGTTGACCTGCTGCTTGAGGAGTTCCAGCGGCTTGGCGACACGGTCGCGCCAGTAGCAGAGGACGCGCGTGGCGGCGGCGCGGGCTTTGGGCTCGGGGCTTTTCAGCATCTGCTGGAGGAACGGCTCGTTCACCATGTCATGCTGCTGATGGATCCAGAGGGCTTCCAGGAACTGGTGCTGGTCTGCGACTTTTTTCGGGTCGAGGCTGCTGGTCCATTTCTTCACCTCGGCCATCACTTCCTCGGTCGGCCGGCTGCGGAGCTCGGTCCGGATGCGGTAGCGGGTCCGCTCTTCGGGGACGGACTTAAGCGTTTCGAGCAGCGAGGCGACCGTTTCGCCAGCGATTTTGCTCGGCGTGACGAGGGGCTGTTTGGCGTAGTGGACCCGCCAGATGCGGCCGTGGGTGTGGTCGCGGTTGGGGTCGCGGATGTTGTGTTGCATGTGGCCGACGAGCGGGTTGAACCAATCGCAGAGGTAGAGCGAGCCGTCCGGGGCGAATTCGATATCGACCGGGCGGAAGTTCGGGTCGGTGGACGAGAGCAGTGGCTCGACGGGGTCAGCCGCAAAGCCGGAGCCTTCGTCCTTCATTTTGTATTGCAGCACCCCCTGGAAGCCGATGCAGTTGTTGAGCAGGAAGTTCCCCTGGGCCTCCGCGGGAAAGTTGCGGCTGCTGACCAGCTCGCAGCCGGCGGTCGGCCGCCACTGCTTGACCAAGAACTTCTTCATGCCACTGTGCTTATCGGGATAGTCCATGTCACCGCTGAAGGCGGTGCCATAGTAGTTGTCGCCACCGCTGGCATCGGCGACAAAGTTCTGCCCCCAGCCATCGACGATATGTCCCCAGGGATTGGCAAATTGGTAGGACACGAACGTGCTGAACCGAAACGTCTTGGGCTCGAACCGGAACACGCCGGCATTCACGCAGCGAACGGGGCCATAGGGCGTTTCGACCTGGCTGTGATGGAAGGTTCCTTCCTGAAAATAGAGTGCCCCACCCTGATCCCACGTGAACGCACTGATGCTGTGATGCGAATCGGCCGAATCGAAGCCGTGCAGCACAATCGTCCGCTCGTCGGCCACGTCATCGCCGTTGGTATCCTTCAAAAACAACAGGTTCGGCTGCTGGGCGACGTAGCAGCCGCCGTCGCCGAGTTCGATGCCGGTGGGAATGTGCAGCTTGTCGGCGAACACCGTCTGCTTGTCGGCTTTGCCGTCGCCGTTGGTGTCTTCCAGGATGAGAATCTTGTCGTTCACCGGCGTCCCGGGCAAATACTGCGGGTAGCTCGGCATCGTGGTGATCCAGAGCCGCCCCTTGGCATCGAAGGCGAACTGCACGGGATTCTTCAGATCGGGAAAATCCTCTTCGGAAGCGAACAGATTGACCTCGTACCCTTCCGGCAATTTCATCTTTTTGCGGGAATCTTCCGGTGAGTTGAGGAGCACGGGGGTTTTGAAGTTCGTTTCAATCTTGGTGAATTCGCCGGTCCCGCTGTCATCAATCACGGTCGGAATTTTCTTCTTCTGGGCGACCTCCCAAATCCGCTGGTCGCGAACGGCAATCATTTTGCGCAACTTGGCGAACTCGGCGGGGAAATTCACGACACCGAAGGGTTCCTTTCGCCCGCCATAGATATAGAAGCCGTTGACCGAGCGATGGTCATAGAAGAACTGCTGGTTCTTCTCGTTGACCTCGGCTTTGAGGCGGGCGAAGTCAATCTGCGCCCCCTTTTCCACGGTCGGAAAGGGACCGAATAAGGCCCGGTCGAGAATCTGGCCGACGACCTCGTCCCCATGCTCATTCAGATGAATGCCGTTGATCGTCAGCGGCTGTTTGGCATTTGCCATCGCTTGCTGCGTGGGGGTGAAGAGGTCGATAAACGCCACCTTGTGTTTCGCCGCGACGCGGGCCATCGCTTCGGCATAGAGCTTGAGGTTGGCGTTGTTCTTGCTGCCATCCGGCAAGCCATGCCGCTTGAGGTTTTCGTGAGCGATGGGGGAAACCAGCACGATCTGCCGCAACATGGGGAGCGGGGCGAGATCCTCGGACTTGTCGGCGGTCTTATCCCAATTGCTCCGGACGCTGCTGTAATTGTCGATGTTCTGCGGAGCCTTCAAAAAACCTTCCAGATCCTTCTCGAACTTGGCCAGTCCTGCCGGCCCGGCAAACGACTCGTTGAAACCAAAAAACGCCAACAGCACGTTGGGCTTGTGGTCGGCCAGCGTGTGCTTGTGATCCTTAAAATCCTTGCTCCGCGGCCGCAGCGTAATTTCATCCGCCGACCAGCCCAGGTCGCGCACGACCAGTTCCTCTTTCGGATAGCGGCTATGCAGCAGGGCTTCCCAATGGCCGTAATACTGCATCCGCTCGGCCAGCGTGTTGCCGACCAAAACGACATGGTCCCCCTTTTCGAGCTTCAGCGGAAGTTCTTGGGCGAGGGCGGGTGCAACGACAAGCAAAGCGAGGAGAGACAGAGCGCGGAGAGACATATCGGTTCTGGGAAAGGAGGCACGGGGGGACCAAAGGCAAGCCATTTATTCTGGTTGAACGCTGCCAAGCATACAACCGTGGGAAGTGATTCTGGAAAGAATGCTGGCACTTGTAGTGGGAATATCGCCGCCGCTCGGTTATCGTAGCGAATGCCTTGTCGTATTGTGGATTAATCAAGTTCCTGCCGGCATTCTGCAAATTATGGCCATCGAGTTCCCCTGTCCACATTGCTCTCAACTTCTTCGCGTTGGTGACGACAGCGCAGGGAAGACCGCCAAGTGTCCCAAATGCGAAGGCCTGGCCAAGATTCCGGCCGATC
>CAYUJE010000406.1:0-4968 GCA_964444865.1 uncultured Pirellulaceae bacterium | reverse complement strand
CTACTACGGCCGCGACGTCGAAAGCATGGTCCGCGAACTAGTGGAAAACGCCATCAGCCTCGTCAAAGCGGCCGAGCGGACCAAAGTCGAAGAACAGGCGAAAACCCGAGTCGAAGAACGATTACTCGACATGCTGCTCAAGGCCAAGGGCAACGCCGACAATGAAGATGACGAGCTGGCCCGCGACCGGGAAAAAATGCGGGAAATGCTCCGAGCCGAATTGCTGGAAGAAGAAAAAGTGGAGCTGGTCAGCGAGCAAAAGGCCACGCCCGTGCTCGTCGGCGGCATGGGAATGGAACATATGGATTTTGGTCTGCAGGACTTGCTCGACAAACTTCCGCTCCCCAAACACACTTCCCGCCGGGAATTGACGGTGGCCCAGGCTCGGCAGATTCTCACCGAACAGGAGACCGAGGCGCTGCTCGATCCCGACAAGGTCAATGCCGCCGCAGTCGAACTAGCGGAAAACGTCGGCATCATTTTCATTGACGAGCTGGACAAAATCGTGGCCAGCGACTCTCGCGGGGCGGACGTTTCCCGGCAAGGGGTGCAGCGGGATTTGCTGCCGATTGTGGAAGGGACGCACGTTCAATCCCGCTATGGCCAGATCCGGACCGAGCACATCTTGTTCATCGCCGCCGGCGCGTTTCACAAAGCCAAGCCGAGCGAACTGATGCCCGAATTGCAGGGCCGTTTCCCCATCCGCGTAGAGCTCAGGGACCTGACCAAAGACGACTTCGTCCGCATCCTCAAAGAGCCGCAGAATTCGCTAACCAAACAGTATTCGGCGCTCCTCAAGACCGAAGGAGTGGAATTAGAATTTGGCGAGGACGCGATTGAAGCACTCGCGGCATTCGCCTTTCAGGTCAATCAAACAACACAAAACATCGGTGCCCGGCGGCTCTACACGATCCTCGAACGATTGCTCGAAGAACTGAGCTTTGAAGCCCCCCACATGCAAATGGGGAAGGTGACGATCACGGCGAAATACGTGCAAGAAAAACTGGCATCCATTGCGGAAGATGAAGATCTGAGCCGGTATATTCTGTAAGCAAATCGTATCGAAAAACTGCCTGTCTTGCTCCTATTATTCTGCCCAACATTATTCTGCCTAAAAGATCAAATGGTGGCAGAAAAATATTGGGCAGAATAATGAAGGTGAAAAGCGGAGGTGAAGCAATGATGGTCCGAACGCTCATCCTATTTACCACGGTCACTGTAATTTCGGGAGTTTCATGGAGCGCGGAGGTCGCTCGCCCCAATATCATTTTCATCATGGCCGATGACCTCGGCTACGGCGATGTCGGTTGTTACGGCCAACAGCGGATTCAAACGCCGAATATCGACCGTCTCGCCAAAGAAGGGATGCGGTTCACCGACTTCTACGCCGGTTCCACCGTCTGTGCCCCGTCCCGCTGTGTGCTGATGACCGGTTATCACACGGGGCATTGCCTGATTCGGGGGAATGCCAAGGACAACTTGCGGCCCGAGGATGTGACGGTGGCCGAGGTGCTGAAGAGTGCCGGATACACGACCGCCCTCTACGGCAAATGGGGACTGGGGCACGAAGGGTCCACCGGCGTGCCGACGAAACAAGGCTTTCTACATTTCTTCGGCTATCTCGATCAGCACCACGCCCACAATTACTATCCGGCGTTTTTGATGGACGGGGAGAAGCGTTTCCCGCTCAAAAACGAAGTCCCGTCGGGAACGACGGAATTTGGCAGTGGCGTGGCGACAAAGAAGGTCGAGTATAGCCACGACTTGATCTTCGAGCAGGCGATGGCGTATTTGAACTCGCCTAAATCGACCGTCGGCCCGTTCTTCCTGTATCTCCCTTTCACCGCTCCCCATGCCAACAATGAGGCCGGCAAAGCCGGAATGGAAGTTCCCGATTACGGCCCCTATGCCATCACCGATTGGCCGGAGCCGCAGAAGGGACACGCCGCCATGATCACCCGGATGGATGCCGACATTGGCCGACTCTTGGCGCGTTTGAAGGAGCAGGGAGAGGACGAGAATACGCTCATTTTCTTCACCTCCGACAACGGCCCACACCGCGAGGGTGGAAACGATCCCGATTTCAACGATTCCAACGGCCCGCTGAAAGGAACCAAGCGCGATCTGACCGACGGCGGCATCCGCGTTCCTTTCATCGCCCGCTGGCCCGGCAAGATTGCCGCGGGCAGCAAATCCGACTTCGTCGGCAGCTTTCAGGACATCATGCCGACGCTGGCGGAATTAACGGGGTCCACTGCCGAAGTTCCCAAGGATATCGACGGCATTTCCATCTTGCCCACGCTCGAATCCCAGCCCGAGAAACAAAAACAACACGACTATCTCTACTGGGCCTTCTACGAAGGGAACCGCGCCGGCCAGGCAGTGCGTATGGGCAACTATAAAGCCATCCAGCAGCCCCTCTCCAGCCAGGTTCGGCTATACGATCTCTCCCGCGACCTCGGCGAAGAAAAAGACCTCGCCGCGGAGATGCCTGATCTCGTCACGAAAGCGAAGGAGGCAATGGCCAAGGCGAATCGGCCAAGCGAGAAATGGAAGTTTCCGGCAAGCAAAGCCAAGTAGTCGCTGTGCCCAAAACGGCAACGGAACTTCCGTTGCTTCAATTACTGCAACTCCTCCCGCTTCGCAAAGATATACCCTCGTCGACTGGGGTGCTCGACTTCGGGATACGGCTCACGCTCGATGATCTCCTCGACCTCGAATCCCGCATCGCGGAGAAAGTCAGCCATTTCGTCGGTGCGGAAAAAGTGGAAGTCAACGCAGACTCTCCGGTCCCACCACTCGTCCAGGTGAATCGTCTCGTCGCCGATGTGGAACGCCATCAGCAATGTGCCGCCTGGTCGCAGAACTCTCCGCAGTTCGCCGAGCGCCCGCGGCAAATCAGTGCGAGGAATGTGGATGAGAGAATAGAAAGCGGCAATCCCGCCCCAAGATTCGTCCGGCACATCCAAGGCCAGCATGTTCCCTTGGTGAAACTCCACGCCGGGAGTCAATTGGCGGGCTTGCTCCACCATCGCCGGGGACAAGTCCACTCCGCAGGCCAAAACACCCTGCTGGTGCAGATAGCGGGCGACCTGGCCGGGGCCGCATCCCAGGTCGCATGCCGGCCCCACTTCCCGCACGCTCACCGCAAATCTATCGAGTAACTGTCGATCGAGCGGCTTATGCTGCAATTCATCAAAAATCCGCCGAACGTATTCATTCGCGACCGCGTCGTAGCTGGTCTGGCAGTCGGTAGGTTGCTGTGGGTCCATGGCGGGTAGTTAGGGCTCTGGATTCCAAAACCCCTACTCCAATAGAATTTGCAAAATTCGGTGCGGCTGTGTCTTGACAGTGACAATAGTACACGTATAGGATGGAGTGTCAAGTCCCCAATAGGTTCGCAGCACTTCCTCAGCATCGCGGCGATGGACGGGCACGGCAGTTTCAGGTAGGAGAAAGAGGCGTGTTGCGAAAAGGGACCAGTTTGGCACGCTTTCCCCCGGTTTTCCCGAGGAGTGTGCCGCGAAAGTCGCTGATTTTCGCAACGAGTTGGAGATTGGGCGAGAAAACGCGGACGGATGAAAAGAGAAATACTATGAAAATGCAGGGGACCCACACAACGGGTGGAGCGGCGAGCATCAGCAGTGGCACACTGATCTTGCTCGCGATACTTGCCAGCCCCGCGACTTTTAGCGGGCAGGATCGCGCGTCCGCTGCCGAGCGGCCCAATTTCCTGGTCATCCTCTGCGATGATCTCGGCTATGGGGATCTGGGCTGTTACGGGCACAAGAGCATCAAGACGCCGCATCTGGACAAGCTGGCGACCCAGGGGATGCGCTTCACCGATTGCTATGCGGCTGCGCCAGTTTGTTCGGCGTCGCGGGCGGGGCTGATGACGGGGCGGACGCCGAGCCGGGTGGGCGTTTATGACTGGATTCCGCAGGGGCATGTGATGCATTTGCGGAAGGAGGAAATCACGATTGCTTCGCTCCTCAAAAACGGGGGCTATTCCACCTGCCATGTCGGCAAGTGGCATCTTAACGGCAAATTCAATTCCCCGGAGCAGCCGCAGCCGGGGGACCACGGCTTTGAGCATTGGATGAGCACGCAGAACAACGCCGGTCCTTCGCACGAAAATCCCGTCAACTTTGTCCGTAATGGCCAGCCCGTGGGACCGACGCAAGGATATTCTTGTCAGGTTGTCGCGGACGAAGCCATCCAGTGGCTGGAAAAGATCCGCGATCCCAACAAGCCGTTCTTTCAGTTTGTCTGTTTCCATGAGCCGCACGAACCGATTGCCTCGCCGCCGGACCTCGTGGCTCAATATCCCGACGCCAAGAAAACGGGGGAGGCCGACTATTATGCCAACGTCACGAACATGGACCGGGCTGTTGGCAAGCTGTTGGCCTATTTGGATCAGACGAAGCTGGCCGAAAATACGGTCGTCTTCTTCACCTCGGACAACGGACCGGAAACGCTGCTGCGGTATCCCAGTGCCGAAAGGTCGCACGGCTCGCCGGGCCCCCTGCGCGGGATGAAATTGCATGTGTACGACGGCGGCATTCGTGTGCCAGGAATACTGCGTTGGCCGGCCCGCGTCAAAGCTGGCCAGACCAGCGGCGAGCCGATGTGCAGCGTCGATCTACTCCCTACCCTGTGTGAACTCGCCGGCGTCCAGCCCCCAAAAGACAGGCAACTCGACGGTACGAGCCTTGTCGCGCTGCTCGAAAACAAGCCACTTGCTCGCACGCAGCCTCTCTACTGGCACTACTACCGCTCCATCAGCGGCCCGAAAGCCGCAATGCGCATCGGCGATTACATCATTCTTGGCTTGTGGGATAGGAAACAGGCACCTTCCGGCACCGTGCAGAAGGGAGACATGGAAATCCTCAAGAGAGAACAACTGGTCAGCTTCGAGCTATACAACTTGAAGGACGACATCGCCCAGCAGCATGATCTGGCCGAGAA
>CAYUJE010000405.1:0-5001 GCA_964444865.1 uncultured Pirellulaceae bacterium | reverse complement strand
TCCCGGCGCTTTTCTTGATGGGGGTGTAGTAGCCGGCGGTGATGAAACTGAGGGGGGGGCCTTCTTTGCGGGCTGCATCCTTGGGAGAGCCGCGATAGTCCGCATTGATTCCGATGAGGGGTTTTTGGGCCATTGCCATTCTGTGGGTCCTTTTCAACGTGTCGCTGACGCGGTCGTTATCAATGCGGCAGCGGGGCTAAAGAAACGCAAAATCCCTTGCGGGAACGCCACGATCCAACCAGGCCAGCTCAGTAAAGCTAATTCCCAAGAATGTGGCGGCAAAGAAATTGGACTTTGGCCCAAGTACTGTGGCAGAATGGAAAGGTTACGCGGCAAAAGGGCGCCTGCGGGAATACGGCGCGAAAATGCAGCGAGTCCTCCCTGACTGCCGAGTGGTCCTGGACCAGCCCAACTTCTTCAGCAGCCGCTCTTCGAAAGCGACTTGGCTGAAGCGATCTCCCTATGCAAAACCTGGTGTGAATCCCTACACCTCGCATCCCGCGGATGGCGGTTGCAAGACGGCGTGAATCTAGCCTGTGCGAAAATCGTGGCAAGTAGACCGCAAGATTGTGAGAGCTAGCGTGAAGTGCTGGCACAAGGGGTTGTAAAAGGTGGCCTTTGACGCAATTTACAGGCAATGCCGAAAAACTTTGCCGTGCGGCGTCCTGCTTCGACCAGCAGTGGAGTTTTTCCCCTCCTATTGCCCGTCGTCCCTGGTGATTGACATTTGCCCGCAGGTGGGATACTAACGAGGGTACTTCTCCGGCTAATTCGGCAAGATTTTCCATCCTAGAATGCCCCCCCCAACCCAAGCGATTCCCATGCACGGACTTTTAGCTCAGCCCGGCCCAGACCCGGTCATGATTTTTGTCCTCGTCGTCTTCGGCGTCGGCTTGATTGTCTTTTTGGTGGTTGCCGCCATTCTGGCCAACTATTTCCGGCTGTGGATTCAGTCGGTGATGACCAAGGCTGGTGTCACCATGTTTGACCTCATTGGCATGACGTTTCGCAAGGTCAATAAAGATGTGATTGTGAAGTGCAAGATCATGGCCGTGCAGGCGGGCCTCAGCGATCCAGAAATCACCAGTAAGGCGCTTGAAGCCCACTATCTCGCTGGCGGCAATGTGCCGCTGGTCATTCGAGCCTTGATCGCCGCCAACAAGGCGAAGACCATCAAGCTTTCTTTCCGCGAAGCGACCGCCATCGACCTCGCCGGGCGAAATGTACTGGAAGCGGTGCAGACCAGTGTGTATCCCAAAGTGATCGATTGCCCGGCCAAGAATGCCGGCAAGGATAATCTCGAATCCGTGGCCCGCAATGGCATTCAGCTCAAGGTGCGGGCCCGCGTGACCGTGCGGGCAAACTTGCAACAGCTCATCGGTGGTGCGGGTGAGGAAACGATTATCGCCCGCGTCGGCGAGGGGATCGTGAGCGCTATTGGCTCTTCGGATGACCACATGGAGGTGCTGGAAAATCCCGACCGCATCAGCAAAGCGGTGCTGGCGCGCCGGCTCGATTCGCAGACCGCGTTTGAAATCGTCTCGATTGATATCGCCGACATCGATGTGGGTGAAAACGTGGGCGCTCGTCTCCGGGCAGACCAGGCCGAAGCAGACACGCGTGTTGCCCGCGCTCGGGCGGAAGGCCGCCGCGCCATGGCCGTGGCCGCTGAACAGGAGCAGACTGCGAAGATTGAAGAGAGCCGGGCCATGCTCGTCGATGCCGAAGCCGAAGTTCCCAAGGCCATGGCCGAAGCTTTCGGGACCGGCAAACTCGGGATTATGGACTACTACAAAATGCGGAATGTGCAGGCCGACACGGATATGCGGCGGGCGATTGCGGCATCGAGCACGGGCACGTCCCAGATGAAGGCATAATCAACTGAGTGGAATGATTGAGTGGCACGCTCAAAGCTTTGGGTGGGCGTGAGATTTAGAGGTGGCTCCATGAACAACGAAGTCGAAGAATTCCTTCGTCGGGCGGCAGCGCGGCGGGCACAGGTGGAAGCTCAGATGCGGGCCCAGGCCGAGGCACGCGCCGGCGGCCAGCAAATGCCCCCGCCCCAGCAGCAGCAGATTCCGGTTGCCTATTCTCCGCAGCCCCCTGCCGGGTACGGCCAGGCCCGCCCCGTTCCGCCAAGGATGACGAGCGCCCCGCAGTCCCTCTCTCAACAGCAGGCGTACAGTTCTCCTTCGATGTCGCAAACGGTGGTGGCGGCGGAGTTGGCGGAAGATACTGACCGAGTGGCTGCCTCCGTGGCGGCGCACCTCCGGGGCACGGAGCAAATTGCGCGTCACACCGCTCAACTTTCGGAGCGGGTGGATATTGCCGACGATGTGATGGATGCCCACCTCCAACAGACCTTCGATCACCAACTGGGGCGGCTGAAGAAGACGACGGATGCTACGCCCCAGGTGACGCGTCAGGATTCCAATGCCGTCGCCGCCACGGTCGCCAAGGCCACGGTCCTCGGCATCGCCCACATGCTGCAGAATCCGCAGAATATCCGGAGCGCGATCATCCTGAACGAAGTTTTCAACCGGCCGACCGATCGCTGGTAACTGTTCGTAGTAACCCGCTTCAGCGGGTTAAGTCTCTCGAATTCCTCCCACCCATCAAACACCCGCTCAAGCGGGTTCCTACCAACCATGAGCATTCAAAAAATCTCCCCCGGCACCACTCGCATCGGCTGGATCGGCACTGGCGTCATGGGGCACAGCATGGTCGGCCACCTGATGGCCAAGGGCTTCGCCGCCACCGTCTCCAGCCGCACCAGGTCCAAAGCCCAGCCGCTTCTGGACAAGGGAGCTTCCTGGGGCGCGACGCCGAAGGAAGTGGCCCAGAATAGCGACGTCATCTTCGCCATCGTTGGCTTTCCCAAGGATGTGCGGGAAGTCTTCCTGGGGTCTGACGGCGCACTAGCCGGCGCAAAGGCGGGCAGCGTTTTTGTGGACATGACCACCAGCGAGCCATCGCTGGCCGTGGAGATTTATGAAGCGGCTAAAGCCAAGGGCGTTCACTCCGTGGACGCCCCGGTCAGTGGCGGCGACGTGGGAGCGAAGGAAGCCCGGCTCTCCATCATGATTGGCGGCGACAAGGAAGTGGTGGAAGCCCTTCAGCCCTGCTGGGAAGCGATGGGCAAAACCATCATTCACCAAGGCGGCCCCGGCTGCGGCCAGCATACCAAGGCGGTCAATCAAACGCTCATCGCCAGCAACATGATTGGCGTCTGCGAGGCCCTCCTCTACGCCTACAAAGCCGGCCTCGACCTCCCCACCGTGCTGCAATCGGTCGCCCCCGGAGCAGCCGGCAGTTGGTCCCTCTCCAACCTCGGCCCCCGCATCATCGCCGGCAATTTCGACCCCGGCTTCTTCGTGGAGCATTTTATCAAGGACATGGGGATCGTCCTCAGCGAAGCCCAGCGAATGAACCTCGCCCTCCCCGGCATCGCCCTCGCCCGCCAACTCTACATCGCCCTCCAGGCCCAAGGCCACGGCCGCAGCGGCACGCATGCTTTGCTGCTGGCTCTGGCGAGTCTGTCGGGGGTGGAGTGGAAACGCAAGTAAAAGTCGATCACTGAATGATTCCCGTCCGCTGTCGACGGCTATTGCTAGCAAGCGAAAAATATTGGCTCGTCTTTACGCCAACTAGCGATTAGCAGTACTGTTCCGTCAGCGGCAATACTCATTGATATCAATGAAGGGACTTTCCCGTGAGTTCACTCTTTGGGCGGATATGCGCGTTGGCAATGATGGGCAGCTTCCTGTGCAATACATGGACCTGGTCGAAAGAGTTTGAATCCAAACTCAAACCGCAATTCGTCTGTCTACGAAGTGATGAGCCAACAGCATCTCAGCAGGCGAGAAAATCGAAAATCCGGGAGCGGCTTGATAGGAATTCGACCACAATAAACCGTTACCGACTTCATACGGGCGACCTTGCCTTCGAAATTGAAACCACGGTTGGGAACACGCCGGTGGGCAGCATGACCTGGCCCAATCATGAGGCCAATCGACCGAGAGTCGTGCAAACAAAAGGAGACTTTTGCCTTCTCGAAACCAGCGAGAAGTTGCAGTGGTTTAATCGATCCCAACTGGCTTCTTTCGACGAACTGGAGCACGCCCTTACCTCATATTTACGAGATCACCCGAACGATTCTTACGGCTGGCAACTCCTCGCCTCGTATAGAATGATGGCCGGACGATATGACGATGCCATTTCCGATATGACACGGGCAATTCGTCTGAATCCGCGAAATGCGGGCTTCTATTCGTTTCGGGCCGCCCTTTGGATACTCCGAATGCAACTCGAGCCCGCCATCGCCGATTGCAATGAAGCGATTTTTTTAGAACCCAACAACCCTGAGCCAGTCGGACTACGATCAGGGGCATATTACATTGTAGCAGGAGATTCCCTTCGAGCGTTAAGAGATCTTGAGGAAGTCGTTCGACTTGGAAAGAGAGATCCGGAAGTAATCGCCACCTGCGGCGGCATAAAGGCTGCGAACGGAAAGTACGCAGATGCCATTCAGGACTTCACAACTGCTCTTGGCTTAGTTCCCAACGATTCTGTAGATAGGTCGCAGCAGGTTCTCAATTACTTCTGGTTCCGTGCGGCTGCTCGAGCTGAGTTACAGGAGTTTGACGCTGCAATTGGCGATTTGACTCGAGCTATTAAGCTGAGTCCGACGTTCGAAATATTGTATTTCTCCCGTGCACAATATCAGTACAGACTTGGGAACTACTCGAAAGCGATTGATGATTACAACTTGGCCCTCAGGCTTAATGCTGAGTTGACCGAAGCTCGCATTTATCGGGGCGCTGCCTTTATCCAGCTTGGCGATCTTGATAAAGCCATTGAGGCATTTTCAGAGGAATTGCGACGAGACGCCAATTCATTTGACGCATACATGGGCCGCGGCTTGGCGAGGCACAACAAGAAGGAGTTTGACCTCGCCATCGTGGACTAAAGTGGACCCCATACGCTGGACCAGAAAACGCG
>CAYUJE010000404.1:0-5062 GCA_964444865.1 uncultured Pirellulaceae bacterium | reverse complement strand
CAGCTCAAGGCGCTGGGCAACGCTGGGGTGCGGGCCCAGAACGCCAAGAGCGGGCCGATGGGAAGGGGCGCGGGGGACAATCAGTTCGGCGTCAAACGGGGGGACCTGCGGAAACTGGCGGATAAGATCAAGACCAATCACGAGTTGGCCTTGGCTCTGTGGAAAACCGGAAACATTGACGCCCAGTTCCTGGCCGTGCTGTTGATCAAGGTCGATCTGCTGTCGGCGGGCGACCTGGAGCGCTTGGTGAAGTCAGTCACCTGGATGTGGGTCGCCGACTGGCTCCACTCTTACGTCACGAAGGTGCACGCCGATAAAGAGACCCTGCGTCAAAAATGGATGACGTCGGCCGACCGCTGGACGGCTCGCGCCGGCTGGCAACTGACTGCCGGTCGCGTCGCGAAGAGCCCCGAAGGGCTCGAGCTCGTTGCGCTGCTGAATCGCATCGAGAAGGAGATGGGCTCCGCCGCTTCTGAAGTGCAGTGGACGATGAACATGTGCCTGGCGGAAATCGGCATCCACTTCCCCAAGCACCGCAAGCGGGCCCTCGCCATCGGTGAGAAGCTCGGAATCTATCGCGACTATCCCTGCTCCAAGGGCTGCACCTCCCCCTTCGCTCCTATCTGGATCAACGAAATGGCGAGACGGCAAGGGTGAAGGTGAAGCTCGTCGATGCCTAGATTCCAGGATAGGATGGACTCGATGAATAGTTACAGCGAAGTTCGACGCGTTCGACAAGAAATGTCGGAGGCTGTTTCGCATGACGTGCGTGCCCTGATTGCCGAGATCAACAAACGCCGGTCGTCCGTGACGGCTCGCATCATCGACCCCGGCACCAAGGCAGAACAAAGCGATGCCCACGAAGCCGCCGATCACGCGTTTTCAACTGGCGAATCTACTCCGGCGTCCCAGTGAACGCCGCTGCTCGGGAAATTCTGTTACACATGCGGCTAATCGCAACCATTCTCGCACTTATGTTCCTCGCCGGTTGCAATTCCGGCGGCGGGCAAGGTCGCGCACCATCCGCACAGTCTCGTCTCGAATCCGCGGTGGCATCGGGCGCTACGTCCTTTGACTTCGCGGCTGATCCGGCGTTTGCGTGGGATCGCATGTACGTGTTCGGCTGCTACTCCAGCCGGGAATCAGTCGAGAAATCGCTGGGGTTCGCGTGGCCGGACTTCAGCAAGACCACAATTGAATCTTCGGACTCCGTTGTGTTGGTCGTCTTCGTTCACAATGGCAAGGTCGTTGGCTGGTACGAGCAACCGCGAACGATTGAACTAGGCGGGCTTGCGAACGACAAAGGCTATTCTCGCTCAGCAGCGCGATTCCAGATTGATCGGGCGACTGGAAGGATTGAGTTGAAATCCTGAACGCGTACGACCGGCCCGGCGGCGAGAACTGGGCCACCCCCAAGGAGCAACTGATGCCAAATTCCGTTCAATTCCACCGTGTACTGCGGGCCAGCCCCGAGCGGGTCTATCGGGCGTTTCTCGACCCCGAGGCGATGGTCAAGTGGCTCCCGCCCCATGGATTCACGGGGAAGGTTCACCACCTGGATGCCAAGGTCGGCGGCACGTACCGGATGTCGTTCACGAATTTCAGCTTCACTCAGCGAATGATCTCCGGCGGCACCGCCCCCATGATTCTGCCATCCATGATTCTGCCAATCCGCCTGCATTTTTAAGGGGGAATGGCAGAATCATGGATGGCAAAATCATGAGGAGCAGCGAATCTCGCCCGACCCTTTTTGAAAGCAAGATTGCATCCGCTATTGCCGAAGGGTTAAGATAGATAGGTGTTGATGCGTTTCCTGCCGGAATATCCCGCCTCGCCCAAATCCTGCCTCCCGATTACCTTTTCAAAGGTTCCCGCCATGCTCAACCTCCTCACCGGCCTCTCTCGCGATTGTGAAGGGCTCTCCCGCCGCAGCTTTTTGCAGATTGGCTCGCTGGCTGGAGTTGGCGTGACACTGCCGATGCTTTTGGACGCGAAGAAGAACGCGATGGCCGCGGGGGGAGCGGCGAAGGATGTCAATTGCATCCTGATTTGGACCCAGGGGGGAACCAGCCATCATGATACGTTCGATCCCAAGCCGAATGCCCCCGTCAGCGTGAAAGGGGAATTCGGCGTCATTGATACCGCGATTCCCGGCGTTAAGTTCACCGAAATCTGTCCGACGTTTGCCAAGGAGATCAACCGCTACGGCCTGCTCCGGGGATGGAATCCGCAGAACGGCAGTCACGGGACGGCGGATCAGTGGGTGATGTCGGGGCGGAATTTCAACCCGGCTGTGCCGTATCCGACCTACGGCTCGGTCGTCAGCCACTACAAGGGTTTCAAGTCGGCGATGCCGCCGTTCATTCAGCTTGGCAACTCGCTCGACCGGCGTTTCGGTGGTGGCAGTTCGGGCATTCTCGGCCTGGCGCACAACCCGTTTGAGATTATCAGCGACCCCAACGCCGACAAGTTCACGGTGCGGGACATCACTCCCCCCAGCGGCATCACGTCCGAGCGGGTCGATCGTCGCAAACAAATGCTCGCCGTCATCGACGACCTCCAGCGGAAAGCCGACACCCAGCCGGCCGCCTTCGCCGCCCTCGACGAGAACTACAAGACGGCTCTCAACATGATCACCGCCCCGGAGACTAAGGGGGCCTTCGAGATCGAAAAGGAAGACGCGAAGCTCCGCGAAGGATACGGCCGCAACAAGTTCGGCCAAAGCTGCCTCCTCGCCCGCCGACTGATTGAGGCGGGAGTCCGCTTCGTCACCGTCACCGACGGCGGCTGGGATACGCACGCCGACAACTTCAAGTCGCTCAAGAACAGCCGCATCCCGCCGGTGGATAAAGCCCTGCCGCAACTTCTGGCCGACCTGGAACAGCGGGGCCTGCTCGCCAGCACGCTCGTCTGCTGGTTCACCGACTTCGGCCGGACGCCGAAAATCAACTCCGCCAGCGGTCGCGATCACTGGGCCAGCACCGGCTTTGCCATCATGGCGGGTGCCGGAGTTCCCGGCGGACATGTCCTGGGGGCGACGGACGACGAGGGGGGCTTCGTCACCAAGGACGAATACAACTCCAGCAACCTGGCCGCCACGGTCTATGCCAAGCTCGGCATCCCGATCGATCTCATCGCCAACGCCCAGGACGGCCGCCCCATTCGGCTCATCGAAGGTGAGCCGATTAAAGAGTGGATGTAGGGTTTGTGACACCAGCCTGAAGCGCAAGCGAAGGACAGGCCTCCACCGGCAATCGACGCTTTCCTTCGCTTGCGCGTCAGGCTGGTGTCCCCTCACAATCCGTCCGTCCGTTGCAACCTGCATGCGCTATAGCTCGTAACGACTCTTCGCGGCCCAGGCCCCTGTTTCAGGATTGAAACAAACCGTTCAGCAATTAGTCTCAAATTTGCGAGGCGAATTCTCGTCTCCCAGGGACTCTTCCGGCAGCCGCTTTCGATGGCATTCGATTTCCCCAATAACGCCTATTCGCAGGCACTCGCCCGCTCGCCGCTCCCCTTGCGCGATTATCGCATTGCGGCGGTGATCCCCGCTTATAACGAAGAGGCGAACATCGCCCGCGTCCTCCGCTCGCTGCCGCCGTGGTTGCGGTTCATCATCGTGGTGGAAGACTGCGGCCGTGATAAGACCGCCGAGGTTGTCGAGGAACTGGCCAAGGAAGACCCGCGGATTGTGCTGATTCGGCACGAGCGAAACCAGGGAGTCGGCGGCGCGATGGTGACGGGGTTCAGGAAGGCTCTGGAACTGGAAGCCCAGATTGTGGTAAAGCTGGATGGGGACGGGCAAATGAATCCCGACCATCTGGTGAACCTGCTGCGGCCGCTCATCAGCGGCGAGGCTGACTACGCCAAGGGAAACCGCTTTCACGATTTTCGGGCTCTCTCCCAAATGCCGCCGCTCAGGCGAGCGGGAAACATGGGGCTCTCTTTTCTTACCAAAGCGGCGGTCGGCTATTGGAATTGCTTTGATCCGTGCAACGGATTCGTGGCCATTCGCGGCGAGATTCTGGCCGCCTTGCCGCTCGACAAAATTCATCGCTCCTACTTCTTCGAGACTTCGATGCTCTCGCGGCTCTATCTGCTGGGGGCGGTGGTGAAGGACGTGCCGATGCCGGCCCGCTATGCCGGCGAGCGCTCCAGCCTTTCCATCAGCCGCGTGCTGCTGGAATTTCCTCCCAAACTGGCTTACAGCTTCGCCCGGCGGATGCTGCTGAAGAACTATATCTACGACTTCTCGATGGAGAGTCTGTATCTGATCGCAGCCTTCCTGTTTCTCGCCGTCGGCATCGGCTACGGCGGCTGGAACTGGCTGGCCTATAGCAGCATTGGAGCTGCCGCGCCCACGGGGACGGTGGTCATTCCGGCGATGCTCATCATCCTGGGCTTTCAAATCCTGCTGTCGGCGATTGGAGAAGACCTGCGAAACGTGCCGCAGGAGCCGCTTTGTACCGGCTCACTCGCGGCCAATTTGCCCCTTGTCGAAACTCCGCCGCTGCCTCAGGCGGCGGAAGCAACTTCGCGCGGCGATGCCGCTCCGGCCTACGCGGATGCCGCCAAACGCGAGGTCGCGGCAGCGGCGAAGGTTCAAGGTTCCAAGTTCAAAGTTCAAGGTTAGGAGCTGCATATGGCCTCTTCAACTTTGAACCTTGAACCTCGAACTGCGAACCTGAGCGTACGCGATGCCTGCGTGATCCTGGTCGTCATCGTTGCGTGCGTCTTCGCCAACGGCCTGACGACGCCGTACATGTTCGATGACGTTTACTGGATTCGAGACAACCCGGCCATTCGCACCCTCTGGTCCCTGTCCAGTGCTCGCCGTCCGCTCGGCTACTACAGCCTGCAACTCGACTACGCCGTGCATGGAAACGGTGTCTTCGGCTATCACGCCGTGAACATCGGCATTCACGCCGCCGCTGCGGTGGTGCTGTTCCTGCTGGTCCGCGCGATACTGAGCCGCGAGGGCCGCAACACATTCGCCATCAGTCCAATCTGGCTGGCCTTTGCGGCTGCCCTGCTGTGGGCTGTCCATCCGCTGCAGACTTCG
>CAYUJE010000403.1:0-5084 GCA_964444865.1 uncultured Pirellulaceae bacterium | reverse complement strand
TGGCTGGTGGGGGCGGACATTGCCGAGTATCCGCAGGCCACCATTTGGAACCATGCTCCCAAGCGGCCCCGCAAGCTGCTGATGAAGCAGGCCGAGGTTCGCAAGTTTGCTGCCCTGGCCCACGAAAAAGGGCTGACGCTGATTCCGCTCAAGGTCTACTTCACCAGCCGCGGCGTCGCCAAGATTCTGCTCGGCCTGTGCAAAGGCAAAAAGCTGCACGACAAGCGGGAAACGCTGAAGAAGGCAGACGCAAAGCGGGATATTGCCAGGGCGATGAGGAGTCGGGACTAGGGACTAGGGACTAGGGGCTGGGGGCTAGGGAAGAGTTCCTGCCCCGTCTCTTAGCTGCTGAACGATGAACCTCCTGGATGCGTATACTATGTCCTCCCTAGTCCCCAGCCCTTAACCTCCAGCCCCCGCCCCACATGCTCGAACTCCGCGAAGTCAAGAAGTCCTTCCAGGAGCCCAATGGCGGGCGGCTGCCGATTCTTGATATTCCGCATTTTGTGGTGAAAGAGGGGGAGCAGATGGTGCTGGTCGGTCGCAGCGGCTGCGGGAAAACGACGCTGCTGCATACCATCGCGGGGATCAGCAAGGCGGACACGGGAAAGATTTTGATTGATAACGTCGATATCGCCGGCATGTCCGAAGCGGGCGTCGATCGGGTGCGGGCGGAGAAACTGGGCTATGTCTTTCAGACTTTTAATCTGCTCCCCGGCTTCTCGGCTCTGGAAAACGTGATGCTGGGGATGACCTTCGCGCGCGGCCACAAAGACCGCCAACGGGCGGAGCATCTCATCTCGCGGGTCGGCCTGGCCCACCGCAAAACGCACAAGCCGGCCGCCCTCTCCGTCGGCGAACAACAACGGGTGGCGGTGGCCAGGGCACTGGCTAACAAACCCAGCATCCTCCTCGCCGACGAACCGACTGCCAACATCGACCCTCGCAACCAACAGAACATCATCGACCTGATTCGCGAAACGTGTCGCGAAGAAGGAGTTTCCCTCGTCCTCGTCACCCACTCGACCGAAGTCGCCGGGCAGTTTGAGCGAGTGGATAAGTTGGAAGAAATCAACAAGGTGAAATGACTAAATCCTAATGTCTAATGACTAATGATTGGTCACCGGACATTAGACATTAGTCATTAGGATTTAGTTATTCCCATGTATTTCCTCGACCTCCTCCAAATCGCCTACCGCAGCATCCGTCAACGCGGAGTGGCTTCGCTGCTCACGATGTTCTCGATGTCGCTGGGGGTGACGCTCGTGGTGGCGGTCCTTTCGATTCACGGCGTGGTCGATCGTAGTTTTCGCAACAATGCCAGCCTGGGATACAACCTGATTATCGGCGGCAAGGGAGGTGGGCGGGAGCAACTGACGCTCAGCTCGGTCTATTACCTTTCCCAGCCGCTCTATCCGGTTTCCGGCAACTACCACTTGGAATTCATGTCGCGCGAAGAGCGCGACAAGCAGATGGTTCACTCGTTCGCCTACCGGAGCCACGAGGCCAACACGATTGCGAGCGAGATTCGGCAGCTCACGGCACTCAGCGGGTCGCTTGACTTCCTGGCGGAAGAAATGCTGGAACCTGTCGTCGAGAAACAGGATGCTCTCCGCGCCGATTTGGACCGGCCTGGTATGTATGCCCATCTGACGGAATTTTCGATTCCCATCTGCCTCGGCGACTTTTATGACCGTTTTCGGGTCGTTGCCACGAACACCGAGCTTTTCGACACGCTGGTCTACGACATTGAGAACCAGAAGAAGTTTGAATTCGCTCAGGGACGCAACTTCCATGCGTTTGACCAGGAGCACACCTATTTTGAGGCGGTCGTCGGCTCGGCAGTGGCCCGCGAACTCAAGATCGAACTGGGGCACCAATTCTCTCCCAGCCACGGCTATCAAGGAGGAGGGGCCCACGCCAGCACATTCACGGTGGTCGGCATTCTCAAGCCCTCCGGCACGCCGAATGACCGGGCCGTTTTCATCAACATGGAAGGCTTCTATTTGATGGAAGGACACTCGGAGCCGGTGGATGAGGAAAGCCAGAAAAAAGCAGACGATGAGGAAATGAAGGCCATTGGCAAACTTCCGACTCCCGAAGCCCAGGAAAAAGCCTGGAAGGAATATCTTGCTCGAAAGACCGCTCGCGAGACTTCTCCCCAGCAAGAGCCGCTCGCCGTGGAGCAGCGGAAAATAACCGCCCTGCTCCTCAAAACGCCTCTGAAAGCCGCGATGGATATGGATAAGGCTGTTAATAAAGGAAAAGAGGCGCAAGCAGTCATGCCGATTGGCGTGATCGAGCAGATGTTTAGCTTCATCATCGATCCGATTCGGAACATGTTCCTGGTGCTGACCAGCATGATTTGCGTCGTCAGCGGTGTGAGCATTCTGGTCAGCATCTACAACTCCATGAGCGAACGCCGCCAAGAGATTGCCATCATGCGGGCGCTCGGTGCGGGGCGCAGCACCGTGATGACCATCATCCTGCTCGAGTCGACGCTGCTGTCACTCGGCGGCGGATTTCTCGGCTGGGCGTTTGGGCATCTGATGTGTTTAATCGCCAGCCCGATTGTTGAAGAGCGAACCGGCGTCAACGTCGGCCTGAACTTTTGGGGCGACCCCTTCTACGAGCCGCTCAAATGGTTCGGCATGGAAGGTGGAATTGCCGAACGGTTCGTCATCCCCATGGAATGGACGCTCGTTCCCGGGTTGGTCTTGCTGGCCATCATCGTCGGCCTCTGGCCCGGCGTGGCGGCTTACCGGACTGATGTGGCCAAGTCGCTAGGCAAGTAGTTTACCGAGACTTACGCGGCAATCCGAGAAGGGACTGCTGCCAGCTTGCGCCGAACCGCGGAATAGACGTTGACCACGGAGAGATCCTGCATGCACTTGTGATGCTTGAGGGGACAGACTCGCTCTCCACAGGGCGCACATGGGAGGTCCATCTTCAAAGTAATTCCATCGGGCTGATAGTTGTGCGACCACGCGGGATCAATGGGGCCGGACAAAGTAATCGTTGGCACTCCCAGCGCCACGGCCAGATGCCTTGGCCCACTATCTGTGGAGACCATCAGACGCATGCGCCTGATGAGGGCTTTGCTGGGGCCAATTCCGCGAAGTGGCGGAGGAAGATGGGCGAGGCTTTTCACCTGACGATGATTGGCCAGAAGCACCATCTCTTCGGCAGCCGCTCGTTCGGCGGGGCCGCAATTAATGACCACATGCAAGCCGAGTTCGGTGGCAACTTTGCGGGCGAGGGCCGCGCCATGTTCGATCGGCCAATGTCGGGCGCTGGAACCGGCACTCCCCGTGTTCAGCATCATCACCGGCTGGCCCTGGGGAAGATGCAGTTCCTTCCAGATGAGGTCTGCCGCGGCTTCTTCCTGGGGCGTTGTACAAAGTTCGAGGTGCCGCGATTCGGTCGGGCAGCCGAACTCGTAGGCGAGATTTAGATAAAAGTCCACTGCCGAGACGGGGACTAATTTGCCGTTGCTTCGGGGAAGCGGCAGTACATCGCTCAGCAGCCAGTTTCTTCCAAAACGCTCATACCCAACAATTTTTGTGGCGCCGCTAGCACGGGCCACCATCGCCGCTGTATAGGAACGACGCATCAGCAGAAACGCATCAAAATGCTGCCTGTGGGCCCGCCAGGCGGTGCCGAAGTTGCCTGGAACGGACCTCCACCCACGATGCTCCCACGGAATCAGCCGGTCCAGCCAGGTCGTACCCTTGAGCACCACCGCGGCATAGGGTCGCACCAGGCCAACCAGTTCCGCATTCGGCAAGTGCTTGCGCAGCGCCCGCAAAGCCGGCGTTGCCATTGCCAGGTCGCCGATCCAATTCGGGAGCATGATGCCAAGACGCATGCGATATCAGGCCGGCAAAGGACCTGCTGAATTCCTGGGGAAGGGATGGCGAGGAATAGACAAACGGGGACAATTCCGCAAGAGCTGTTTTTGAGGATTTTGGGCCAAAAAATGGCGTATTTCCGCCTTGCCCGCCTCAAGAGCTTGCGATACTCTCCCCCCCTCTTCTCGACCTCAGTTCTCACTGGTGACCGATTCGACGTGCCCCCGGCGGGCGCGTCCGCAGCTATGGAACGCCTTTCACGCTGGCAAGACCTGATTCTCCCCATCGGCCTGATTACCAGTATTCTGGTAATTCTGGTGCCGATGCCTCCCTATTTGCTGGACGTTCTCCTGGCATCCAACGTCACGATTTCCGTCATCGTGCTGCTCACGACCATCTATGTCCGCACGCCGCTGGAATTCAACATCTTTCCGTCGCTGCTTTTGGCGACAACGCTGGCACGCCTGGTGCTGAACGTCGCCTCGACGAGGCTGATTCTGACGCATGGTGGTAAAGATGGTCTGTACGCGGCCGGCGGAGTGATCAAGAGCTTCGGCGAGTTTGTGGCCGGCGATCAAGTGGTCGTGGGGATTATCATTTTTGTCATTATCATCGTGATTCAGTTCGTGGTGATTACCAAGGGTGCCACTCGCATCAGCGAAGTTGCCGCCCGTTTTGCCTTGGACGGCATGCCTGGCCGGCAGATGGCCATTGATGCGGACCTGAATGCCGGAATCATTGATGAGAAAGAGGCCCAGCGACGTCGCGAGGAAATCACTCAGCAAGCCGATTTCTACGGGGCCATGGATGGTGCCAGCAAATTCGTCCGCGGCGATGCGATTGCCGGCATCATCATCACGATTATCAACGTCATTGGCGGCTTTGTAATTGGTGTGTTTCAGCAAGGGATGGATTTTGCCACGGCGGCGGAAGTCTTCACCAAGCTTTCGATTGGAGACGGACTGGTCAGCCAGGTTCCGGCATTTCTGATTTCGTTGGCTGCTGGTTTGATAACCACCCGCAGTACGCAGAAATCCAATCTGCCGCTGCAATTCCTCAGTCAGCTTTTTAGCAATCCGCGAGCATTGGTGGTGGCTGCGGGCTTTCTCGGCATCCTGGTCTTTACCAGCCTGCCGACAACGCCGCTGCTGATGATTGGCGCGGGTTGTTGCGGCCTGGCATTGATGCTGAATCGGAACAAGAAGGCCGAGGATGTCCGCGTGGCCCAACAAG
>CAYUJE010000402.1:2497-5086 GCA_964444865.1 uncultured Pirellulaceae bacterium | reverse complement strand
TATTGCCCCAACGTGTGTTAGTTCCTACGAAACCAACTACCTTACCATCTTCAATCGCTAGGCTATAGAAGTCTCCTGTAAATAAACCAGGAAAATGTCCTGGACGTGGTTTAACAGGCTCCATACCAACTTCTAGACGGGCCTCATTCATCACATCTAACTTATGTTTCTCCATAGCATAATACTTTTCCATGAAAGCAATTTGCTTAGGAGTATAACCTGCTTCTGCTAGTTCTTCTGGAGTAAAGTTCCGCATCTCAGTGTCACCTTGTTTTAGAAGACGATGAATCTGGACACGCTCATCTTTTTTTAATTTTTGCCAGATAGGGCCAATTGCGTCCTTATTAGTAATGAATACTCGTGCATCATTCTCTGCTGCATTAGTAGCACGACTAATGGCAGTTTCAGCAAAGGCCACCAAAGGATTGTTGTTAGATACACGTACAGTACGGATTCCAGGCTTAACTGTCTTAGCTGTAAACTTTTGTGTGGCAGATAAGTCTTTATACTTAGGATCATCTAATGCAGCAAGGACTTTCTCAGGACTATTGAAAGTTGGCCGGAAAGGCTCTAGACCAGGAATGTCGTAAACAACAGCGCGAGTATTGTCTTTAGCTATTTCTTTACTAGCAGCTATAACTCCTGGATCATCTTTACCAATTTTACTAAGTTTAGAGAATGCTTCAGACATAGCGTTTATGTCAAGTACACCACGCTGTCCATTCATCATGTATTTCTTCTCATTGGCCTTACGTGCCATTATGGCAGGCATAGGCTGTGAGAACATTTCACGAAGCTGTGGAGAAACATCCTTACTGTCTTCAGCAAACAGTTTGGCAGGAGTGTGTTCGTTCCACTTGAACCCATCCGCTCTTAGGCGGACAGGCACAAGCTCTACACCACGATCCTTAAACATATCCATACGGTGACGGCCCTCATGGGCTTGTACCACACCATCCTTACCAATACGTAGGAAAGGCATGTCCCATAATCCACCTTTGCTATCTAGTCCTTGGTTGATTTCAGGATAGAGTTTTGGACCCCATTCTTTAATATCAGAGGGGGTACGGCCACGGGCAAGGCTATGGAACTGAGAGGGAGAAATAAAAGTTACTGTCTCACGGCCATTGGGGTCGTTAATGGCTGTGTAAACTTTAGCCATTTCATTGTCAGTGAATGTGCCTTTGAATGAATGTAGCAAGTCACCTTGGGTATTAGCACCAGCTTTAAACTTACCAATGGCTTCTTGTACAGCTTTAATGTCAATTGCGCCTCTTTCGAGCCGCTTTGGACCATCTAATACATTTTTAATATCACTACCAAAAACGCTTTTAAGTTTACCATCTGGATATTCTACAATATAACGACCAGTTGGTTGTGTTGGTGTTTCTTTTGACCATTCATTTTTAATAAAATTACTTTGTAGCCATCTAGCTTTTTCAGAAGCATTAGAAAAACCATCCATACCATTAGCAATATCACTAGACATAAACTCTTTAAAAGCTTGCCCATGCAGTTCATCTAACTTAGCTTTTAACTTAGCTTGGTCTTTAATTAAAACAACTTTATGATCTACAACTTTACCAATACCATCTTCAGTTTGAATTCTCATTCCTGTAAGTTTAGCAAGACCCTTTTGTACAGCGTCAAAATCAATGGCACCAAGTTCGTTGCGCCGCATTGTAGATGGACGCTGTTGCTCCATCATCTGTTGTTCCATGCGATCTAGACGTTGGGTCACTTCATCTTGTTTAGCAAATAAATCGTCTTGTTTCAGTTGTTCTTGACGTTGTACAAACGCTTCGTCTATCTGTTGTTGTTTCCTACCTTCTTCAGCAACCTTTTCAAGATTCATTCTTTCTTGATCCGCTTGTTTCTGTAGACCTTCTTGGTATGGATCAAAGCTTTTTTGTAGAGCATTTTCCTGTACAAACATATCCATTTGTGGGCTACCTGCTGCACGGCTAGCTGCTACATCTTCTACACTAGAAGTAAACGGCAGGGCTTCTTGTGTAGACAAGTCGCCACGAGTAAATGCCTCTTCTTCAAAGGGAAGACGATTTAGGAATGCCTGCGTGTCTCTGGTTTCTTGTGGAAGGTTTTCAACAAGTGTTTTAGGTTGCTCAACAGCCTTTGGAGGAATAGGAGCAGGCTCATTGATAGACCCTGGCCTACCCCTAGCTTGTCTAATTAAACCTGGAGCATTTACATAAGCACCAACAGGAGGAAATGCTTGTAGTGCAGCACCAATAGAACCTACATACTTACTGCCTACTTCACCTTTAGGAGCATAAGTTAAATCATCAATTGTGTCCCCATAAGAACGGGAAGGGGCTACCTTATCAGGAAGTATTTTGCTCATGACGCCCCGCCCTGCCATAGAAGCAGGAGCAAGGATAGGAGCAAGCACACCTGTTCCTAAAGATAGAGCAGTTTCACCAATACCTTTAATGCCTCCTACAACAGCAGCATTCATTTCCTCTTGAGTAAGCTTTTTCTTTGTAGGAACATTTTCCATTTGCACATCATTAGGTGCAGTTGGAATTTTAGGACGTGTTGCAACTTCTTCCTCTTCAAAAGGAAGGGATT
>CAYUJE010000402.1:0-2397 GCA_964444865.1 uncultured Pirellulaceae bacterium | reverse complement strand
GCAGTTGGAATTTTAGGACGTGTTGCAACTTCTTCCTCTTCAAAAGGAAGGGATTCAAAAGGAAGTTTATCCTCAAAAGGTAGCATTAGTCTACTTTCTTCCAGGAAGCTTTATCAGCAGGATCACCACCAATGTATTCATAAGTACCTGTACGGCCTTTATATTGCTTGCCTTTTTCGTAGTTACCTGGAGTAACTTGTTTTTCTGTTGTTTTACCTGTACTACTGCGATCTGGGCCTGTTTTTTCGGTGCCAAGAAGCTCTCTTGTACGACTATCCCCTACAAGGGCACCAGCAGCCGCTTTGAGGCGTTTATCCTCCTCAAGCTGGGCTAGGGCCTGCATAGCTGTTTCATCGCCTTCTAGGGCTTTTTGACGAAGAGATGCTTCCCATTGAGAGAGAGTCATGGGTTTTAGAGCACTTCCAGCAGCAGGCCGGGCTGCAATAGTTGCCCTTTGGTTAGCCCCACGAGCCTCTTCCACTTCAAGCTGACGAGCAGCCATGTTATTCTGCTTTTCCCGTTCCGCAATAACGTCTTTAGAAAACTTAACAAAATATTGCCCAAGTTCCCTTACATTAGCTTCAGGATGATAGAGCAATCCCTCAGTTTCAGCTTTCATTGATTTAAGATCATCTTCTGTAGCTTCACGAGCTAGCCGCTTTAATTCTGCTTGGTAGTCTTGTTCATAGGTAGCATCTTTCATCTTGTTCTCACGAGAGAGTTTCTTAGTCTCTTCTCCCATACGTGTAGAAGATGCATTGTAATTATTAGCCTGTGCTTGTCTATTAGCCATATCAACAGGAAGCATTTGTTCCTTTTGATACATGTCTTGTAAAGCACCTTGTTGATTAATCTGCTGGCTCTTACGGGCTTGGTCAATTTGCTGTCCGCCCATGTAGCCAGCAAGAGGTCCTTGGCCGTAAAGCTGTGTTAAATCAGGAAAGTTTTCTTGAAGCATTTAGCCTCCCCATGTATCAGGCATAACATCGTTAAAACTACCAGTATCAAAGGTGTTACCTATACCATAACCGCTATCATCATATTGGCCCATACCATTAAACATACCACCAATGTCGCTATACAAGCCTTGTAAACCACCCTGGATACCACGCATACCGCCCATCTGCTGATAGATTCCAGCAAGTTGTCCTAGGTTTTGGCCGCGTTGTTGATTACGCATTTGTAGCAATTGATTAATAGCAGGAGCATTGCGGCTAGCCATTTGGGCTAGCTGTGCTTGTAGCTCTACTTCACGAGGGCCATATTGACTTCTACGGCCACTGGCAGCATCTCGACGCTCAAGTTGCTGACGTAGAGCCTGTGAGTAAGGACTATTCTGCCCATACATATTTTGTAAGCTACTTAGTTGACCACCAGATTCTTTATTGTTTTTATAATTTTGATATAAAGAAGCAAGACCAAGACCCATACCTGTACCTAAGCTTAGTCCTTGTCCGCCCATTTCACCAGCTTGTTGCTGACCAACAGGTCCTGAGTATGCTTGTCCCATATCTGATTTTCCTAGTTGATTAACACCCCATCCCGCTAAAGCCCCCCCAAAAGGACCGGCAAGAGCAGTTGCGCCAGCAACTAATCCGGGACCAATTGTATTTGCAATACCTTGAGCACGAGAGTTTGTTTGACCAGCCTGTACCCCACGTTGAGCTGTGCCTAGCACTTGGTTGGCAAAAGCTAACGTTGGATTTGACCGAGCTGCTAAACTAAGCCCTGCTTTTGTAAAAGGATTTTGAAGAAGACGGCCTAGTTGGTCTAGAAATCCAGGTTCAGACATTCCTGAAAAATCAGAGGTTCCAAAAGAACCCCCCATGTCAGGAGCACCGACTCCATCAGGATTTGATAAACCAAAATCATTGAGCCCACTAAGACTACCATAATTACCAAAACCAGAGCCAAAACCAACGTCTAGGCCAGACTCACCTCCGAAGTTAGCGTCCCCGTAACCACTAACATCGCCAATGTCTCCAGTAGAAAGGCCACCACCGCCACCTAAGCCGCCAACGTCCCCAAGACCTCCGCCATAACTACCGCCATCAAATCCGCTATTACCGTCATCACCCATTTATATCTCCTTAAGGCTTAGTTGTGCCTAAGTCTGTTATAACTAACACACCTGCATTATTTACTCTAACTCTCCAATAGTGTGGAGTTCCCTGAGTATCACGCAAGACCAAGCCATCTGTGGCACTGTCTATGATAACATCGTCAGTGCTATCCACACCACGAGTTGTTCTACTTACGGCATTAAGACCAGCATAACCGTTAGCGTTGTTTTTCTCAGAAGTTACTTGAGCATCTGTAATACCAAACCCAGCAACTGTAGTTGGTTTACCTGTAATGATATCCCAACTAATTGATGTTAACAATCCATTAACAACA
>CAYUJE010000401.1:0-5142 GCA_964444865.1 uncultured Pirellulaceae bacterium | reverse complement strand
GTGCATCTGGGGAATGGGATAGTCGGAGTTGTCGCCGGCGGAATCGGCATAGCGGACGACATCCAGCCAATGCCGGCCCCAGCGCTCGCCATAGCGGGGCGAATCGAGCAGTCGAGTGACGACTTTGGCAAAAGCATCGTCGGACTTGTCGGCCAGAAAGGCGGTTATCTCCTCGGGGGTCGGCGGCAAGCCGGTCAAATCGAAGGTAGCGCGGCGAATCAACGTCCGCTTGTCGGCATCCGCGGCGGGATGGAGTCCCTGCTCCTCCAGTTTGGCCAGAATGAATCGATCGATGTCGCCACGCGGCCAGGCGGCATCTTTGACCGGCGGAACGGCGGGAGAGGTGATCGGCTTCAGCGACCAGAACTGGCGGGCGACTGCCACGTCGATCTGCTTGCCAAGGTGCTTGGTGGCGGTTGAGCGCGGATCGGGCGCGCCGATTTTGACCCAGCGCTGCAGGTCGGCGATTTCCTCGTCCGACAGCTTCTTGTCGGGGGGCATCTGCAGGTCGGCATTCTCAAAGCGGACGGCCTGAATCAGCAGGCTCTTTTCGACATCCCCCGGCACCACGGCCGGGCCCATGGTCCCACCGCGACGAATGGTCGCGCGGGAATCGACCAGCAGTTCCCCTTGAAGCTCCTTCGACTCAGCGCTATGGCACTCATAACACTTCTGCGCGAGCAGCGGGCGAATTCGTTTCTCAAAGAAAGCCAGGTCTTCGTCGCTGAGGGGAGCAGCGATGCCGTCGTGCCGCCCACGCCAAATTTCCAGGCCCGAAAAGTTAGCGGCTCCGCCTTGGCTGGTGAGCACAATCTTGCCGTCCTTCGCCGCCGTGTACCACGGTCCGAGCCGCTCCCAATGTCCGGCGGTTCCGCTGTTGTAGCGGGCTTCGACCTGTTGCCCGTTGACGGCAATCGAATAGGTCTCCGGATCATTGTCTTCCCAGACATACAAAAACAGCGTGAACGTCCCCTCGGGGATGTCCGTCAATTCGACCCGGTTGCCTCCCCAGCGGCTGCTGCGGAGCATCTTGGCCCGGTCAGGGTCCGTCGCGGGGACCAGCGTCACTTTCTGGTTCTCGAAAGCATTGTCCTTGCAAACGTAGTGCTTCGAGTCGCTCCCTTCCCACGGATTGCCGTCAATCGTTACGGCGGGACCGTTCAGATTCAGCCCGCGAAAAAACGCCGGTGCCGGATCGGCTGCGCAAGCCGACGCCGCAAACATCAGAATGATCAAACAGCCGCCGAGCGTCTTAACGACGGGGCGACAGCAGTAATTGCTTGCCATAGTTCAAATGTTCCTCGAGGGCGGTCGCCGCTCGCTCCGCATCTCCCCGGAAAACGGCCTGCGCAATGCCGCAATGTTCTTGGTATCCCGCCTGCAATCGCTCGGGGGTCTTTTCAAAAACGCGAGTTACCACTCGGTGCATTTTCTCCCGCAATTGCAGCATCACGCGGAGAATTTCCCGATTGCCGAGAAACTCGCAAAACAAGGCGTGAAACTCAGCATCGAGCTCGACCGCCTTTGCCAGATCGACCTCGTTGGCCGCCTGTTGCTGCTGACACAGATTGTTGCGAACACGCGCCGTCTGGGGGCCGTCAAGCTTCCCAGCCATACTCCGGAGCACGAAGGATTCGAGCGCCAGACGAATCTCGAACTGGTCTGCTATTTCGTGAACCGACAGGTCGCGAACCACAATTCCTTGCTGCGGCGAGACGGCCACGAAGCCTTCCGCCTCCAATCGCTCCAAGGCCGCCTTGATCGGCGTCTTGCTCATCCCCAGCAGGCCAGCCAATTGCCGTTCCGAGAGAAAAGCCCCCGGCGAAAACCGGCTCTGCTGGATGTACTGTTTGATTTTCGCATAGGCCCTGTCTTTCAACAGGCCTTTTTCGGCGATGGCAATGGTCACGGGCGGTACTCGGGTCGAGAGGAACTGGCGACAGGGCCCCGTTTGGCCTTCCGGGCGGACCGACGAAGTATATCTGAGATCTCAGATCGGTTCAATCAACGGCACGATGTCAGCTCGCCACTTCAAGTCGCGGCGCCATTAGCGGCTGCCGTGGGACTTCAAGGCCTCAATCCCCTGCCGCAACGCCGCTTGATACAGCCACAGGTCGCCGCCATAGGCCAGCATCCGAAAACCCTGATCAAGCAGCGCCTTGCCGGCCGGCACATCCCCCGCCAGGAAGCCGGGAACTTTGTTGAATTCGCGGCAGGCGGCCAGCACCGAATCGAGCGCTGCCCGGAATTTCGGATGTTCAAACTGGCCAGGAATCCCCAGCGAATTGGAAAGGTCGAAATGGCCGATCCACAGCACATCAATCCCTTCGACGGCTGCGATCTCTCGCACATTGGCCACGCCATCGGCGGTTTCGATTTGGGCAAACAGTAATGTTTCGCTGTTGGCCGTCTGGATTTTGGAGACGATATCGCCCCCCGTGTAATCGTCGTGCGAAATCGTGAAGGCGGCTCCGCGGCGGCCGAGCGGGGGATACTTCGCGGCGGTCACGATTTTTTGAGCTTGCTCGGCAGATTCCACCATGGGGACCATAATTCCCATCGCCCCCATATCCAGCGCCCGCGCGATGAAGTGGTATTCCGTGGCCGGCACGCGTACCATCGGAATCATTTCGGTCCCGCGGCTGGAGGCAATGAGCATACGGATGGTCTCGATGCTCCAGCCGGTGTGCTCCATGTCGAAGATCGCGAACTCGGCTCCCCCTTCCGCCGCAATCCGCCCGATGCCCGTCGAATTGAATTCGAAGACAAAAGTGCCAATCGAAACTTTGCCGGCCAGCACTTTGGCCTTCACCTGATTCGGTTTCATTCCATTTCCTCAGTTCGAGTAGCGGCTCGGTATTTTGCCAGTTTTTCCCGCAGCGCGGGGACTTCCAATACGGGGCGGTTGACGATGTGGGTGGGAGTCTGTCCCGCGGCGACCGCGAGGATCGATTGGCACGCGGCGCGGCCGTTGCCGAGAAATAATTCGTCCGTCCAGCAGATGGCATGCGGAGCGAGAATCACGTTGTCGAGCACCAACAGCGGGTCATCCAGGGCAATCGGCTCCTGCTCGAACACATCGAGGGCTGCTCCCGCAATGGATTGGGATTTCATCGCTGCCGTGAGGGCGGCCTGATCGATGATCGGCCCCCGCGCGACGTTGATCAAATACGAAGTCGGCTTCATCAGCGCCAGCCGCTTTGCATTGATCAGGTGGCGAGTTTCGGGGACCAGGGAGCAGCAAATGATGACGAAGTCCGCCTGCCGCAGCAGGTCATCCAGGGGCAGAAGCTCCACGCCCAATTCGGCCGCTTGTCCAGGCGAGGCAAAGGGATCGTGCGCCACGTGCCGCATGTCCAGCGGCCGAGTGATGGCGGAGATGTCGCGGCCGATATTGCCGAACCCCACCAGACCCAGTGTCCGGCCGGTCAGCCCCATCCCCATGTGATTGAGTTTTTCGGCCCAGCGTCCTTCGCGGGTCAGTCGGTCCTTGACAAACATTTGGTGCGACAGGGCGAGCAGAAACGCCAGTGCGGAAACCGCGACCGGCCGCCGCACCCCCTCGGGAGTAATCGTCAGCAGCACGCCATTTTGCGTGCAGGCGGCAACGTCCACATTGTCGTAGCCGACACCGAAGCGCGCCACGACCGCCAGCCTCTCGCAGCCCTGCAGCGAAGCCGCGCTCACTCTTGGAGCGAGGACCAGCAGGGCATCGTAATCCCGAATCGCGGCGGAGGATAATTCCGATTCGTTGGCCGGCAGAAACTCCCACGCGACCCCCGGAGCGTCGTCCAGCAAGGAGAGACCAATATCGCCGAACCCCAGTTTTCCTTCGGGGTTGAGAAAGTCGCGAGTCACACCGACACGGAAAGGGCCAGACATCTGCGGTTCCCAAGGTCACTTGAAGGCGGCAGGAGGTTGCCGGTTGCGAATACCACGCCTGCCGGTTGAGATCTCAGACAAATCTCACGCAAATATAGCCCGATCCGCCGATTGCACAAGTCGAGCCGGGCGGGGCAGAAGTCAGCAGCGGTCGTAGTACCCAATCCGCATTGAACGCCGCGAAGAACGAGCAACCGCCACATTGATCTCCGTTTTCGTGTTGGCGCTGCAGATCCGGCTGGTCTCGAAACTGAGTTGTGTAGATCGCTTCCGTCTCAGGATTGGACCAGCGATCAACACAGATCAGATTTTTGTTCTTGTGCGACACATCAGTATCCAACACGCGACGCTTGGTTAGCGGACGAACATTTACGATCAGCCGGCGGCGACGGATGGTCCTCCATTGTCAACGAGCCCGACATCGCCGCTCGGATGCATCGTTTTGTTCGTCGTGGAAGTGTGAATGGGACGACGCGGTGGAAGCGTGATGTACTTGCGCCCGGACTCAAGTTGCTGCCGGCGTAAATCAGCGACAATGCGGTCCAGGTCATTGTCGAATTGAGCCGCCAGCCTATGCCGAGCCGCTCGAATGTCCTCAGTCGGTGTGATTGGGGTCATCGGTCATTCCCATCAGTTCTTCAGGTGTACAGATGACTGGAGGTTCGTAGCCATTGTCGCGGCACACGTCGTTGATTCGCGTCCGCAATGCCGCATTGGCAATGTGCTTGAAGTTCCAGGTCACCAGGTATTGTACTCCATGCACGGCAGCGATTGCCACATGCAATGCGTCACGAGGTTCGGATTGGGGAATCGCGCCACCGACCATCAACGACTTGGCCAGATTGCGCGCGTCACCCGTAATATCCAAGCGAGACAATCCGTTGACCTCGTCGATTCGCTCTTTCGCGGCGGATGGGTCACCGGCTCCGCATTCGTCGAGGACAAGTTGCGAGATGACAATGTCGTAAGCGGCTTTGGCAGCCGCCCACCAGCGCCGCGTCTTGTGTTGGCGTGATGCGATGTCAGGATCGGGGTGAATTCGCCCCGCAATGCTGCCGACGACCGTCGTTTCGAGGTAAACAGTGTCCATCGGCGGATTGTATCACGCCGAACAGTGGCGATGACCGGGCCGCCGCGATCGATCGTCCACTTGAAAAACGCGCTGTCGGCGGTCGGGTGGCACCCTACGCCGTTAACCCTTTTTCTAACCGTAATTCCCGCAGGAATTTGCATCGCGTGGGAATTTGCGTAATTTCGGAT
>CAYUJE010000400.1:0-5168 GCA_964444865.1 uncultured Pirellulaceae bacterium | reverse complement strand
GCCTCTTCGCTGTGGCAAAAGGACTTCTTCAGCCAGAAAGTGTTGACCTTGAAAGGGATCCGCGAAGTATTCGTGATTGCGTTTTTGCATGTCCATACCCGGCGCGCCATCGTCTCCCCGGCCACCGAACATCCGAACGAAGCCTGGGTCATGGCCCAGGCCGAATCGTTGGTGACTCAAGCCCGCAGGAGCGGACTGGCCGTCCGATACATTATCCACGATCGGGACACGAAATTCAGCCGGGCGATGGATCAGACTTTTCGCCGCCAGCGGGCTAAGATCGTCAAGATAGCATTTCGTGCCCACCGGATGCAGGCCCACGTCGAGCGGTTCATCAGGACCCTGCGCAATGAGGTGCTCGACCACTTCATCATCTTCGGTGCCAAGCACCTCGACTCCCTCCTGAATACCTTTCTGGGTTACTACCACCAGTCTCGCCCCCATCAGGGGAAGGACAACCAACTGCTGATGAAAGCCAAACCACGCCGCAAAACCGAACCGCCGGCTACGATTTCTATCGCCAAGGTCCGCTGCGACCAAAAGTTGGGCGGGCTGCTCAAGTCGTACAGGTGGGCAGCCTAAGAGGGCCCCGACCCGATATTCTGCCTGCCTACTGGTCGATCGCGCTCCCCATAACCCCGTTTGCCACCGTTTCGCGTTCCTCACTTCTCACACACTTGTCCTTTTCTCAAATCACCCCGGTCCGGCTGACCTCGGGTGTTTCCCCGCGGGAAGCCGCCAGAAAATGGCTTTGTGAAAACTGGCGTAACGTTCATGTGGCTATGAATTCTGGTTCGGGAAAAGTCACAACGCGATTAAGGTATTGCAACGGTTCTCAGACGAGAACCGCTCTAATACCTAAACTGCATTATTCGCTGCGTAAGGCGTTGTGAAGCATGGCCTTAGGAATAATGTCGCCGGGGTGCTCCGGCACGAACATCGGGGCCTTGGGTTGCTCATTATGGCGGCCTGATGCCTGCTGACCGGGCATTCTTGCTGCTGAACGATGGCTACGAAGAATGGTCGCGTTACGTGTCAGCCGATACACACAGCGAATTTGGCTGCAGAGTTCAGACCGCTGGGTGAGAAGACACAGGCCAGGGAATTTCGAGTATCCTCGCGGCCATGAGCTTCAGTCTACTTATTACCCCTGGCGGCCATCTGCGTATCGTGCGCGACCCCGAGAGCCTTCCTGAGGTTTCGGGTGAGGCGGCCGAGGCCCTGACCGAGGCATTTGGCAAGTCGAGCGCCGAGGGCTTGCTGCTCTTGGCGTCGCGGGAGTTCGCCCAGGAGTTGCCGGCATCGCTCGTGTTTTGGAGATCGCTCGCTCGGCAGTTCTTTCAAGCGGTTTGCCAACTGGGCGAAGGGGCTTTCCAGAAGTGGCAGTCGGTCGCCGCGCCTGCCGATGAAGAGCTTGCCTTGCTGGCGGCCGAAGCTCCGCCGATGCGTGGGCTGGAGTACTTGAACGCTGAATTATTAGAGGCACTCTGGAACGAACTCCGCGAATTGGCGGTGGCCCGAGCGGCAGAGTTCCCTGCGGGACCAGCGGCTTGGCTAAGCAGTGTCAATCCGCTGTGGCATTTGCTGGGCCGTGTGACGTTTCATTTGGCGGAGAACAAACGCAACCCTGAGCGACCATTTGCGTTTCTGGCCACCTATACGCACAAGCTATCGGGCCAGGCGAGGCTGCAACACCTGCCGCTGGCCGAGGCGCTCAAAACCTATGCGGGTGCCAAGGACCAGCAAAAACTCGAATCGCTCCTGGAGCCAGTTCGCCGGGCAGCGGAGCTAAGCCCCTTGACGAAAGAACTGCTCGACAAGAGGTCCCTCTTTGCCCCCCAAGCCTGGACCGTTCGGCAAGCTTACCGTTTTCTCAGCGAGTCCTCCGCCATCGAAGCTGCCGGCGTCGTCGTGCGTGTCCCGGATTGGTGGTCCCACCGCAATCGTCCCCGACCGCAAGTGCAGGTGAGCATCGGTGGGGAGCCGGCGAGCGCCTTCGGTCTGGACGAGTTACTCGATTTTCAGGTGGACGTTTCGCTCGACGGCGAGACGTTGACCGCCGACGAGCGCCGCGAACTGCTCGCTGGCACTGAAGGGCTGGTGCTGCTGCGGGGCAAATGGGTCGAAGTCGATCCAGCGAAACTTCAGCAAGCCCTTGACCATTGGAAGCTGGTCGCCGCCGAGCATCCCAACGGCATCGACTTCATCGCGGGAATGCGGCTGTTGTCTGGGGCCGACTTGAACGTCAAGGAAACCGTCGATGAGGAAGTGGCCTCGTGGTCGCGCATCACGGCGGGGGATTGGCTGAAGGGGACACTCGAACGTCTCCGCCGGCCCGGCAATAGCAACGATCTTCAGCCGGGCCGCGATTTGAAAGCGACGTTGCGGCCGTATCAAGCTGACGGTGTGCGGTGGCTGTGGTTCATGCTGGAGCTGCGGCTGGGGGCTTGCCTGGCCGACGACATGGGCCTGGGCAAGACGATCCAGATTATCGATCTCCTGTTACAACGCAAACGCGCAGCCGGCGGCAAGTGCCGCGGGCCAAGCCTGCTCGTGGTGCCAGCCTCGCTCATCGGCAACTGGCGGCAGGAACTGGCCCGCTTTGCGCCGTCTTTAACGGTGTTCTTCGCACATCGGAGCGAAACGACTGTGGACCTACTGGACCGCGTGGCGGCCGATCCCCTCCGCGAACTGGCTAAATTTGATTTGGTCATTACGACCTACGGCCTGGTGCGGCGACAAGACTGGCTGACGAAGACGCAATGGTCGCTCGCCGTGCTGGATGAAGCCCAGGCGATTAAGAATGCCGGTTCGGCCCAAACCAAGAGCGTGAAAAAACTCGCGGCAGCAGGACGGATTGTGCTGACCGGCACGCCGGTGGAGAACCACCTGGGAGATCTCTGGTCCCTGTTCGATTTTTGCTGTCCTGGCCTGTTGGGCTCGGCCACGCAGTTCAAGCAGTTCGTGAAGCGGCTCAGCAAGCAGCAGAACTCACAGGCTTTCGGGTCGCTGCGGCGGCTCGTGCGGCCGTACATTTTGCGCCGGATGAAGACCGACCCGGCCATTGTTCCCGACCTGCCCGATAAGACCGAAATGCGAACCGAGTGCGGGTTGTCGAAAAAGCAGGCTGCACTGTACGAGCGTGCCGTCCAAGAATTGGCGGAGCGACTTAGAACCGCCGACGGTATCGCTCGCCGCGGCCTGGTCCTTTCGACCCTGATGCAGCTCAAACAGATCTGCAACCATCCGGACCAGTACCTGGCGAGTACGGCCTTCTTGCCGGATCAGAGCGGCAAATTCGAGCGGCTGGCGATGTTGTGCGAGCCGATTGCTGAGCGGCAGGAGAAGGCTCTGGTGTTTACGCAGTTCCAATCGCTCACGCAGCCGCTTGCCGACTATCTGGCCACCGTGTTCGGACGTGCTGGACTGGTCCTGCACGGGGGGACGCCCGTCCGCAAGCGGGGCGAGCTCGTGCGATCCTTTCAAGACGAGGCGGGGCCGCCGTTCTTCGTCGTCTCGCTCAAGGCGGGCGGCAGCGGGCTGAACCTGACGGCGGCGTCGCACGTCATCCATTTTGACCGCTGGTGGAATCCGGCCGTGGAAAACCAAGCCACCGATCGGGCCTTTCGCATCGGCCAGAAGCGCAATGTCCTGGTTCACAAATTCGTCTGCCGGGGGACGGTGGAGGAGCGGATCGACGAAATGCTAACCAGTAAACAGGCCGTGGCCGACCAACTGCTAAGCGAGGAAGGAGAAATCCGGCTGACGGAGTTGAGCAACGAGGAGCTATTGCGGTTCGTCTCACTCGACATCGGCCGCGCCACAGCCGAAGAGTAGTTGGTAAACTCCTCTTGGACGCCGGAAGGCTGGCGAGTTAGGCTGATTATCCTGCGGCGATTTAGCCACCGGTGAGTACTCGAAAAGAAGAAGGGAGTCTTGGCATGTCGTGGTATCGAGGCGGATCGGGGTATGGATATGGCGGCTTTGCCCCCTACGTTCCCGTCGCCAAGCGGCGGGCCAATGCGGCCAAACACGCCCTCAAGGTGGCGAAGAAAGAGGGCCGTGAACTCGCACCGGTAAAAATCTCCGGCCGAGCCATGGCGACCACGTATTGGGGCCGGGCCTGGTGCGACAATCTCGAAGCGTACAGCGATTATTCCAATCGTCTTCCCCGCGGCCGCACCTATGCGCGCAACGGCTCGATCATCGACTTGCAGATCAAGAAGGGGAAGATCGAAGCGATTGTCAGCGGCTCGCACATTTACACGATTGCAATTTCCATCGAGACGTTGCCGAAGGCGTCGTGGTCGCGGCTCAAGGCCGAGTGCTCGCAGTCCATCGCCTCGCTCATCGACTTGCTGCAAGGACGGTTCGATGCGGGAGTGATGCAGCGGCTCGCGCATCCCACGGACGGGCTGTTTCCGCGTCCCAAGGAAATCAAGATGAAGTGCAGTTGTCCCGACTCCGCCGGGCTTTGCAAGCACTTGGCGGCCGTGCTGTACGGAGTGGGAAACCGGCTCGACGCGTCGCCTGAGCTGCTGTTTGTGCTCCGCAACGTCGATCAACTGGAGTTGGTTAGCCAGGCCGTGGCCGAAGGCAATCTGGATCGCACACTCGACTCCGGCGATGACAACTCGCTCGCGGGAAGCGACCTGGGCGAGATGTTCGGCATCGATCTTGACCACACGAAAAACTCTTCCCCCAAAACCCCCCGTGCGAAGAAATCGCGTGCCGCCAAGCCGCAGAAGACGGCGGTCGGTGCGCCCCAAGCGCGCGGCAAGTCGGTCGCCAAAACGAAGCGCGCGGCAGCGAAACTGTCCCTGACGGCCGATGGCAAGCGGGGCAAGGTAGGCTCCTCCGTCACCATCAGGAGGCGCAAGGCGCGCTGAACCGCATACTTTCCCAGTCATTCAAATCCGCGAGGAAGAACTCAATTGGTGTCCTGGCATCCACGGTCAAGGTGGCTATCGAATTACGAGTATTTACTTCGCCTGGTGTTGCATCGGCAATAGTTGAGCAACTAAATAATCGGCAAAAACGTGGTATATTAAGGTGTGCAGGCGTAGCTATTCGCAAGTCACTTTTTGAGACACCCAGACTTCATTTTCAGACCACAACGCGCCCCCTTTCTATACTGGACCATCCGGGTTTTTCATGGGTACAGGCTT
>CAYUJE010000399.1:0-5177 GCA_964444865.1 uncultured Pirellulaceae bacterium | reverse complement strand
CGTGCAGGTCATATTCCTGCCACGCCCCGCGATACAGCAGCGTCTCCGGCCGACTGCCGCGGGAGGCTTCGATTTCGAGCAGGGCGCGGAAGATGGCCTGGGCACAGACGCGGTGGGTTCCGTGCGGATCGGAAAGGTCTCCGGCGACGTAGACCTGCTGCGGATCCACCCGCTCGATCAGTTCGCGAATGATCCGCACGTCTTCGTTGCAGATCGGCTTTTTGGCGATCGTGCCGGTGCGGTAGAACGGCAGATCCAGGAAGTGCAAATGTTCCTCCTTGCAGCCGACTTTGAAGGCCCCGGCTTTGGCTTCTCCCCAGCGGATGAGCCCCTTGATTTTGAGGACCTGCTCGATGTCCGGTTGGCCGGGAGTTTTGCGGGCGAGTGATTCGAGCACCGCCGATTCCACTTGCTTGCTCCGCTCCTGATCAATGCCGAACATCCGATTGTATTCCGTCACCTGGTCGGCGATGCGGGCGGCATCGTGATCGAACACGGCAATGTTGCCGCTGGTCATATAGGCAATGTGGGCTTCGTGACCACCTTCGACCAGGCGAATGAGCGTCCCCCCCATGCTGATCACGTCGTCGTCCGGATGGGGGCTGAAGCAAATGATCCGCTTTTTCTCCTTGCCGGCGGGGTGATACTCGATGGTATCCATCAGCCAGCGAAAGACCCGGTGCGCGATTTTCTGCGCCGGCCCATGATGTCGGAGCAACTGGTGGAGATTGTGATTAAGAAAATCGTCGTCGGTGAGCTTGAGAAGTGCCTTGCCGGTCTTCTCGGAAAGCCAGATGCAGGCCCGCTTGATGAGCGCATCCGTGAGTTCCACCTTCCCCAGCACCCAAGGGGTCACGCTGGCGGTCAGGCTTTGTCCGGCAGCAGCGTCGACGATGACGGTGGCGTCGCTATGTTCTTGCAGGTAAGAAGCGGGTACGCGCGGCGAAACGGGGCCCTCCGTGGTTTCGCGAATGATGTCGGCTTTGTGCTCTCCCAGGGCGAGAAGCAGAATCTTGCGGGCTTCGAAAATGGTTCCCAGCCCCATCGTGATGGCTTGCTGGGGGACATTGGCTTCCGAAAAGAAATCGCTGGCTGCCGACCGCCGGGTGACTGGGTCAAGAACGCACAGCCGGGTGCGGCCGCCGCGCTGACTGAAGGGTTCGTTGAAACCGATGTGCCCGTTGCCGCCAATGCCGAGGAGCAGAATGTCGATCCCCCCTGCCCTTTCGATTTCCTGCTCATACTCGCGGCAGTGGGCTTCGATGGCCTCCAGCGGCGTCCCGCCGTTGGGGATGTGAATATTCTCCTGGGGGACATTCACATGCCGAAAGAAATGCTCGTGCATCCAGCGGTGATAGCTCTGCAAGGCGTCGTTGGCCAGACCAAAATACTCGTCCAGGTTGAAGGTAATGACCTGGGAAAAATCGAGTCCTTCCTCGCGATGCAGCCGGGCCAGTTCCCGATAAACTCCCACCGGCGTGGAACCGGTTGGGAGGCCGAGCACCGCCTGTTGGCCGCGAGCGTTCCGTTCCCGAATAACCCCCGCCACAATCTGAGCCACATGGCGGGCCACGTCGTCGGGCGTGTCAAAAATGTAAGTCGGCAGGTTGGTGCCGGGGGCTTTGGTGGGCTTGGTGGGGGCAGAACTAGCAGTGGGCATGTTTGCGCGGGGACGGAGCAAAGAAACGTGCAGTAGTTCCCAGTATGTCCCAGCTTAGCCGCCGCGTCCACGCGGCGAATACCGACAATGGAAACGAAAAGTTGGGAAAGGACCGCGTCCGATTCCCGGAGGCCACCAAGCCCACTGGAAAATCGAGTAAATCAGGAGGCAAAACCCAAGACGAGAAGCAGCCGAAAAGGGAGAATTGTCAGCGACGGCGATGAGTCTGACTCGGAGCCAGAGTACCATGATTCCTAGCGATCGCAGCTCGCGACGAAGCGTCTGCCCCATTTTTCCCCACCTTTTCCGCACGCACCATCAGAAAGGTTGTCATGTCGTCCCAGAAAATCATGTCCATCGCCGGCTGGGTCCTCAGCGGCCTCTTGGGAGCGGCGCTCGTCATGAGCGCGGGGATGAAGTTCTTCCCACCCGAGGAGATGGTCAAGCAAATGAAGGACTCCCCCCTGCTTGGCTGGATTCTGATCATCGGAATCGGTGAGTTGGTCAGCACCATACTGTTTCTGATCCCCCGCACAGCCGTCCCGGGAACCCTCCTGCTCTCCTCGTACTTCGGCGGCGCCATCGTCGCGCACATGATGCAGCGAGAATCCATCCTTGTCCCCAGCATATTTCTCGTCCTGATCTGGATCGCCGCCCTGCTCCGCCTGCCGGAACTGTGGCAGCGGCTGTTGGGGAAAAGTAGTCCGCTCACTCCGTGAGCGGACATGCCAGCACACGGAGTGTGCTGGCTACTAATTCCCGTTCCCGCGCCAAGCACAAAAGAAACTTTTGTTCAGTAAACAAAATGGAAGTTACGAGCGTCTTAAGGGGAGGCCCCAGGTGCGCGCAGAGAAGATTGAGTGCAGTTGACGGACAGCAATTCGGGGCCGGTAGAGAGCGACTTATCACCGCTTATCGCGCCGCGGTGAGATTTCGGAGAGGCCGAGTTGCAAATCGTTCCCAAACAAGAGGTTGCATCGTTCAACTGGTGAAAACGGAATTGAAAAAGACCTTATCAGCCTGGCGATGTCGCCTGGGCCAAACCCTTATGAAACCCTTATGGCCTTGCGAGGCGCATTTTCGCTAAGTGCTTGGAGGACATGTGTTTAGAGTGAATGAGGGACTGAAAAAACCCTTATGATCTGGCGGGACGACCCGCGAGTGGTCCAATGTAGGACGCACCTCCGGGGCGTTCGGGGAAGGTCGTGGCAGCGGTGGGAAGATTTTTCGCGAAAAGACCGTGCGAGCGATTCCACCCGCGCTCCTGGCACGTCTCGGGAGAGACGGCCTACATTCGCCGCTCCGCGGCGGGCAGCGAGGAAAAAGGATACAATTTGGCGCGGTGATTTCCACGTGCTGAAGCTCGTGGCTAACGGGAAGAAGACTGCTAAAGCGAAGCCGATTGACGATACCTGATAAAGGACAAATTGCGATGAATATTTCGCCAAACAAGAGATCATTCGACCTATGGGGCTGCTTTCTGCTCGCGAGCGCTCTGCTGTGTCAATTCGGATGCGGAAATTCGGCACCGAACTCCGCAACAGCAAGCAAGGAATCTGCACCGGCAAACGCCAAACCGGATACTCATCCAGAGGTATCATCGGACGTGATCGTCGGACTGACTCCGCGGAGTGCGGCTGAGCTCCGCAAATATGTCGAGCAGTCCGATTCCTCGAAGACCGTCTTTATTGCCGTCGCGGTGGAAGACAACTGCCAAGGCTTTCGGTATGAGTTGAATCTTCGTGAATCAACGCGAGGGGAAAATGTCATTCTGACGTCATGCGAAGGGATCTCGTTGGCGATTGACCGCGATGACGCGGCATTTCTCAAAGGAACTACACTCGACTTTATTGACGAACCCGGCGGCTTTCAGTTCAAGAATCCTCACGAAGACACAATGCTGCTAACCGAGTATCGCGAGAAGCGCGATGAGGAAGCGAGAATGCGGCCCATCGAAGAAGCGAAGGCAAAATTGATCAGGCCGGAGAAAGCAGTGGCCGAACTACTGACGCCACGACGGCAAAAGGCATTTGAGGATTTGGAATTGTGGTGGAAGTTCAATCAGCCGGAAGTCTGGAGCTCAGACAGTTGGACGGTAGGCCGGGTCGACCGTTATCAGGAGGCGAGCGGAAATTGGATCACAGTTGTGTTCACGGGGGAGCAAGAAATGCAAAAGGGTGGGGTCTGCTTGATCAATGATAATGGCCGCCAAATCCGCATCTATGGGGGCAATAATTACATCGATGAGGAAGATCAATTTGTCGATGTCAACGGCGATGGCCTTCCAGAGATGGTCGCCGGAATTTCGACTATTGCCGAAGATGGAAACGAACCAAACAGAGTTATTACCGAAGGCACATTTTTGTGCATCCAGCCGATTTCTTCAGAGCAAATACCGCTGCTTGAGGTTGCCTTTGACGTTCGTCTTTACGAAGTTGAGCCGTCGTGGCGATGGAGACTTGCCGAAAGCTCTGCGGGAACGCACGATGTCATCCTCGAACAACAAGTCATAGATCAGTGGAGTGAGCGGGCGAGGTTTGTCTGGTCGTCGAAAGAGTCCAAGTACGAAGGCCCCAGCGGTTCCAAGGAGCAAGGTTTTATCGCCAGCTTTGGCGAAATGGACTCGACGAGGAGGGAAGAGTTCATGAAACGACCAAAGTGACAGGCTGCCTGGCCGTGAATTCCTTCAACAGCAGCGGAGATTTCCGCAAGACTTACTCATTGCGATGCCGAAGAACACCTTTCTGCGACCGACTCAGCCTTGGCTGAGGGCGGGTTGTTCCTGGCGGAGGAAAATTTTCTGCTGGGGGGCCTTGTCGGGATTCGGCAGGGTGCTATCTTTAGAAACATCGCTACGGGAGACAGCTTCCAACGGGAGCTTTCACCAGTGGCGATTTTTCTTCACGCAGGGATGCCTGACCGGAGAAAACGCGGAAGAATTTTTTCTTCCGGCCTGTTGACCGCTGTCGGGTATTCGCTAGAATGCGTGACTCGCCTTACCGAAGCCTTAGCTGCTTCGTTGGGGCATTAAACTTGATCTTTGACAATTTGGTAGTAACCTCTCAACTTATTTGAGTCTTACAGTCTGCATGAGACTGTGGAATTTTTTCAGCTTGCTGCTAGGGTCTTCGGATCCAAAACAGTGAGCAACTCAAACTCGGTAGATTGGCTAATGAACTCCGTGATTGGGGAGCGTTTAGGGGAAACCTTAAGTGCAAGCCGGTCAAGGAGATAAGCAATAAACAATTGAAGGGTTTGATCCTGGCTCAGAATGAACGTTGGCGGCGTGGATTAGGCATGCAAGTCGCGCGATAAGAGTAGCAATACTTGGACAGCGGCGAAAGGGAGAGTAATACATAGGTACGTACCCTTGGGACTGGGATAGCGGCGGGAAACTGCCGGTAATACCAGATGACGTTTCCGAACCAAAGGTGTGAATCCGCCTGAGGAGCGGCCTATGTCCTATTAGCTTGTTGGTGGGGTAACGGCCTACCAAGGCAAAGATGGGTATGGGGTG
>CAYUJE010000398.1:0-5193 GCA_964444865.1 uncultured Pirellulaceae bacterium | reverse complement strand
TTCACGGCCATCACTTCGAAGGACAAGTGTGAATTTGGCAAATGGACGCATGTGGCCGCGGTTATTGCGGACAAAAAAATGAGCCTGTTCGTCGACGGCAGGCAACAGGGGGACAGCCTGCCGATTTCCGGCTTTACGGATGTCCAATATTCCCCGTTCAAGCTTGCAGGCGATTCGGTTGTCAAGGGGAGCTTTGTGGGGCAATTCCACATGGTCCGCATCTCCACGGTTGCCCGCTACGACAAGGATTTCAAGCCCCAGACCCGCTTCGAGCGCGACAAGGACACGGCGGCCCTCTACCAGTTCGGTGAAGGGACGGGAAACGTGCTGAAGGATTCTTCGGGCAACGGGAACAACGGCTGGATGGTAGGCGCGAAGTGGGTGGAGGTGGAAGTGACGGAGGTGGCGGGCGGCCAGATAACCGGTGTCACCCCGCCCGCTGCCGTCGCCCCGTTCAACGCGGAGCAAGCCAAGCAGCATCAGGAAGCCTGGGCCAAGCATCTCGGTGTACCGGTCGAGTACACCAACAGCATCGGCATGAAGTTCCGGCTGATCCCGCCCGGGGAATTCACGATTGGCAGCACGCCGGAGGAAATCGCAGAGGCCCTCAGAATCGTGGGCGATGCGGTTGACCAAAGTTCGCAATTCGCGCGGGACTGCGCCAAGAGTGAAGGCCCTCAACACAAAGTAATTCTGACGCTGCCGCGATATCTGGGCGTGCATGAAGTAACCCAGTCGCAGTACGAAAAAATCATGGGCAAAAACCCATCTCATTTTGCAGCCGCCGGCCCGGGCAAAGAGGCCGTGATTGGTTTGGATACGGCGAACCATCCGGTTGAGTTTGTCAGCTGGAACGAGGCGGTTGTGTTCTGTGCAAAACTTAGTCAGCTGGAGAATTTGCCGGCAGACAATCGCCAACTCGACGATGCCAAGACGCGGTTGGGCAGCTTCGGATACCGCTTGCCAACGGAAGCGGAGTGGGAGTTCGCCTGCCGTGCTGGAACAACGACGAAGTTCTTGAGCGGGAATGGGGACGAACATCTCGACCAGACCGCCTGGATCGGCAGAAACTCGGGCCTCCGAACCCATACGGTGGGAGAGCTGCTGGCGAACCCCTTCGGCCTGCATGACGTTCAGGGCAATGTTTCGGAGTGGTGCCAGGATCTCTGGGAGCTAACGTATTACAACCGATTCCTGGAGCAGCCCGCTCTTGATCCGAGTGGCCCTGTCCTTCCTAGTGACGAACAAGGGCATCTGCTGCGGGGAGGCGCTTGGAACGGTCAGCCGTACCAATGTCGCGCATCCTTTCATCATCACATGGTTTCGCAGTACCGCGGCTCGAGCCTTGGCTTTCGAGCATCGCTATCCGTCGAAGCGGTGAAAATGGTGATCAAGAAGCCCGCTATTGAGATCCCGGTAGCGCCGACCGGGACGAATTTGATTACCGATCCCTCCTTCATTATCCTCGCCAAGGAGTCAAATGCCGAACGGAAGTTTTCCTCGCTCCTGGAGGCCGTCGAGGCGGCGAAAGACCGCGACACGATCGAGATTCGCGGCAATGGGCCATTTGTTGTCCCACCCGTCGTTTCCGAAACGGCTCTGACGATTCGCGCGGCAAGAGGGTTCCGGCCCGTATTGCAGTCGATGTCCACGGCGGACAAACGTGGCGGGCTCTTCCTGATTCGGAGCAACGCCCCCTTGACCCTGGAAGGATTGGAATTGCATCACCGCCACGAAGCATTCGTGCCGAATTCCTGCGTCCTGTGGTCCGAGGGCGGACCCCTCTATCTCGCCAACTGCCGCATTGTGCGCGGCGGCGCTGGATTCCGGACCATTTTTTCGAACTCCGCCGTCGTCGAGGCGCGCAACTGCGAGTTCCTCACGGAACCGGGAAGCGACATCGACACGCAATTCTGGAGCACGCTGCATGCGAAGGGGAAGTTCGTGCTGGACAACAACATTGTGGTTGCGGGAAATTCGGGGGTTTGTCTGGTCTGCAACCAGCCGAGCCTGGAAAGTTGCGATGTCCGCTTGGACCGGAACACGTTCCTGGCCAAGCGGGCGGTCTCGTTCGCCCTGGATGCCGTCCCCGAGAAGGCACTGGCCGTCGCGGCCGTGGGCAACGTGTTTGACACTCGGCTGACCGCGGCGCAATTGTGGTTCACCCCGGTGTTCGTGGCCCGCGAAAAAGCTCCTTCCCTTGAGGAAACGCAAGTCGCCGTACCCAACATCCTCGCCTGGCAAGACAAGGACAATCTGTACGTCCCCTTGGCGACGGTGCTCACGGTATCGGTTCACGGCAATGCGGACGAGCATCCCATAGCCGGAAAGGGGAAGTTGCCAGAATGGACCGCGAAGAGTTCCCACGAAGGACGCGTGAGATATCGCAGAGCGGGATTACTCGGCAAGGCGTCGCTCTCGGCGGTGTTGCTCACTTCCGACGACTTTCGCCTTGCTTCGGGTAGCCCCGGCCAGGGTGTGTTGCCCGGCGGCAAAGACATCGGAGCCGATATCGATCTCGTCGGACCCGGCCCCGCCTACGAAAAGTGGCAGACGACGCCCGAGTATCTTGAATGGCTGAAGCGGTCGGGCCAGCCCGCCGTTTTAAGGCAGGCACCAAAGAAACCCGCTGCTCCCGTCATCCCCGCCAATGGGCCGGCCGTGCCAATCGGCAAGAACCTGATCACCGACCCTTCGCTAGAAGCGACGGCCATTGGCGAGAAATTTCCCACGGGATGGGGGAGCGGAAATCTGATTCCGCCAGGTGCTTATCAGTTTTCTGTGGCGGAAGGGGGAAAAACCGGCAAGCGAGGTTGGCAGATTGAAGGGGACGGGCAGTACGCCGTCATCCCTACGAATCGCCCGGCCGTGGACAGGGCCTTGCGCTACGGGGCTCGCGGGTGGGTGCGGCTGGAGGCGGGCTCGGCCCAGCTGAAGATTCTTTATTTCGACGGAAACGGCCGCTACCTGGGCGAGAATCGCAGTGCCATCACCAACAAGCGCGACGGCTGGCACCAGTTGACCATGCTCGACGACCTGGCCAAATGGCCGGAGGCCCGGCATCTGAGCCTGGCCCTGACGTTGATCGGCAAGGGCAAAGCCGTCTTCGACGATTTGGAATTCACCGCCTTTGACGCCCAAAAACTGCCGGCGAATTTCGAGAAGGACTATGCCTCAACGCCCAAGCACGATCCGTCCCTGTTCGACCGCTGGGCCGGCCGCTGGGAGACGACCACGGAGTACAAAGCGACCGCGGTCACTCCAGCGAAAACGATGAAAGGCGAGACGATCGTGCGCAAGGTACTGGATGACCAATTTCTGCTGTGGCAGTGGAAAGACGAAAGCGGCGACTCGCAGTATCTCTCGCTGCTCGGCTTTGACGAGAACACGGGGAACTATCGTTTCTGGGTGTTTGGTTCCACGGGGGAAGTTTTTGAACGCTCTGGCCAGTGGGATGAAGCGTCGCAAACGCTTTCGCTCGACGTCAAAGCCACTTCGCCCGGCATCACCGGCATCAGCACCGACCGCTTTGCCGACAAGGACCGGGTTGAATCGATGCTTCTGGTCAAGAATGCGGGAGGCCAGATTACCCGCGACATGCGAGCAATTTGGGCTCGCAAGGCAGTCCCCCTGCCAGCCGACATCGACTTATCCGACGGCCCGGCAGTCGGCTCGGCGGAGCTGTCGCTTTTGCAAAAAATGGCGGGAGATTGGACAATCCGCTCGACGGCAAAGCCCAGTGTGTGGGAGCCAAGGGGTAAAACCGAGACGTTCACCGAACAGGTCGCGTGGACCAGCGGCGGAAGGTTTCTGGTCTTTCGCGCCTACGACGAGAAGAAGCAAATGACGTCGCTCTCGCTGATGACCTACGAGCCCAAGGAAAGTTCCTATCATTTCTGGACCTTCGCCAAGGGAGTCTACGGCGGCCAGTGGCGCATCACCTGGGATGCCTCGTCCCGCGCCTTCCATTGGCGCTCGGTTGACATGCCCGCCGGCTGGGTCGGCACCGGCTACAACCGCTGGGTCGATGACGACACCTTCGACAATCAGGCCCTGATCAAGGACGAAAACGGCCGCGTGTTGCTGGACACGACGCAGGAGAAGCGGCGGAAGAAGTGAGATATTTACGGGCGTTGCAGATGGAAGAGCGTTACTCTTACGCAGGAGCAGGCTAATGGGTTTCCTAAGCGGTGCGACACTTGGACTTGTTGCCGTGGTGCTTCTGCATGTCATTCAAATGAGTCTCGCGTCGAAGCGGATGGAGCGGAAAATCGATTCGCTCATGAAGCAAGCGGGCCTGGACCTCGCACAGTTTGACGCTCAGGAGGCTCAGAACCGGCAGCAGTTTGCCCCCCAGCGGCAACTTCTCGTGCGACTGGTGCTGCTGGGATTGGTTGTCGGAGCCGCGGTGACAGGACTTGTTTTCGTGTTACGCCCGTGGCTCGCGTCATGAGCTGACCCCGTCCGCCAGCCGGCGGAACAATCGGAGCAAAAAATGGCGATTTTCTTTCTGGCCTATGTCTTTGGATATCCGGCGCTGCAGTTATGGACGCTGGTGCGCTGTTCGGGCGGCTGGAGAATCGCCTCCATCGCGTGCCTGCTGCCGATGGCCCAGGTCCCCGCGCCGCCCTGCGAAAGTCCGGTGAGGTAGACCCGCGCTTCGTCCACGCGGTAGTCGCGCCTGGCTGCGTTGAGCGTCGCGAGCACCAGTTCGTCATGGTCGATCCACGCCGAGTCCTGATCGGGCTTCTGCGGGAAGACGATGATGAACGGCCACTTCTCCGGCGCGAGCATGGCCGCGGGCCCCAGCCCGACCATGGTCTGGCGCTGCCCGTCGGTCCCGCATTCGCCGCGGCCGTTGAGGAACACGATCAGCGGAAACGCCCTGGTCGCGTCATAGCCCCGCGGGACGAGCACGGCGTACCTGCGCTCAACCCCGCCGGCCACGATCGACTTGAAAAGCAGTCCGGTCGTCACGGCGGGTGCGCTCTGCGTCTCACGTGGCTTCTCCGGGATGCAGGAACACCCTGCCTGCGCCATGGTGAAGGCGATGACGCACGCGATGCCGAGGCGGGCCGGGCTCACTTCACCCCCAGTCGCGGCAGGAGGAAGACATCCACGAGCTTGTCGCCGATGCCCGTAAGGGCTGCGCCGGCGATGATCCCCGCGCAGATCGGTTCCATTGAGCGAACC
>CAYUJE010000397.1:3950-5193 GCA_964444865.1 uncultured Pirellulaceae bacterium | reverse complement strand
AATCGTCGGCAGCACAAACGGCACGTCGTCGATGGTGGCGAGGGCGGAGTTTTGGGTGGAGCTGACGCTCGCGCCGGTGGCGGAGGTGATTTTCAGGGAGAAGGTCTCTCCCTGTTCTTCAGAAAAATCGTGCAGCGTGGTGACGTTGACGTCGACGGAGGATTGGTTCGCGGGGATGGTGACCGTGCCCGACTTGGCCGTGTAGTCGGTGTTTTCAATGGCCGTGCCGGCGATGGTTTGGTACATGACCGATACCGAAGTGGGCTGCGGCGGCGAAAGGGTGATGCGGAAATTCGCGGGGGTTCCCTCGGGATAGTGATCAGTCAACGCGGCAATGCTCACCACGCCGGAAGGGGCACCCGGTCCTCCGCCGCCTCCGGAACCGCCGGAATTGTCGTTAATCGTAATCGTGGCGCTCGCCGTGCCGACCGTGGCCCCCGACACGCTGGTAATCATCACCGAAAAAGTTTCCGCCGGTTCCACGACGTTGTCCGTCAGAGTGTTGATTCCGACGGAGGCAAAATTCTGGCCGGGATAAATCGTCGTGGACCCCGTCACCCCTTGGTAATCCATGTTCTCCGTCGCCGTCCCCGCCACCGTTTGATAATTCACCGTAATGGGCATCATGGAGGGAGGGGAGACGTTGAAATAGACGGCCGCAGGACTCCCCTCCATCACCGTGGAGCTCATGGCGGCGGCGCTTACCGTCGCCAGCACGCGCCGGTCTTCGACCTGCTCAAAGAGCAAGTGGCGGGCGCGGGCCTGGCGGAAGGTGCGGAGGCGGCGGGAGGAACGCACTTTTTTCCCCTTGGGGGTGGTGACTCCAAAACCGAGGATTTCCAGCGTGCGGCGAAGCAGGTTCATGGGGAGACTCCAGGAATTATGACGGTTTGTTCCGCGCGAATCAAACGGTTTTCGCGGAAATCGCCAAGCGGTCCGAAGACCCTCACCCCGGCTCTTTCTCGGAGTGAGTGGGAGCCGATGTGTGGCTGCGACGACCGATTGGTTGCGCGACGGACGGAGTATGCGGCGGAGGTGGAAATCCCTGCAATGGGGTATTTACCCCATCAGGGCCATTTTGTGCCAGATTCTGGCGGGCCAGGAGTTCGTGATGCCGGTTAAGCAACTCCATCCGGGAATTGACGCCATACGCCTTATAAATGGAGGCGACCTGCTTGTTGACCGTCCGTCTCCCTTTCCGCAGCCGAATGGCGATCCCTTTTTCCGTGTCCCCCCGCAGGAG
>CAYUJE010000397.1:0-3850 GCA_964444865.1 uncultured Pirellulaceae bacterium | reverse complement strand
TCGGAAGCCGGCACGCGGGCCGCGTGCGGCTACGGGAGGTGCCGAGGCGACGGCAGGAGATGTGCCCCCTTATTTGTCCCGTGGCCAATTCGGCGGGGGCGAAATATGCTGGATGGGGATGAAGCCCGCCTCGCCACTCTGGTTGCTCCTCTTCTTTGCCGCCTCGCTGCATTGCCTGGTGGATTTGGTGGCTGGTTCTTTGAGCCCCCTTTGGCCGCTGATGGATGGGCATTTTCGACTTGCTGCATGGCAGGGAGCTGGGCTGTTTTTTGTTTGGCAAATGACGACATCGCTGAGCCAGTTCCTGTTTGGCGTTTGGGGAGATCGCTTCAATTCCCGCTGGCTTCTCTGGGTGGGACCGCTGGCAGCCATCCTTTGCCTGGGGAGTATCGGGCTCACGACGTCGCCGATTTTGCTGGCGCAACTCCTCGTAATTGCCGGTTTGGGAATTGCGGCCTTCCACCCCGAGGGGGCGGCGCTAGCGGGCAACTGCGTGCCGGAGAATCGGAGTCGGGCGATGTCGATTTTCACGACAGGCGGATTCATTGGTCAATCGATTGGGCCGTATTGCAGCGGCAACATTGTGGAGTGGCTGGGAATGAAAGGGCTGGCTTGGGGAATCCTCTTTGGCATTTCTGCGTTATTACTGCTCGTTCCACTTAGATACTTTGCCACTTCAGGAAGTTCGTTCGCCACAAAAAAGAGGACCGGACCCCCAGTGCGGCTGAGACAGCTCTTTCGAGGCCGCACGCGTCCTCTGGTCCTGGTGCTCGTGGTCGGTTCGCTGCGCATCATCGCGGCAGCGGGGCCGCCGATTTTGCTTGGCTACTTGCTAAAGGCTCGCTCCGCGACCCCCGCGGAAATCGGCTTCGTGCAATCGGCATTTATGCTGGGAATTGGACTGGGTGGTTTGACCTGCGCCACGTTCATGCGGCGTCATCGGGAGCAAGTCGTTTTGTGGGCCTGCCCCCTTCTGGTTACGCCGATTCTGCTTGTTACTCCTTGGACGGCAGGCTGGTCGATGGCTGGGCTGGCGTGTCTTACCGGATTGCTGCTGGGTATTTCCCTGCCGGTTCTCGTCAGCCGCGGCCAGGAATTGATGCCGGATAGCCAGCGCATCGCCAGTTCCATCACGATGGGGGTGAGCTGGGGAGTGGGGGGCGGTATCGTGTCAATCATTCTTGTCATTTGCCTGTATGGTGGGCGTTTTGAGCCGGCTTTTGTGGCTTTTGCGGTGGCTACGCTGGCTTCCAGCATCCTGTGCGCGTGGTTGCCGGCGGATAAATTGGCGGCCGAAACCAGCAATGCCGACGGAGGCAGTCTCGCATCCGGGGCTTCTCCGGAAGGAGTGGCAACTGGGAATGCGAGTTAAGGCCGGAAGTTGCGGACCTGCGAAAAGTGGTCATTTTCGCGTTCCCAGGATGATTGAATCGCGTCCCAGCCTTGCTACGATTATCATGGTTGGTAGATAGCGGATTCTTGCCTTCTTCACAGACAAAAAAGATTGACTTTCCGCACCTGCATCCGGTACAGTGGAGAGGAACAGAGAATCCAACGGCTGCCGCAGCTATTCCGCACTTATCTATTTGTCTCTAGGTATTGCGGTGCCGAAGGGACGCACGTGAACGGTCAACAGGGGCCTGTAGCCAACACGGGCGAGAGGAAAATTCATGGCAAAAACCATTGGTGTCTGGGGCATTGATATTGGTCGCTGCGCACTGAAAGCACTTCGCTGCCGCTTGGACGGCGATGCGGTGGTGGCAGATGGCTTTGACTACATCGAGTATCCCAAGCTGCTCAGCCAGCCCGAGGCGGACCCTGTCCAACTCGTGAAGGAAGCGCTGGAACAATTCCTTTCGCGCAACAGCGTGAAAGGTGACAAAGTGGCGATCTCGGTTTCCGGTGAATCGGGCCTGGCGAGATATTTCAAACCGCCGCCCGTCGACGCGAAGAAGATCGCGGACATCGTCAAGTACGAAGCCAAGCAGCAGATTCCGTTCGCGCTCGAAGATGTCATTTGGGACTACCAACGGATGTCCGGCGGGCAAGAAGTGGACGGCTTCGTGCTCGATTCCGAAATCGGCCTCTTTGCCATGAAGCGCGAAGCGGTGCAGAAGGCATTGCAGCCTTATGATGTGGCCGCAATCGAGGTGGACATCATTCAGCTTTCGCCGATCTGCATTTACAACTACATCTCGCACGACTATCTCAAGCCGCTTCCAGAAGGGGAAGAGTACAACTCCGAATCGCCTCCGACTTCAACCGTGGTGCTTTCCATCGGTACGGATACGACGGATCTGGTCATCACCAACGGCTATCGCGTTTGGCAGCGCAACATCCCCCTGGGAGGAAATCACTTCACCAAACAGTTATCAAAGGATATGAAGCTGACCTTCGCGAAAGCGGAGCACCTGAAGCGGAATCCGAAAACGGCTGACGACCCGAAGACTATTTTTCAAGCCATGCGGCCGGTCTTCGGAGATATGGTGACGGAAGTGCAACGCTCGGTCGGCTTCTTTCAGAGCTTGGATCGCAAAGCCAAAATCGGCAACGTGATCATGCTCGGCAACACGGTTAAATTGCCCGGCCTGACGCAGTATCTTTCCAAGCACCTGGGCTACGACATCAAGGAGGTCGAATCGTTTACGAAGCTCAGTGGAGCGAATGTCGTTTCCTCCCCGGCGTTCAAGGACAATTTGCTTTCCTTTGCCACTTGTTACGGCCTTTGCTTGCAGGCCTTAGGCAAGTCCAAGCTCAGCACCAATCTGCTGCCGCGGGAAATCGCCACCAAGCGGATGATTCGGGCAAAAAAGCCCTGGGCGGTTGCCACTCTAGCAGCGGCCGTACTGGCATTTGGGTTGAACTACGTTTTCAATTATCGAAACCTGGAAGTCGTCTATCCAACGCACATTAATAAAAACGTTTCCTGGGAGGTCGCCAAGTCTCAGGCAAAATCCGCAGGAGACTTGAGCAGCAAGTATAAATCGGACGACCAAGAAAAGGCCGCCAAACTTGCCAAGCTGCGTGCCTTTAGTACGGAGGTGATGGGAACCGGCGACCGCAAACTGTTGTGGATGGAACTGCTCGTTGCTCTCAACCAGTCGCTGCCGACTACGCCGGGACTCGAGCGGGGCCAGATCCCAAATTACAAGGAATTGCCCTTCGATAAGCGGCGGGAACTGCACTTGGATTATGTCGAGACCCAGTATTTCCCAGAAGGAAACGGCAGGAAGGGCTTGGAGGAATGGTGGAATGGCGTAGGCACCTTGTATACGGACGCAAATCGTGTTGACGCGGAATCCGAGGCTGCCGCGAAGAATGGAACCACACCCGCACCCGAAGGAAATGCTACCCCTGCCACGGGCGGAGCAGTTCCGCCTGGCGGTCCCAAGGGGCCTGGGTGGGTTGTGGAAGTCAAGGGGCACCACTTTTATTATGACCCCAGAGATCCTCGTGCCGGTGCTGCGTGGCATGTTCGCAACACCCTGATGAAGAATCTTAAGTCCAAACCCATTGAATTGCCCGCCGAGACGGCTTTGCCGGGCGAACCTGAAAGGACAGAGATTTTTACCCCCGAGGAACTCGGCATCGGGTATGTCACCCTGATCAACAACCCAATTCTGCGCGACGTCCAGATTCCGAACCCCAACGCTATTGTTACTCCGGAAAAGTCCAAGGGTAGCGGATTTCCCGGCGTGGGTGAAAAGAAGAAGGAAGAGAAGGCCGATCCGGAGAATCCCGAATTCTTCCCCGCCAAGCAGTATGACTTTATCGTGCAGTTCGTCTGGCAAGAAAAGCCGCTTCAGGAACGACTGGAAGAGCGAAAAAAGAAGATGGAAGAAGCTGCCAA
>CAYUJE010000396.1:0-5220 GCA_964444865.1 uncultured Pirellulaceae bacterium | reverse complement strand
TCGAGAGGATTTATTCCCCAGAGATTCGCCCAAATCCTGTTCAACCACGGATGGCACGGAATGCACGGATAGGGAAACGGCGGTGAGGTTGCGAAGCAACTTCGCCGTCGCCAGGCTTCGACGCGCTGTTAACCGCTTGATCCAATATTCATCCGTGCATTCCGTGTCATCCGTGGTGAAAACTGCAATCTGAACCGCAGGCCAGAACGATCCCAGGAAAGAGATTGGGTCCGTGATTTCCGAAGATGGAGAACGACCAAGTTAGCCTGGCAGTAGCCAAAGGTTTTGGAGCACGAGAAATTCGGCGCTCGCCACTGCGGTTGACCTCTTTGTTCCCTGACGCTACTCCTCTTCCCAAAGCGAATTGTCCTCGGCCCATTCCATGAGAAGAGTCGCCCGCGATTCGAGCAGTGGCCTCAACTCATCCCGGGAATTCGAATCGCCGATTCGTGTGTTGTCGATGTCTCGCCCTTCCTTCCAGGCCTTGACGACTTCGAGCCAGTTTTGGGCGAAGACTCGCATCGCCGTTCTTGGATGCTGAGGCGGTGCCACGTCGGCTGCCGAAATGTAATCCGTTGGCAAATCGCCACAGATGGCCCACCACCCAATCCATTCGGGTCGCGCAAGGCTTTCGATTGCCCAGATCGACACATGTGGTGCAACGTGCCAAGCCGGCCATTCGCCAATTCGACCGTGGCTTAGTTGCTGAGAACGAAGATAGTCGGCGACGATCTTCTTCTGCTCGGAGCACCAGCGTTCCTCGACGTCAGGATCGTCGTAATCAGGTTTGGGCATCGGAGTGTCAGTATATTGAGGAGAGTGAAGCATCCTGAGCCAAGCAATCGAACGACAAAGTTCGGCGGGACTTCATGCCTCGACCGCGACCAGTTTGCCAAAGATCGCGTTGGCCGACACCCAGCCGTTGATTCGCCCTTTGTTGTTGCCGATCTGGAACCGCGGCCCTTGGATCGCCTTTACCAGGTGCAGATACTCCCGGCCGTTGACCTTACAAAGTACGATATCGCCGACCTGGAGGCATTGGAGGTCGATCGGGGCAACGGTGCAGAGTTGACCGGACTCGATTTTACCGGACATCGAGTTGCCGCGCGGCCGAAAAGATACCGTCTCGCCTGCCCGCAACTTCGCGATGTGCCCGGTCGCCCAACCCATTCGTATCTCCCGCCGCCGCCGAACCATTGTTTCTTTCGACCACGTCCGCATAGTACCGAGCGTTGATTGGTCGGTCAAATTGCAACCGTTTCCCCAGACGGACTTGGCGAAGCCAGGCGACCGCCGCTGCCGCGCCAAGCCAAAAATAATCTTTTGATTGCAGTGAACAAAAGTGACTGTTCGCGCATCTAGTCATCGGGGGATCGATGCGCGCGGACTGCAGCGCGTGCGAGTTGGATCTTTCGTGAAGAGGAGGATTGGGGGCGGAGGGCTGATCGCGGGTTATGACCTTTTGTTCCGTTTCGGCGGAAGCGGAGTTGCAAACCGTGGGGCGGCAAGGACTTGGGGCGAGAGGAGAGGGCGAGAGGGAAGCGAGAAAGTGGTTATATAAGGGTGAATCAGGGCCAGTGATTTTCGGCCGGTCGCTCGCGCAAGTGCAATACAATAAACGACTTACGTACTAACACTTACGCAATTATGAATCACAACAGGAGCTTTTTGGCCGAAATGGATCCTGTGAATCAACGTTAAGGCTAGAAAAATTAAGGAGTTGCGGCGAGTGGCGGCGTGCGATTTGGGAGGGTGAATAACATGAATCAGAACTTGTTTAGGCAGGCTTCACTCGAACGCCAAGTGGAGGCGGAGCCTCGCAGACGGGCGTTCCCAGGGAGACCCTGGGAACGAGCCCATCTGCCTCGGGTCCGCGATAGTTTCCCCGCCCCAGCCGGCATGGTAGAACAAAGCGTTGGCCCAGAGAAGAAAAGACGAAGTCCCTTCCTTCAACCCTAAACCTCAAACCTTGAACCCTTCCTAAAGGACCCCTCCCATGACCAGCCGAATCATTCCCGAAACCACCCGCCGCGATTTTCTGCAGACGACCGGCGCGGTCGTCGCCGCCTCCGCCTTTGCTGGCATGAACATTCCCAAGGTACATGCCGCGGAGAATAACACCATCAACGTCGCCCTCATCGGCTGCGGCGGACGGGGGACGGGTGCGGCCAGCGATTGCCTGAATGTGAAGAACGGCCCCATCAAGCTGGTGGCGATGGCCGATGTGTTCAAGGATCGCCTTAACATCAGCTACAAGAGCATTCAGTCCCGGTTCCCAGAGAATGTGGAAGTTCCCGAGGACCGCCGCTTCATCGGCTTTGACGCTTACAAGCAGGCGATCGATTGCCTCAAGCCGGGCGATGTCGCCATCATGGCCACGCCGCCCGCTTTCCGCTGGGTGCAGTTCACGTATGCGATTGAAAAGGGAATCAACGTCTTCATGGAGAAGCCGGTGACCGTCGATGGCCCGAGCACGCGGCGGATGCTCAAGCTGGGTGAAGAATCCGTCAAGAAGAACTTGAAGGTCGGCGTTGGCCTGATGTGCCGCCACTGCGATGCCCGCAAGGAATTGCTGGCCCGCATCAACTCTGGTGAACTCGGACAGTTGCTTGCTCTTCGCGCCTACCGCATGCACGGCCCGGTCGGTTCCGCGTTCAGCCCCAAGAAGCCCGACGGCATCAGCGAGTTGATGTGGCAGATTCAGCGATTCCACAGCTTCCTTTGGGCCTCCGGCGGCTGCTACAGCGACTTCTACATCCACAACATCGACGAATGTTGCTGGATGAAAGGTTCGTGGCCAGTGCAGGCCCAGGCCAGCGGCGGGCGGCATTTCCGCGGCGACAACGTCGACCAGAACTTTGACAACTACTCCGTCGAATACACCTTCGACGATGGGGCCAAGCTGTTCCTCTATGGCCGCACTATGCCGGGCGTTCACGATCAGTTCGCCAGCTACGCCCACGGCACCAAGGGTCTCGGAGTGATCAGCGATGCCGGCCACAGCCCCGCCAAGTGCCGCATCTACAAAGGCCAGAACTTGGATAAGAAGGATTTGGCTTGGAGCTGCACGACTCCTGAACCGAATCCCTACCAACTGGAATGGAACCACTTGATCGATGCGATTCGGACCGACACGCCTTACAACGAGGTGAAACGCGGTGCCGAAGCCAGCCTTGTCACTGCCATGGGTCGGATGGCTGCCCACACCGGCCAGATTGTTACCTATGACGACATGCTGAACTGCCAGCACGAGTTCGCACCCACCGTCGACAAGCTCACGATCGACGGCCCCGCCCCGATTAAAGCAGATGCCGACGGCAAGTACCCCATCCCCCAGCCAGGAATCACAGTGGACAGCGAATACAAGATTCAGAGCTAAATCGCTGGGAGAATCTCATCCGTCCTTTTTCCCACGTTTTGCGTGGGAAAGAGCGGCTTTGAAGCTCCTCGCCTTTCCCCCAGACAAGACTAATCCGTACCTCCATTGCCAGTCCGAAACGTCTTCCCCTGCCCTTGACAGAGGATGCTAATCCGATAGGCTTATGGATTCCCTAAATTCTGGCCTGGGGCCGGATTATCGGAAGCGAGCGGGCGATTGCGCCGGCTCCCAGAACCCCTAGAAAAAACGTATGCCCACGATTAATCAACTCGTCCGAAAGCCGCGGCGTCAGAAGCGGGTCTTCAGTAAGTCGCCGGTGCTCGAAAAGTGCCCCTTCAAACAAGGGGTCTGCATGATCGTCCGGACCATGACCCCGAAGAAGCCGAACTCGGCTCTGCGGAAGATCGCCCGTGTTCGGCTTTCCAATGGCCGCGAAGTGACGGTCTACATTCCGGGCGAGGGTCACAACCTGCAAGAGCACTCGATTGTGCTCGTTCGCGGCGGCCGTATCCGCGACCTGCCGGGTGTTCGCTACCACGTGGTTCGCGGAGTCCGCGATACGCTGGGAGTGAACGGACGCAAGCAGGCCCGTAGCAAGTACGGGGCGAAGAGCGGGTAGTTCGTAGTAACCCGCTTGAGCGGGTTAGGTGTCGCAGTCCTATTTGACGAAGAATTCGATGAAGGATTAACCCGCTGAAGCGGGTTACTACAAGCAAAGAACCATGGGAAAGATTACCGCTAGTGCATCGCAGCTCAAGCCGGACGGCAAGTACAAGTCCTTGCTGGCCTCGAAGTTCATCAACTGCCTGATGTATGACGGCAAGAAGAGCGTCGCCCAGAAGGTGTTTTACGACGCGCTTGACATCATCAAGGAAAAGCTGGTGGATAAAGATCCGATTGAGGTCTTCCACGCCGCGGTGGAAAACGTCAAGCCGCATATCGAAGTCCGCAGCCGTCGTGTCGGCGGTGCCGCCTACCAGGTTCCGATGCAGGTGAACCGCAACCGGCAGCAGTCTTTGGCGATTCGCTGGATCCTCGGTGCCATTCGGGACAAGAAGGGGCGGGCCACCCATCAGAAACTCGCCGATGAGTTCCTGGCAGCGTACAATCGTGAAGGAGCCGCGGTCACCAAGCGCGAAAACGTTCACCGCATGGCGGACGCCAACAAGGCGTTTGCACACTTTGCGTGGTAATTTACAAGACACTTTGGCCGCGGTAATTCCCTACCGCGGCTTTTTCATGCGCCAAAACCGGGACTGGGGATTGGGGGCTAGGGACTGGGGAAGGCAAAAGTCACGCTTTTCCAACTCTTCCCCAGCCCCCAATCCCTAGCCCCCAGCCCCAACCATGTCCTCCCGCAAGCTTGAAACCATTCGCAACATCGGAGTCATTGCCCACATCGATGCGGGGAAGACGACGGTGACGGAGCGCATGCTCTTCTACAGCGGGGCGAAGCACCGCGTGGGAGAAGTGGACAAAGGAACGACGGAAACCGATTGCGATCCCGAGGAGCAGGAACGGGGAATCACCATTTATGCCGCCTGCGTGACGTTCGAATGGAAAGACGTCGTCGTCAATCTGCTCGACACTCCCGGCCACGTTGATTTCACGGCGGAAGTGGAACGCTGCCTGCGCGTGCTGGACGGGGCGGTCGTCGTCTTCAGCGCTCGCGAAGGGGTGGAAGCCCAGAGCGAAACGGTTTGGCGACAAGCGGACAGGTACAAGGTGCCGCGGGTTGCCTTCATCAATAAACTGGACCGGGAAGGGGCGGATTTCTACTCGGTCATCGAGGAGATGAAGGCGCGGCTCGGGGCGCATCCGCTGCCGATTCAGATTCCGGT
>CAYUJE010000395.1:0-5223 GCA_964444865.1 uncultured Pirellulaceae bacterium | reverse complement strand
TTTAAAATCCTGTTTCCCGTTAGGGAAGTGCGGGTTCGAGTCCCGCCTCGGCTACTTTGTATTCTTGCACCGCACCACTGCCTGGGGTGGCCTGCTGCCCCTACTTGATTTGCCTTGAAGAACACGGGCCGTTCTATGCTCCCGCTTTCAATTCCCATACCTTAATTGTCCGGTCATATCCGGCTGTGGCGAGGAGCCGGTCGTCGGTGGTGAAGGCGAGGCCGTAGACAGTGTTCTTGTGCCCTTCGAGAGTGAGCAGGTGGGTGCCGGTGGTGGCGTTATAGAGCCGCACCGTGCCGTCGGAGCTGCCGGAGGCGAGGAAGTTGCCGCGGGGGGAATAGAGGACGCATTTGACGAGCTGGGTGTGGCCGTCGAGCGTGGTTTGCAAATCGCCGGCTGGGATGTTCCAGATTTTGACCTTGGCATCGCTGCCGCCGGAGGCGAGCTGTTTTCCGTCCGGCGAAAAACTGACGCACTGCGGCGGGCCGGAGTGCCCCTTGAGTTCGGCGAGCTTTTTCGCCGCGGCGAAGTCCCAGAGCAGAAGTTGATTGTCGTTGCCGGCGGAGGCGACGTATTTGCCGTCCGCGGAAATGGCGACGCCGTAGACCGCCTCGGTATGTCCCTTGAGCACCCCGGCCGCGCTGCCGCTGTCGCTCCAGAGGTGGACTTCGTGATCGTGCCCTCCGGTCGCCAGCCATTTGCCATCGGCGGAGATCGTGACCGACTCAATGTATTGCTGGTGGGCCTTGATCGTCGCTTCCGCGCTGCGGCTCTCGACATTCCAGATTCTGAGCGTCATGTCCAGGCTGGCCGAAAACAGCCGCTTCCCATCGCTGGAAAACGCCACGCCGCAGACCCCGTCCCCATGCCCCTTCAGCCGGGCTTTTTCCTCGCCGGTCGCCACATTCCAGAGCTTGATCGAGTTATCCAGACTGGCGGTGGCCAGGAGCGAACCATCGGGGGAGAACGCCGCCCCATAGGCGGAGTTGGGATGCGTCAGCGTATGGAGAAGCTTGGCGGTGAGCATGCACTTCAGCGTACCAAGAGACGGAGCAGCGGGCTACTTTTCGTGGAGTGGAATCGAGGACTTTACCAGCGAACCTCGTTTCCGGCCTCTGTCGGTTGTGATCCTTGTGATCCTGTTGCCAGACGGTTGGCGTGATTTCATTGGCCGCGGCGCGCTGGTTTCGCGCGAATTGAACGGCTATCGCTTGTCGGGTGCGGCAATTCTTTATGAAAGCCCCTCACCCCTCCTCGGAGGTCGTGCAGCTTTTAAGTTTGCGTTTTAGCGTCGGTGCGGCGCTCTTTTTCGAGGCGTAGCAGGCTTTGGGCGACGACCATGAGGCCGGTTTCAGTGCGGGCGCGTGCTAGGCCGCGTCCGTGGAAGCGCTGCAGTCGGCGATTCCCTTTGCTATCGGCGTAGGCCAGTTCGACCGTTTGGCCGCGCAGCCGGTAGCGCGATTGGTTCTCCGGCAGCGCCATTTTGTTTCGTTGTGCGTCGAGTAGTTCTTGCCCTTCCAGGCGTTTGATCGTTCGGCACTTAGCCCCGGGACGCAGGCACTTACCGGCTAGTGGGCAGGTGCTGCAATGGGCCAGGTCGCAACGGTAACGGTATTCCCACAGTTGCTGTCCACCATGACGTCGCTTGCGGGCACGGTCGACATAATCCAGAACGTGGCCTTGGGGACAGCGATAACTCTGCCGACCCTCCTCCCAGACGAATTTCGCTCGCGGACTCTGCTGCGGCGGTTGACGGCGAGAATCCATAAGGAATCTCACACGGAGGCACAGGGGCACAGAGGGGGAAGCGAAGACCAAGCCCCAGGTTAGAAATACGTTTTCTTCAACGGCACCCGCGATTTAGAAAATCTTCCCTACAGCAGCAATCCCGGGATCGGCTGCGCGTTGTAAATGTGGTGGGGGCGGTTCAGGTCGTCGTGCCAGGCGGCCGTGGCGGGGATGCCCAGGGCGTGATAGATCGTGGCCGCCATGTTTTCCGGCTTTTGCGGTTGGCTGGAGGGATAGGCTCCCAGGGGGTCGGAGGCCCCGATTACCCGTTCGCCGCCGATTCCCCCGCCCGCGAAGAAGACGCTTTGCACCGCTCCCCAATGGTCGCGGCCGGGGTGCGGGTAAGACTCGGTGAGCGTGGACAGCTTGGGGGTGCGGCCGAATTCGCTGGCCATGACGATGAGGGTGCTGTCCAGCAAGCCGCTCCCCTGCAAGTCGTCCAGCAAGGCGCAGAGCGACCGGTCCGTCGGCGGAAACAGCTTGTCCTTCAGCCGCGGGAACATGTCGCCGTGCGTGTCCCAGGTTTCGTTGTTCCCCAAATTGACCTGGACCAGGTTCACGCCGGCTTCCACCAGCCGAAAGGCCATGAGAAGCGACCAGCCGAAGCTGTTCTTGCCATACCGCTCCTGGATTTTCGCTTCCGCATTGGTTACGTCGAAGGCCCGCCGCACCTTCTCCGCGGAGAGGAGCGAAATGGCGGACTCGCGGTGCTGGTCGTAACGCTGGACGCCCGCCGACTTTTCCAACTCCCCCCGCTGGCGGTCCAGCTCCCGCAACAACTGGCCGCGGCCGCTGAGGCGGTCCATCGTGATGCCGGGAGAGAGCGTGATGCTGGGGGCCTGATAGATGCGGGTGTCCGCTTCCTTGGGAGGCTTCTTCGTCTCGTTGGCGAATGTGAATTCCGGGTAAGCCCCGCGCCAAAAGGGATTGCCGTAGGGGGAAGCTTCGATGAAGAAGGGGTCGCGGCGACTCCCCATCAGTCCGCCATAAGCACCTGGAATGACGCCCCCCGACCAGTGAACCAGCCTCTCCGGGAGGACAATCGCCGGCGGCAGATTGTGATTGCGAGCGGGGAGCGCATCCCCCGCGATGGAGGCGATGGAAGGCCAGTCGGTCGGCCGCGCCGCTCGATCACCACGAAAGCCCGGCGACGGGATGCTCCGGCCAGTGAGCATGTAGTAATGCCCGGCCGTGTGATCGTTGGTCGGATGCGTGAGTGACCGGACGACGGCCCACTGTTTGGTCCGCTGGGCCAGTCCAGGAAGATGCTCGCAGATTTGAATGCCGGGAGTGCTGGTGGCAATCGGCTTGAACTCGCCACGGACCTCCGCCGGGGCATTCGGCTTGAGGTCGAAACTTTCGTGCTGCGACAGACCTCCGGAGAGAAAGATGTAAATGCAGGACTTGGCGGTTGCTCTGGCCGCACTGTTGGCCGGCGCGGCAGCTTGCAATCCCCGCAAATGGTTCATCCCCAATCCAAGCAACCCCACCGCCCCGGCCTGCACGGCCGTGCGACGGGAGATTTGCGGATGCTGGAGGTGGCTGGGATGGGCCATGAATGAATTACTGCGCAGTTCTCTTAGGGTGTCTCTTTCTTCGGCTTCTCGGCGTCGCCATTTTTCGGTGCCGGCAAATTGGGAACCAAACTTGGATCATACTTCGCTCCGGCGGAGACTTGAATCATGGTGATGCGGACTTTGGTGGGAAAGAACTTTTCGTGGTCGGTCCGCTTGTGGGCATGGCCACTGCCGCCGCTGCCGTCTTTCATGACGAGGTCCATTTGCTTGATCCCTTCCGACCAGACGATGGAATCGTTTTGCCAGAAGGTTTTCATCGAAACATCCTGCTCGTAGACCCCCTTCTCTTTGTAGAGCACGGTCCCCGTGCAGCCGTAGCCGTTTTTCTGGCCCTTGTTGGGGATGTAGCAGAGGGACCAGGTCGTCGGCTCGCCGCCGGCCGGTTTTTCCAGGACTTCGGTGCGGATGTGGACGGTGCCGTTGCGATAGTCGACCGGCGCGGTCCAATCTTTCGGCCGCTCGGGGTTGATCAACTTGTCGCGGACGTAGTAGTGCGACTTGCTCGGCTGGGAGTTGTCCGCATCCTCTTTGGTGAACGTAAACGTGACATCGAACAGGACAAACTGCTCGGCGCGGCTGATGGCGGGGAACAGCAGGAGCAACGGAATGACCGCCAGCAACGAGATTCGATCAAACCGGCAAAGGAAATTGATTTTCGTCATGGCTCAATCTTCTTGAAGATCTATCAGAGCAACTCCGCGATCGGTTCACCCCGGTACAACACGGGAACCGGGCGGCCCAATCGGTCTTCATGGACGGTATCGGTTGGTACTCCCAGTTGATGATAAAGGGTGGCCAGTACGTCGTTGATGTGGATCGGGCGGTCTTGCGGGATTTCGCCACGCGGGTTGCTCGTCCCCAGGAATTGGCCTGCTTTCAGTCCACCTCCAGCGAGCACCACGGAAAATACATCGGACCAGTGATCGCGTCCCGCGGTGGCATTGATTTTGGGAGTCCGGCCGAATTCGGTAATGACGGCGACGAGCGTCGATTCCAACTGGCCGCGCTCTTCCAGGTCATCGAGCAGTGTGGAAACCGCCCGATCCAGTTCCGGCAGCCGGGTGGTTTTGAGCGACTGAAAGCCGTTGGCGTGCGTGTCCCATTCCTGATTGATCGAGAAGTTGACGAGCGTGAACGGCACACCGGCTTCGGCTAGTCGACGTGCCAGGATGGTTTCTTGCCCCACGCGGGTGTTGCCGTACCGTTCGCGCAGGGCAACAGCTTCCTGCGACAGGTCGAAGGCGTTGCGCGTCACCGGATGGGCCAGCATTTCCATCGCTTGGCGCTGAAAGACCCCCATTCCGTCCATGGTCCCTTTGGAATCGAGCATCCGCGGCAGGTCATCGAGCTGCTGCAGGAGCGCCAGACGATGGTCGATGCGACGGAGGTCGGCTGCCGAGGAGATGCTCAGGTTGGCGGGCATGCGAAACGGGGTCTTTGCATCCGCGGGGAGCATGCCCGATTCGAACGGCTCATAAGCCATCCCGAGCAGATCGGCAGAGGCGTAACGGACCCGGTCGCCGAGCTGCCCTTTGTCCGGGATGCAGACATAGGGGGGCAGGCCCTGCTGCTTTCCCCCGAGTGCCTTGGCCACGATGGAGCCCATCGCCGGCTTGTCGTTGCGGTTTCGGGTGGAAGTGTTCGCCCCCGGATAGTCATAGCCTGTCAGGACCCAGTGAATGGCCGCTTCGTGGCTGGGGGTGGCATGATAAACACTGCGGAGCACGTTGTAGCGATGGGCTCGCTCCGCCAGCAGTGGCAGGTGCTCGCAAATCATCACCCCCGGCACGCTGGTCGCAATCGGCCGAAATTCGCCCCGAATCTCCGCCGGAGCTTCCGGCTTCAAATCCCAAGTATC
>CAYUJE010000394.1:0-5248 GCA_964444865.1 uncultured Pirellulaceae bacterium | reverse complement strand
ATTGAGAAGTGCCGGCGATCAGCAACTCCTTTTGCGGACGAGAAAGGGCCTTGATCGCCAATTCCCTTTTTAGGGCAAGGCTACGGCTGGCCTGTACTTCCTGATAAACCAACTCAACCGGCAGACGGCTGCGGGTGTAACGTGATGCCGTTCCGTCGTTGTGCTGGCTGCAGCGACGGATTAAGTCATTGGTGATCCCAGTGTAAAGAGTGCCGTCAGCACATCGCAGAATATAGACAAACCATCTTTCGGCAAACTCTTCATTCTTCAACTCTCCCAGCAACTTCCCCACCGCCACTTCCTTGGCCTTCGCCTCGACTTCCACGGTGATCTTCTTCCGTCGCCAGCAGTCTGGGAAGTCTTTCACGTCGATGAAGTCGTGATGTCGTTCAGGTTTGGGGCCATCCCAGCCTTCAATCGGGCTGGAAATGTGAAACATCGGCTCCCGGTCCCAAGTCGACAGTGCCTTCTTCGTGGCCTGTTCGACGCTCAATCCATCTGGATTACAACGGTGATGATGCACGTCGTAGACCAGCGGGATGCCAGTGGCCTTGCAGATCCGTAACAGATCATTGGGCGTATAGGTCTTATCGTCGTTTTCGACGGTCAACCGGCATCGGGCCCTCGATGAGAGTCGGTCAAGGTTGCGGGCGAAATCAGCAAGTGCCTTCGGTTTATCGCCGTAGGCGCCGCCGCCGTGAATGTTGATGACATCGGCCCCGATCCACTCGGCCACTTCAGCCTGATATTCAAGCTCCTGTACCGACTTCTCAACCACGTCGAGTCGTGGTGAGTTCATCACGACGAACTGATCCGGGTGAAAACAGGTTCGCAGTTTGTGCCTCTTGACGAACTTGCCGCACTCTTTGAAGCGGCGAATGATCTCGTCGGCTGCAGGCAGATCTTCGACCTCGTATCCGCAGGTCGGGTGCGTTTTTATTGGAAGAATCTGGCTGTTCACTCGGAAGCAGCCAATATTGTTGTCGGCACAGAACTGGAGGGCTGCAAGCAGGGAATCGGCATTCTCCATGCAAAGGCGGCTCAACTTCGCCAAGGCGTCTGGCCGCTTCATGTTGCCGATAGATGTCGCCGTCGTCGTGACGAACTTGATCGGCAAATCTCGAAACATACAGCAGAGGCCCAGTCGAATCACGTATTGCCTCGGGGAAGTAGTCGTTCTGAAGATCAATCACCAGAAATGCCTTCGTCACTGTCAGCCTCCCTTTAGGAACTTTCCTGGGCAGGTCACCTCTTCGTCCGTTCTACCTTGATCCACTCAATTTCCATCTTGAACGGCCCGGCCTTTTTGTCGCCGAGCATAAAGCCAAGGGCACTTACCTCTTCCGGCTTTACCGCACCGACGTTCTCGACCACCCGGCCAAATGAAGTCGCCGCGAATTTGTCGAGCGGAACTTTGATCTCGATCCATTCGTCCTTCTTGGTCTGTACCGCGGCCCGGTACGAGAAGGCGGTCAGCGGCCTGTTGAGATAGAGATTGAGCGAATACTCTCGGCCGTCGCCCCGCACCTTGGCGACCAGCGTATCGCCTTTCGCCAGGCCCAGCTTCTTGGTCCTCGTTCGCACCGAGGCGAAGCCGCCGTTGTTTTCCAGCGATAACGTGCCAGAGAATTCCAGCTTCTTGTCGGCGATTTTGAATCTACCCTCGGAGACGCCGCCCATCACGCCGTCATTGACCGTCTGCCATTCCTTCGCAGCATCGGCTCCCGTGAAGTCGAACAGGACTTGCGATTCTTCCGCACACATTACGGTTGATGCCATCAAGAGGGCTAGCCAGCCCGATAAGTATACAGATTTCATGCGTGAACCTTTCGCTGAATGAATTGTTAAACGCCCTGGTATGTGCCTGAATTCGGCTCTCGCCCAAACTGCTTCTACGTGAGGCAAACCAAAATACAGTGGACATCACGTCGGCTGATTCCTTTGTAACATCGCCAATTCAAACAGGGCATCACACGCTTCCTCCAGCACACCTCCAAGGACCGTGCATTTCCAGGCCGGGCTGCGTAGAACCACTTCTTCGGCCAATATGTCGATCTGTCGATAGCCCAGTTTCTGCAACGAGCGGATCGACGTACCAAAGACAACCGTTTCGATGCCGCTCCAAAGAATCGCACCTTGGCACATCGGACAGGGTTCCGCGGTCGTGTACAAGATAAGGCTACTTCTTTTGTACCTGCGATCTGATGATGCCCATGAGTTAATTGCGTCGATTTCCCCATGCCATGTCGGATTGACTGACGACTTGTTCCAGCCCTCAGCTAGAATCGTTCCCGAGTCCCCATCCACGATCACGGCCCCAAAGGGTAGATCTGGGACCTTACCTGCCAATTCAATCGCCCGCCGCATGTAGCGTTCGTGATCTGGGCCGCTCATGATGCCCTGCCTTCGATTTCCAGCCGGCATTCTGGGCAGGTGTGGAAGCGGGTTCCTGTGCAGCAAACGATGTGTTCGTAGCACAATCTGGTTTGGCCGCATTCCCAGCATTGGGACAGAACCATCTGCGGTTGTTCTTGCGGCGGACTGGCGTTTTCAAATGTATCCATCTTTCTTCAATCCTTGTCTCAATGCAGGGCGGCGTGGTCTCAATCCTTTCCTACGAGGATGAGTGCTTCGCGGTCTTTCCTACCGAGCAGGTTTCGGCCGTGCAGCGGCCCGTGAAGCGGAGGCGATTTCTGGCAAAGACCACGTAGCCAAGATCAAGCAAGTGCGAGATGATGGGCCAGCGACTCAGCACCACAAGCGGACCGAAGCCAACCGCCGCGTAGAGCCGGCGAAATACTTCTACCCCGCGGACCCAGCTTCCGTCAGACAAACGACCATGCATTTGAGCCATCAACTCTTCGTAGGTCTTGCCGACTTGAATGGCCTGGAACGCGGGAGCATCGATGTCGGTGAATCGGATCTTTCCGCGACGGTCCCATCGCCTAAGCAGATTGACTTCCCTCTGGCAAAGCGGACAACCGCCGTCAAAGAAAACCTCGATGTCAAAGGGTTTTTCGGTATTATCTGTCAAGCTATTGCTCCTCCCCATTCTTAACCGCAGGCCGGACCTCGGATTAACACCTGTAGCCGGCTGAGTTGGCTGCCAACGGCTGGAAATCCCTTCTCCCGGATGGTACTTTTCAGCGTAACTCCTGCTCCCCCATCCCGCCCTCAGGTCGGCTAGTTTTTATGAAGGAATCTGCTGCACTCGACGGCACGGTTTCCTTGGCTCCTCCGGGTGCTGTTGATGCTGGGCCGAAAAGCCCTCACGATGTTCTTTTTGGGCAATTGGCCATCCTTACTGGCTTTGTCGGCGAAGAACAACTCGACTACGCAATCAGGCAGCAGAAGGCTACCCCTTCTGCCTCGCTCGCCGATATCCTGGTGCAGAGCGGCTTCCTCTCCTCGGAGGACCGACAAGTCATCGCCGCACTGCTCAAACGGCACGTCGCCAAGCACAACAACGACCCCCAGCAGAGCTTGTCCTCTTTGCCTGCTACTTCGACCGAGTCCCTCGGCGGGCCAAACGGGGATGAAACGGTAGCCTTTGTTTCGAAGCCCAGCGGTGGACATCTCTCGAACAAACGGTTCGGCGAATATGAGCTACTCACGGAGATTGCCCGCGGTGGAATGGGCGTGGTCTACAAAGCCCGGCAGGCCAAGCTCAATCGACTCGTGGCCCTCAAAATGATTCGCTCTGGCGAACTGGCCGACGAGGAGCAGGTCACGCGGTTCTACGCGGAGGCAGAAGCCGCGGCCAAGCTCGACCATCCAGGCATCGTGCCCGTCTATGAGGTTGGCGAAGCCAACGGGCAACACTTCTTTTCGATGGCCCTCGTGGTCGGCATCAGCCTGAACGAACGAGTGCAGAACGACGGACCACTGCCTCCCAAGGAGGCGGCACGCTTGCTCAAGGCAGTCGTTGAAGCGGTTGGGTATCGCACCAAACAAGAAGAACTGGCCATCATCACAAAGTTGCATAACCTGATCCTGTGGAATTGTAGTCATACCAGCACATTTCCCTGGAGCTATCTCTTTCGTGGCATCCTCTTATACACAGTTTTTAGGGTTCAACTTGCCGTTAACAATTCGCCATCCCATCAGTTCTACATCCCTGCTGTGAGCCCGCAAGAAGATTTTGAATCGGTGGATGCCTTCCTCTCCGCGGCCCGTTAATCATTCGACACTTTTTTGGGAACACCCTCGCCTAGAGCAATTGCCGCAGCCAGCCGGTTCGCAACTTTCAGTTCGTCGTTCACCGCTCCCCTGTTGCTGATCCCAAGCGGCCTGTCTGACAGGTCATAACCGCGGAAGTCAGGTGCAATGGCATGAAACCCGGCAACAACCAAAGCTGAAAGCTGATGTCGCCAGCAGTAAGAGAACTCCGGGATTCCATGCAGCAGGACCACAGGTCGGGGATGCACATCGTTGCTCTCCTGATTCAGCCTGGCCGCTCGGACTTCGGTAGTGACGGATATTCCTAGCTGTGGAGAACTTGACCATGTGGGCGGCGAAGGCAGACCGTGTTTTACCGCCGATCAGGAGGAGGCGTTTTGCCTTCCAATCAGCTCATCTCCGCATAGTGTGACTTTCGGGCCTGATGGGTCAGGTCGATCAGTTCGGCAACGATTTCCGAGGAAGGATCGGGCACTGCCCCCGTGAGCGAATGGCAAGCGTCGGTCAGCCACGGCCGAAGTGTGCATCTGCTGTCGGTGATCGATCGGCGGACTGGTTTCGTCCTCAGCCAGCAGAAAGTTGATGGCAAGACCAACGAGCACAAAGGGGCGATGCAGCTTCTGAAATCAATGGTCCTCAAGGGACGCCTGCTGACTGGCGACCCCCTCTTCTGCCAGCGTGACTAGTGGCCGTCCCCTCGTTCGGTGAGGGGGAAGTCCGGCTTCGATTTCCGAGACTTGGAACGTGTGGTAGAATTACCCATCGTCCCACCTCCCTTTTGATCGGGTTAGGTGTGGCAGGGAATGCCGTAGTTAGTTGCTGCGGCATTCTCACATTCACAACCGAAATCCTAATGGTTGTCAATCACCAAAACACGAAGGCAAGTGAATCCACAAAACATCGCAAAAACAATATCCGGATGGGTGGCCGAGTGGTTTAAGGCAGCAGTCTTGAAAACTGCCGTATCCGTAAGGGTACCGGGGGTTCGAATCCCCCCCTCTCCGCTTGAAATACCTTGTTTTCTGCGGGAAATGCTGAGATTTGGGCCGCTTCACCGGCAGGCCCTTCG
>CAYUJE010000393.1:0-5300 GCA_964444865.1 uncultured Pirellulaceae bacterium | reverse complement strand
GGTCAGCACGCTGCTGGCCGACCTCACCGAGCGGGGGCTCCTCGAAGAGACGCTCGTCATTTTGGTCGGCGAATTCGGCCGCACGCCGAAATTCGAAAACGTCGACAAGGGCCGCGGCCACTGGCCCAACGCCTACACGGCCCTCCTGGCCGGCGGCGGAATCCGCGGCGGCTCCGTCTACGGCTCCTCCGACAAAGAAGGAGCCTTCGTCAAAGACAAACCGGTCTCCCCCGAAAACTTCGGCGCTTCCATCTACCACGCCCTCGGCGCGCCGACGCGAATGCCGGACGATCTGGCCAAGCGAGTGAGCAAGGGGGAACCGATCATGGAGTTGTTCAGCTAACCACACTCCCCGTCTTATGGCGATTCCTCCTCTCGCTGGCGATCGGTTTACCTTGCCTGAAGCGGACCAGGGTTGCCTACAGAATTTGCTACGCCGGCGACGACCGACACCAGGAAGCAAGATTCCTTTGGTTACAAGAGACATCCTATGTCCGGCTTTCGGTTTTCCGTTCGCGAGCTGTTTCTGCTAACGCTGGTGGCGGCTCTCGTCTTCGGCTGGGGATCACAATCCTATATCCGCTCCCGGCCAAGCTCGCACGAGCGTGCCTTGATGCAGGAACGGCTGCAGGCGCTCAAGCAAGCCGCGGATTCATACCAAAGCCCGCGCGTCGGCGTGGTTTTTGGGCCAAAAGCCGTGCGCGATGCCCGGTGCGAAGTGCTTGCCGCGGAATTAGAACTTTGCACCACGACCCAGGATCGGCTGAAAGTTCTTGAAAAGCTGCTGGAGGTTCAGCAGCTTTACGAACAAGAGGAGGCGGCCAGATACGAGAAGGGCGCGGGCACGGCACATGAATTTTTGAGTGCCAAGGCGGACCGTTTGAAAGTGGAAATTGCGCTGGAGCGGGCTAAAACAGGGCGATGACTATGGAAAGAGAAGATGTGACAGAAAAACAGAGGACAGAAAAAAGAAGAACCGAGGTGGTTCACGTTCCATTTTCTTGCCGCAGTTCTGCTGCATTTTTTGACTCTCATTTTTCTGTTAAATACTTCAGGTCACGAATCCAAATACCGCTTCGTCAAATCCCCGTAGGCATCGATGCGCCGGTCCCGCAAGAATGGCCAGTGGGTTCGGACGACATCCACGAGGCCGAGGTCGCAGGGGACGATGAGTAGTTCTTCGCTTTCGTGGGAACCTTTGGCGAGCAGGTTGCCGTTGGGGTCGCTGAGGAAGGAGCCCCCCCAGAATTGCAGGGCTCCTTCACGGCCGACGCGGTTGGGGGCGGCGACGAAGACGCCGTTGGCGATGGCGTGGCTCCGCATCATCGTTTCCCACGCGCTGTGCTGGCTCGCCCCGTACTCTTCCTTCTCGTCGGGGAGCCAGCCGATGGCGGTGGGATAAAAGAGAATTTCAGCCCCGGTCAGGGCAGTCAGCCGGGCCGCTTCGGGATACCACTGATCCCAGCAGATGCAGACGCCGATGCGGCCGAACTTCGTGTCGAAGCTGCGAAAGCCGAGGTCGCCGGGGGTGAAGTAGAACTTCTCGTAATAGAGCGGGTCGTCCGGAATGTGCATCTTGCGATACAACCCAAGCTGCGTCCCGTCGGCATCGAAGATGGCGGCTGTGTTGTGATAGAGACCGGGTGCCCGCTTCTCAAACAGTGAGCCAACGATGACGACGCCATGCTTCTTTGCCGCGGCAGACAGCGCCTGACTGGTCGGTCCCGGAATCGGCTCCGCCTGGGCGAATTTCGCATGGTCCTCGGTCTGGCAGAAATACTGTCCCGCAAACAGCTCCTGCAGGCAGACAATATTCGCCCCCTTTTTTGCGGCTTCTTCGATGCGAGCGAGCGCCTTCTCGACGTTCGGCTGCTTTTCCTCGGTGCAGGTCATTTGCACGAGGGCGACGGAGATGGGGCGGGAGGTAACTTCGTATGGCATGGTAGCGACAGTCCGAATGACTAAATCCTAATGACTAATGTCTAATGAATGGCTATTCGGCATTAGACATTAGTCATTAGGATTTCGTCATTCCCCCTCCCGCCTCTAGTTGCAATTCGCGCCGCCATGCAGCAGTCTAATGGCATCCCGCCTCTCTCCTCCAAGCACAGGGAGCCTCCCATGCCCGACGTCACTCGCCGCAATTTTCTGCAGACTTCTGCCGCTCTTACCACGGCCGCATCGCTGGCCGCTTCCGCCGCCGTTGCCCAAGCGGCTGCTGCGGATGTGCTGAACATTGGGCTCATCGGCTGCGGGGGGATGGGGACGAATCATTTGCGGAATCTGGCGGCTCGCAAGGATGTGAAGCTGTCGTATGTCTGCGATGTGGATGCCAATCGGTTGGCGGCGGCTGCAAAGACTGTCGAGACCTCGGGGACCAGCGGCGTGCAGGCGGTGAAGGACCTGCGGAAGATTCTCGACGACAAGAGCATCGACGCCGTCTGGATCGCCACCCCCGACCATTGGCATTCACCAGCCGCCATTCTGGCCGTCGATGCCGGCAAGCATGTGTATGTCGAGAAGCCGGTCAGTCACAACATCCGTGAAGGCCGGCTGCTGACGGAGGCAGCCCGCAAGCAGAAGAAAGTGGTGCAAGTCGGCACCCAAAGCCGTTCGTCCCCCCACTGCATGCGAGCCGTCGAGATTCTCCGGGAAGGGACCATCGGCGAAGTGAAGGTCGCCAAGGCCTGGAACAGCCAGCTCCGCGGCAGCATCGGCCATCAGCAGCCGAGCTCGCCGCCGGACTATCTCGACTTTGACATGTGGCTCGGCCCAGCCCCCAAGCGAGAGTATCAGTCGAATCTGCTCCCCGGCATTTGGCGCTGGTACTATGATTTCGGAGCCGGCGACATCGGCAACGACGGCGTGCATGATATCGACGTCGCCCGCTGGGGACTCGGGGCGGTCGGCAACCCCAGCACGGCCACAGGGCTCGGCAGCAAATTCTTCTTCGACGACGACCAGCAGTTCCCCGATACGCAGTACTGCGTTTTCGAATGGCCCGGCGACGGCAAGCCCGCCAGCAAGCGGCAGCTGATCTTCGAGCAGCGGGACTGGTCCCCCTATGTGCAGGAAGGGTATGAAAACGGAGCCGCCTTCTACGGCACCAAGGGGATGCTCCTCCTCGGTCACACCGTCGGCTTTCAGGTCTTCGGTCCGCGGAACAAGCTCCTGGAAAAGGGGGACGGCTCGGCGGACCTCGTGGCCCATCACACCAACTTCATCGAGTGCGTGAAGAGCGGCAATCGTCCCAACGCCGACGTGGAAGAAGGGCATCTCTCCGCCAACCTCGTCCACCTCGCCAACATCGCCTGCCGTCTGCAAAAAACGCTGCACCTCGACCCCGTCAAGGAAGTCATCACCGACGCCGAAGCCAACAAGCTCGTCCGCCGGACCTATCGCGACGGACATTGGGCAGTGCCCAAGGGGGTTTAACCGACGCGTTTGCCCCTCCGCATAACCCAGCGAGGCCTTTAGTCGGGTTAGGGAGCTATTGCCAATCTTCAACTCCCTCTGTGCCTCCGTGCCTCGGTGTGAGAACCCTTGGGCATTGGTCATTGCACCTCTGAAGCCGACGTTGGAGCATAAATGTAAGATGGCAGATGGCTGTCGTTACAAGGAACTTTTGCAGTAATGCGGTGACTGACAATAATTCCGAAGGTCCGGTGCGAGGATACAATCTCCTGGGGCCGGATTTGCCAGAACCACATGAACCCGGCAAACGCTGAGAACCATGGCATGGACCAGAATCCATACTCACCGCCCAAAGATATTGAGCAGAAACACGATCGTAGTTTCTTCGAGAGATTGATGATCGTGGTCGCAGCCGGTTTGACGGGTTGCCTCTCTGGGGCTGTGGCTCACTTTGCAATAGGTTTTTTGGTTTACTTCCTTAGCGTTACTCTTGGGAACGGATCACTTTCCGACGTACTGGACGACGTGGGTTTTTTTGCATCCTGGTTACTAGGGCTTTTTGTTATGGTGATTGCCAGTTTTTTTGCCCATCGCCGTTTCAGTCGGCCCAAAAAGTCCGTTTCAGAAGCAATTCCTGATGATCTGCCCAACACCTAGGGAGTTTTCGCCGGGACGTCACTCCACACGGTGAGATTTGATTGCCTGCTTCCGCCATTCGGATTAGTTTGAAGAAGAGTTCAATCCTCCTCGCCGAGTTCCTATTATGGATCGCCGCAAATTTCTCGCTTCCTCCGCTGCGGTAGGTGCCGGCGTATGTTGTGGCGCGTCAAACAGCTTGTTCGCAGCATCGACAGAGGATTCTTTTGCCCCGCGGCCTCCCGCGTTCAGCGTCATCCCCGTGGTAGGAGACGGAAAGTGGATTTGGACGGAGCCGCCGAAGGAGGGGAAGGGGTATTTGGAGCCGCGGCAGTTTGAGCTTTCGATCGGCATCGAGCTGCAGGGGAAGGGGAATGCCGGCGGGGTGATGGCGACGACGCCGGTGCCGCTCGAATTGCCGGAACAGAAGGTGGAGGATGTGAAGATCAAGACCGACGGGTGCGAGGCGGAGATTCGCCAGCTCGCCCCCGAGGCGGGCCAGCTCTTGCTGGCGGCAGCGGGACTATCGAAGGGGCAGAAAGTCATTGCCGAGGCGATCTACAAGCTCACCCTCTTCAAGCAGTATCACGGCTACGAGAAGGAGCAGTTCCCCGCCAAGCAAAAGGCGGTCCCCAAGGAGCTGCGGCTGTACCTCGGGGAAAGCCCCGGCATTCAGTCGCGGGACAAAGCGGTGAAGGACCTGGCCCAGAAGGTCGGCGGGCAGATGGAACATCCGTGGGACAAGGCGAAGGCGTACTACCGCTGGGTCTGGGACAACATCACGGCCCGCATCGGCCCGTACACCAACGTCCTCATCGCTCTCAAGGACCGGGTCGGCGATTGCGAGGAGCGGGCAGCCGTCTTCGTCGCCCTCTGCCGGGCCTCGGAGATTCCGGCCCGGCTGGTCTGGGTCCCCAACCACAACTGGGCCGAGTTCTATCTGATCGACGAGCAAGGGGAAGGGCACTGGATTCCCGCCCACACCTCCGCCTACTCCTGGTTCGGCTGGACGGGGGCCCACGAGCTGGTGCTGCAAAAGGGGGACAGCATCCGCATCCCCGAACTGGCCAAGCCGCAGCGCCTGCTGGAAGACTGGCTGCGCCGCAGCGGCGCGAAGCCGGACGCCCGCTACTTCGCGGACCTCAAGCCGCTGCCGCCGAAGGAGAGCGAGAACGCCGACCGCGGGCCCGGCGCCCGAAGCAAAAGCGCCAGCGGCGAATGGCTGCGGCAGGGGAAGTATGCGGAAGAGA
>CAYUJE010000392.1:0-5306 GCA_964444865.1 uncultured Pirellulaceae bacterium | reverse complement strand
TACTTCCATTGCGGCGGTTTAAGCCTGTACCCATGAAAAACCCGGATGGTCCATTAACTTGTCAAGGAACTCACCGGTTTCCCGCCGGCCCGTATTGGTTCTATTGTACACTATAGAGGACCGAAAGCCAAGGGGGTGCCGAGTTTTTTTGGTGTTCCGCGCCGCTCCCGCTAGAATGCCCGAATGAAGTACAGCCTGCGGAGCCTGATGACCGCGGTGCTGGTAGGACCGCCTGCCATCGCTGGTATCTGCTACTCGTGGTCGCTACTCCCGCCATTTCGCACCGTTGACTGGATGGCACTCGTTGGCTGCGGTTTGTCTTTCTTGGCGATGCTGGCGTGGGTCGTGTGCGAATGCACAAGGCGGTAGCGTCGCAAAATGGGGCAGAAATAGCCATGAAATTTTCAATCCGCGACTTGCTGTGGATTATTGCGCTGGCCGCCGCGTTGCTGGCGTGGTGGGTGGATAGGAGCAGGATGGCCGGCGAGCTTCGAGAATACGAGAGCATCGAAATGCCGAACGTTGGAGGAATGCCGGGCATACCGGGACCGACGCTCAAAGAGTGGAAAAATGAGGCGAAGAGGCGAGCCGACAAATGGAATAGGAAGACAGATTCGCAAAAAGAACAAGAAGCTGCGCAAAATGAAAAAGAAGCTAATGAACTATTTGAGTGGGAGCGCCGCCAGCTAGAGAAGCTAGAGAGGTCTGGCGCTTCGCCCACTTCTCAGACACCCGCCCAGAATCCGCCCAAGAACTTTGTGCATATGTACCCCGAAGGGGTATCCCAGCAAAGCCCAGGCTCGCGAGGCTTGGCGAGCGCAGCCTGGGTGGGTGAAAGACGTGATTGCTGCACCCCAAAGGGGTAACCTAAAATGGCGAGGTTGTCGTGCCGCCGTTCTTCTGACCGGAGCTATTCATGCCTCAGTCACTCGCGCAAATTTATCTCCACATCGTTTACTCAACCAAACATCGTCAGCCCTTTCTGAAGGACGCCGCTCTGCTCACCCAGGCCCATGCGTACCTGGCCGAGGTCTGCGGGAATTTGGATTCTCCGGCGCTGATTGCGGGGGGAGTCGAGGACCACGTCCATCTGCTTTGCCGTTTGGGCCGTAAAATCACCGTCGCCGATTTCATTCGAGACCAGAAGCGAGCATCGTCGTCGTGGCTCAAGACGAAACCGGGCTGCCGCGATTTTCAGTGGCAGAGCGGATACGGAGCCTTCTCCATCAGTCCGGTCCATGTACCAGGGCTGACAACATACATCGAAGACCAGCACGACCATCATCAGAAGGAATCCTTCCAGGATGAATTCCGGCGACTGTGCAAGAAGTATGGCGTAGAAATCGACGAGCGGTATGTATGGGATTAGTTCGGGAATCGCCGCTCTGATCTAGGTAACCCCATTGGGGTTCATCGCCAATATTTGCACGTGTACCCAGGCTGCGCTAGCAAGGCCGAGCGAGCCTGGGCTTTGCTGGGATACCCCTTTGGGGTGCAGATGAGCACTAAACGCTGCAATTTCCGTCTCCTTCTGCTAATATCAAGGGTTACTGATTGGTTGTCGTTCTCCGAGGAAGACCATGCGCGGCGTGCGAAGCGGAACCCTGATTTTGCTGCCTGCCTGGCTCGTCTTGAGCCTGGCGTGGGCGGCGGCTGCCGGGGAGCCGGTGGATTATGGCAAGGATGTGAAAGGGGTGCTTAAGAGCCGCTGCTTTGCCTGCCACGGGGCGCTCAAGCAGGAGGCCATGCTGCGGCTGGATTCGGTGGCGGCGATGCAAAAGGGGGGGGATAGCGGCCCGGTCATCAAAGCAGGGGATTTGGCGGGAAGCCTGATCATCAGCCGCATCACCCATGCTGACCCAGCCGAGCGAATGCCGCCGGAAGGGGAGCCGCCGTTGAAGCCCGAGCAGATCGCCGCGATCAAGGCCTGGATTGAGCAGGGCGCGCGAGGAGTCGAAAACGAACAGCCTGAAGCAGACCCGCGGGAACATTGGGCCTTCAAGAAGCCGGTGAAAACTCCGCTCGTCATTCCCATTGAAAACACTTCCGGCAGTCCCATCGACATCCTCATTTCGCAGGAGCATCAAAAGCACGGTCTCACGCCGCTCGGCACCGCGGAAAAACACGTCATCCTTCGCCGGGCCACGCTCGACCTGACCGGGCTGCCGCCGACTCGCGAGGAGCTGCACACGTTTCTGGCGGATGCTTCGCCGGACGCCTACGAGCGGGTCGTCGACCGGCTGCTGGCGAGCCCGAGCTATGGGGAGCGGTGGGGGCGGCACTGGATGGATGTCTGGCGGTACAGCGATTGGTACGGCCGGCGGAGTGTGCCCGACGTGATGAACAGCTATCCGCAAATCTGGCGGTGGCGGGACTGGATTGTCCGCTCGCTCAACGAGGACAAGGGATATGACCGGATGGTGACCCAGATGCTGGCGGCGGACGAAGTCTGCCCCGGCGAGGAGGAGAACCTGGCGGCGACCGGCTTCGTCGTGCGGAACTGGTTCAAATGGAACTACGACCAGTGGATGCGGGACCAGACCGAGCACACCGCCAAGGCGTTCCTCGGCCTGACGCTCAACTGTGCCCTCTGCCACGACCACAAATACGACCCGATCTCGCAGGAAGAATATTTTCGATTTCGGGCCCATTTCGAGCCACTTGAGTTGCGGCACGATCGGGTGGCAGGCGACGCGGACCCCGGCAATTTTAAGAAATACATCTACGCCCAGTCCTATGGGCCGATTGGGAGCGGACGGATTCGAATCTTCGACGAAAAACTGGATGCGCTAACAGCAATGTACCGCGGCGGCGACCAACGAAATCTCTTCACAGACAAGCCTCCTGTTCCGCCGGGATTTCTTTCGATTCTCGGGAGTACGGGATACGAAGTGAAACCGGTGGAGTTGCCGCCAGAGGCATACTATCCGGGGCTGCGGCCGTTTGTGCAGCAAGAGGAGCTTGCGAAAGCGCAAGGGGGAATTGCGGCGACGATGGTGGAGGTGGAGGGGGCGAAAAAGGCAATTCAAACGACGCTGCCGCCGCTCGTTGAGGCGGTGACGAAGGCGGAAGCGGCACTGGCCGAGGTAAAAGCGAAGACCGGAACTGCGAACGTCTTCGTTCCCCTAGAAGGAAAGCAGTCGCTGGTTCTGAGCGCGGTGCAGGGACGACGGGCGCTTTCGCACCAGGTAAAGGAATTCAGTCCGGTCGACGACAAATCGGTCCTCACGTTTCTGGTGCAAATTCTGCAGGATGGCCACACGAATTTTCAACTGGGGCTCGATATCAGCCAGGGAGCCACCGCCGGGTGGGTCGGCTTTGAAAACGGCAGAATTGTTTCGTACAAGCCGGGAGGGTTCGAGCAGATTGAACTCGGGAAGTATGACCTGGCCAAAGGAGAGAATCGTTTCCGCGTGACGCTGGAATTGGCACCGGTGGCGGAGCAGATGAAGCTCACCGTGCATCTTATCGGCAGCGACATGGCGTTGGTGGATCATGTGCCGGTCACGCTCAAAGGTTGGAACGGCCCACGCAACGAGCAGCAGGGGATTTTTCTCGATGCTCGCCCCGGCACGGCAGCCATGTATGACGAAATCGTGTTTCGCAGCGGTGACAAAGTGCAACTGCGGATGGACTTTGAAGAGCCTCAGTTTGTGGAAGGGAAAGATGCGGCGGGAATTGGCGGCTGGGTGGCCAGCGGCGTCTGTGCAGCGCCAGCGACATCGCTGGTTGGAGTACCTGCCAGCGAATCGCCCGAGGTGCGGGCCAAAGAGCAGGAACTGACCGCGGCCAAAAATGCGCGAGCCGGTGGTGAGTTGCTGGTAACTTCCGCCGAATTGAAACTGGCGGCGGCACAGGGGGAAGTGGCCGCGGTGGAAGCCCGCATCAAGGCGGACCGAGTGAAGTATGGCCTGGAGGCGGGAAATGCCGACGAACTGTCAATCGCCGCCGCCAAGGCCGAGCGACAGGCGAAGCTGTTCCAGGCACAGGCGAATCAGGCGACCGCGGAATTGGCTTTGGCCCAAGCGAGCGCCAAGCCGATGACCGATATGAAGCGGGCCGCAGAGGTGCAAGCGGCACAGACGAAGTTGACCGCAGCCACAACAGCACATACCACGGCCCAGGCGGAAGCTAAGAAAACCGACGGCGCATACAGCCCCCTGTCGGCTGTCTTTCCCAAACAAAGCACAGGACGCAGGACGGCCCTCGCCAATTGGATGACCAGCCGCGAGAACCCGCTGACGGCGCGAGTTGCGGTCAATCACATCTGGCAGCGGCATTTTGGCGTCGGAATCGTCGAAACGCCCGCCAATTTTGGCCGCAACGGAAAACTGCCGACCAACCAGCCGCTGATTGATTCGCTGGCGGTCGAACTGATGGACGGCGGCTGGACGATGAAACGGCTGCATCGGCAAATCGTGACGAGCGATGTTTATCGGCGTGCTTCGTCGGCGAGCGGGGGGCGTCAGCCCCCTGATACTTCCGCCTACACCAGCAACGCCGCCAAAGACGCCGAGAACACTTATCTCTGGCGATTCACCCCAGCCCGCATGGAAGCGGAGGAAGTCCGCGACAGCGTCTTCTATCTGGCCGGCGAACTCGACACCAAAATCGGCGGCAAAGAAATCGAACAAACAGAAGCACTCGCCTCCCACCGCCGCAGCATCTACTTGTCCCACCACGGCGAAGCCCGGATGGAATTCCTCGACCTGTTCGACGTCGCCGTCCCCACCGACTGCTACCAGCGCACAAGCAGCATTCGTCCGCAACAAGCGCTCGCCCTCGCCAACAGCGAGCTGACGCTCGTTCAAAGCCGGCTGCTGGCGGCTCGATTGTGGAACGAAGTCGGCGAAGCAGCGGAAGCCGAGCGAGAACCGAAGTTCATCGCCGCGGCATTCGAGCAGGTCCTCTCACGTCCGCCGACAGAACTAGAAATCACCGCATCCCTTCGGTTCCTCACAGCTCAACGAGAATTAGCCAAGGCGTCGCCAGATGCTGGAGCCAAGAGCCGCGAGAGCCTGGTGCATGCGCTTTTGAACCATAATGATTTTGTGACGGTAAGATAAGAGAGTCTCTCACAGAGGCACGAAGGCACGGAGAAGGCAGGAGATTTGATCGATGAAACTTCAGACATCCAATAATTCCCCCCCGCTCTCTTCCCCCTCTGTGCCTCCGTGCCTCTGTGTGAGCCCCTTTTCTTCCCACCAGAGCCGCCGCAGTTTCCTGAGCAATCTCGGTCTCGGCTGCGGCGGGCTTGCACTAGGTTCTCTGCTCTCTCAAGACGGTATCGTGAGAGCTAACGATCC
>CAYUJE010000391.1:0-5312 GCA_964444865.1 uncultured Pirellulaceae bacterium | reverse complement strand
CTCTATGAAGCTTTTGAAGCGGCCGTGGTGGCAGGGGTCACCGTGGGAACGGCTTTCTTCCGGTAAGACCATCTGCCAGAAGACCTTTTGGCAAAAGGGCTTCACCATCGAGCCGACGGTGACGGGAACGTGGTTCGTCGTTCGACTCTCCTCCTCCTTTTACAAGGGATGTTTGTTATCGTTGATGTCGCTCCTGTTGGCGGTCGTCCCTTTCGAATAAAATCACTCGTCACCTAACTGTCCACATCTCCGCTTCGGCCCGAGGAGGCGCAAAAAATAGCGCAAAGAATTGGGTCAAACAGGTGCAAGACATACAACTGGTGCGAACAGTGCGTCCAAGAATACCCCGGAAAACAAGGGTTTTTTCAAATGCTCAACATCGGATTGGTAGGGGTCGGATTCATGGGCTGGATTCACTATCTGGCCTATAAGAATGTCAAAGGTGTGAAACTCACGGCGGTGTGCACCCGTGATCCCAAGCGGTTGTCGGGAGACTGGCGCGGCATTCAGGGAAATTTTGGGCCTCCGGGGGAGCAGGTTGACCTGTCAGGAGCAGCCAAGTATTCGGACCTGGAGGGTCTCCTGGACGATCCCCGAGTGGACCTGGTCGACATCTGTTTGCCCCCCCATTTGCACGCCAGCGCTTCGATCGCGGCGCTGCAGGCAGGCAAGCACGTTTTTGTCGAAAAGCCGATGGGGCTGACCGCAGCCGAGTGCGATAAGATGGTGAAGGCATCTGAGAAAGCAGGAAAGCAAATCTTCGTCGGCCACGTGTTGCCGTTTTTGCCCGAGTATGCGCATGCCCGCAAGTTGATCTCCAGCGGCAAGTATGGCAGGCTTCTAGGCGGCCATTTCAAGCGAGTCATCTCCGACCCGCTATGGCTCAAGGATTTCTTCGATCCCAAGAAAGTGGGCGGCCCGCTCGTGGATTTGCATGTGCACGATGCCCACTTCATCCGGCTCCTGTTTGGCATGCCCACAGCCGTCACCAGCCAAGGACGGATGCGCGGCGAAGTCGTGGAATACTGCAACACTCAATTCCAGTTTGCCGATCGTTCTCTCGCCGTCAGTGCCGCCAGTGGCGTTATCAATCAGCAAGGCCGGCCATTCACGCACGGCTTTGAAATTCATTTGGAAAAAGGGGCGATGTTCTTCGACTTCGCAGTCCTCGCGGGTGGGGGAATGCTTTCCACACCTCTCACGGTGCTCGATAGCAAAGGGAACGCCGATCAACCGACGATGCCCGCGGGAGACCCCATGCTTTCCGCCTTCGCCGCGGAAATCAAGGAAGTTGCCCAGTGTGTAAAGAGCGGCAAGCCCTCCTTGCTGCTCTCAGGTGAACTTGCCCGGGACGCGATTGTCCTTTGCCATAAGCAACAAGCCTCGGTGATGTCTCAGAAGCCTGCCAAGGTATAGATGTTTCGCGTGCAAATAATCTTTTTTCCATTCGGAACCCTGCCGCTGCAGGCAGTGTTTATCAGAATGGAGAAAGAGAAATGCACCGTAAGACGTGGATAGTTTCGATTACTGTCGTCGGCATGTTGGCAATGATCACCGCTGCCTCATTTCTCTATCTAGCGCGCGGACGGACAGATCCAGTCATGCCCCACGAGACAAATGCCAGCGGGCAACAAGTTGCTGGATTCCCTGCAGTTTCCTGCGACGTAGCCGGGGTGATTGTGCCCCCTCTGGTTTCCGCCGACGAGTCAGGACTCCTTGACGACGAAATTGTCATTGGAGTGAGTGCCTTTGGAGAGTCGCGGGCTTTTCTGCAAAGTGCCTTCGATCAAGCCACTGACCGTCATGTCGTGAACGACGTGATGGGCCTGGTACCTGTAACCATTACCCATTGCGACCGTACTCGGTGCACACGAGTATTCACCAGTGGCGATCCAAAGGAAACGATGAATATTCGCTGCGGAGGATGGCTCGAAATACAGGAAATGTCGCTTCTGGTCGGAGACCAAGAATTCGCTCAGTCCTCCTCGGAAATTCCGTTAACGGACGTTCCCTTTGTTGTGTCGACCTGGAAAGAATGGAGAGAATCGCATCCGGACTCGATGGTCTATATGGGAAACGTTTCTCGCCGCGAGAAAGTCCTGCAGAAATAAGCTGGGCTCCCAGATCCTTTAAGATCAACCTATTAAACGTTCCTTTTGCTCAGATCGTTCCTGGCTTCAAATCAAGCAACTCGTTTACAGGTCGAATCAAAAGGTTATAAAACGCGACGACCACCACCAACCCCACTAACAGCAGCACGCCGACCATAATTGCCACACCAAGCACAATGGAGAGAACTTTGATTGCATGGCGAGCACGGCTTTCGTAATCGCGGGCCATCGACTGCAACGACTCCGCCGTGGCTCCGGCAATTTCCGCCGTTTCCAAGTTTTGCAGGAACTCACGGGGAAAGACTTCGGCCGCACTAAAGGCTTCATAGAATTGCCGATTCAATGCGATTTCGTTGGTGGCGATTTCTTCGCGTGAAAGGAAGTACGGATTCTGCGAGGCTCGGAAGGCCAGGGCAACGCTTCGCTTGGCATCAATCCCAGCGTCCAGCCCCATCGCCAGCGCCCACGTGAGTCGAGACAGGGCCATCGATTCCAAAGCCCCACCTAAATACGGCACACGCATGGCGAGCATGACCGGTGTCGGTCCAAAATAGCCGCGGCTGACGGCAAAGATGAGTGCGATTCCTGCCGTAGCAGCCAGGGCAAAGCCGCCCCAAATCACCATCGTGCCCGTCGTCCCCGTGAGACCGATGCCGAGCAGATCAATCGGCTGTCCGCTGCGGGAGTCGGTAATCCAACCCATCACCGCCATCAGCCCACCGATTATGAAGACCGCAAAGCAAAGTTCAAAGACGGGAATCGCGATTCCCATCAAGAAGTTTCGCGTCATCTGCAACTGATGTTCGTAATGGTCCGCCAGCTTGAGAAAAACCGCATCCACCTGACCGGTCTTCTCGCCAACTTCCACCATCTCCGTCACCAGCGAGGGGAAGTAACCGTCACAGGCCCGCAAAGAGTCCGCTACCGCTTCTCCGCGGAGCACACCTTCCTTGACCCTCTCGATGGACCGCTTCAGTTCCCCCGTCGCATGCCGCGCCTCGGTCTCCCAAAGCCGCCGCGGCTCAACACCAGCCCGCATGCTGGTACCAACTCGGCGGCACAGTTGGATCAGGCTTGAGGTGGAGATGCGGGACATGAGGTAGGGGCCAAGTATTGAAGAAGAGGGGCAACTACCCTTCAGGATACCTGAGCCTGATGCGGTTCACCACTTACCGGCGTCCGCAACTCCGGCCGCACTACCTGTGCGGCCAGAATGCAATTCGCTTACTCCCCAATCACCACCGGCGGAGGAACCAACGATGCCGGCAGCTGACGCGGCTTGACCGCATGCAGGCGATATGGCGAAGCGGGCAGAAGAGTCGGGTCCACGTCGAGCCGCTGAAGTTCAATTTCTCCCGTGGATCTATCCAAACGAGCGGGTCGCTCCAAAGCGGACGATTGCTGATCCGGTAGCTGCTCTGCAGCGGGACCGGGATTTGACGGTCTGGATCCTCTCCCTGGCAATGGTTGGGGCGGAACCGGGGGTAGGTCTTCCGAATTGAACTGAATGCCATCTTCATCCGGTACCACAAAATTCCCTTCCTTCCTTAGCCACGGATCCATCTTGCCATAGTCGGGGCCGATTTCTCCGGGATCGCACCAAATGCCTTCGTTATCCAGCACCATCATGCCCAAATCGAAGTCCAGTGTTCGCCGCTGGGCCTCGTAATTCACCCAGATATTCATGAAGTTGTTTTGGGCAGTAAGCAAATCGGACAAAGCAGAGACCGCATCGCGGGCAGCAGTTGCACCAGTCGCCTGGTTCCCCAATTCCTGTTGAATGCGAATGTCCTCATTGCGATCGATCTGCCGAGCTGCCTCCAAGACGGCCAGCCGTTGCAGCTCAAAGTTGATTTGCTGGTTGGCAATCGCCCGCAGTTCACTGCGGAGCGTACGAGCGACACTGTCCTCGAAAGCATAGTAACTTCGCCGAGCCTGCTGATACTCTATGAGAGCCTGGCGATAGACGTTGCGTTCCGAGAGTCGCGTGATGGGGGCATCAAACTGAACCCCAACCCGCAAGCGACCAGTGTCGCTATTGAGGTGAAACGGATTCTGGCCGGTATTGCCAATGTCGCCGCTGAAGAAGAAATTCAGCGAGCTTTGCAACTGATCGGCATTGAACTGAATGAGACGCCAGGAGTCGACCAAAGCGGCCCTAGCATTCATCCAATCGCGGCGGTAGCGACGGGCGATCTCGATCGCCTGTTCAGCGCGCATATCAACGGGATTCAAGTCCACGCTTTCCGTCCGTGCCCGAGCCTGCACCAATTGCAAGGCCAGAATGTCTCCCGGCAGGACAACAAAGATATCCGGCACGGAAGCGGCTTCTTTGTCGGCAGACCGCTTGGGATACAACACGCCTTCGTAGAGCTCGGCAAAGAGCTTCTCAGGAGTCATTGTCTTGCCGTCTTTGAGAATCAGATCAATCTGCTCCTCGCGTCGCCGGAGATGTGAGTCGTAGGCGGACTCTACCTTCTGAGTGAATTCGCTCAATTGTTTTCGCAGCTCGACAGATTCAAGATCCAGCCGTTCCACGCGAAAGACTTCGTTATTAACGTCCGGAGCAGGCAAGAGAGGACAGGGCTCTTCCCGGAAGGCTTCAATCTTTGCCTTCAAACGTGCGACCCAAGCCTTGCGTTTGGAAATGATGGCGTCAAAGGCGTCAATATCCTCTTTAACCCGCGGCAGATAAGTCGAGAGCAATCGATCTCGCACTTCGCGAGCAGGTTTCAAGGCTTCCTTCAGATCGGCGAGATCTTTTTCGAGCTCCGGATACCATGCCAGAACTCGAACCACTCGCGTATTGGCGGGGTTGGCGGGGTCGACTTCCGTTTTGGTGGTGATGTGGCTGGTGATGCGCAGGCGGATTTCGCCAAAGATGGCTGTCACACTATCCAATTTGCGTTGCTCGTCCACCGTGCCTCGGTCGATGAGTTGGAACTGGCTGAGCGTGTCGTCCTTGACATCCATGCACAGTGCGGGAGGCAAGCCCAGCCGCATCTTGAACGCATCCAAGCTATCCTGGAAGCCGGCTCGCGAGTTGAGCACTGTGCTTTCGGAATTGAATAGCGCCTGGCGTGCCTGAGCCACTTGCAAGTCCTGACGGAGGATGTTGTCGACGAGAGCCGGGTCGCCGGCACGTGTCCGCAACTCGACCAGCACCTGCTCCAACCGAAACAAGTTGCTGCGAAGACGTTC
>CAYUJE010000390.1:0-5315 GCA_964444865.1 uncultured Pirellulaceae bacterium | reverse complement strand
GCTCGATTCTCTCCGTCCATCGCTGCATAAGCTCCGTCATCCAGCCGCCGCTTTGCGGAGCCTCGTGATATTTCCTTCGCTGGGAGGCAAAAAGTTCGACTTCGACGACGCCACGCACCACAACGATTTGCCCATTTTCATCCAGTGGCTGCAACTGCACCATGATTCCATCGGTTTCCACGTCGGCATCCCAGTTGGCCAGCCAGGAGTCGATGCGTAGGGAGGTCACGATGGGTGCGAGAGATCGGGGAATGGCTTTCGCAAGGACGGGAGCATCCGGCAAGAGCTTGGGCGCGGGGGCTCGCGATTTTACATTTCCACAAATACCGCGCAGCTCGGCCAGTTTTACCTTTTGCCCGTCAATCTCCGCTCCAACGACCCTTTCCCAGGCAATCGGCCGCAAGAGGTTGCCACCGCCGCTGGAGAATCGCAGCCAGAGCTTGTCGTCATCGGTACGCGTATCCACATGGGCCGTGAACTCTCGCCCGCTCTCCAGATGTACGGTCAATTGCCGCTCCTGGGAATGCAGCAGTGGACTCAATGCCGGAAGGAGGATCGCCCCCATCCACCATGAGGCTTTGATAAGTTTTCCCTTTCGCATTCTGAACCTCTTTGTCGATCCGCCTCAAAGCTGGAAATCGAATTCCAGAAAGTGAATCGCAAGAGGTATGCCCGCAATGGGGCAAGGCTGACTCGCTGCGGCTTAAGCCTTGTATTCATAACGACTTAGAAAACGATTGCCGCTAGAGAGATGTTGCCTTTGAGAAGCGAGCATGTGGCAAAGGGGAAACATGTGGCAGGAATTCAACACTCTCTTCTCCCCAGAAATTCTGGCTGGGAGCGGGCTATGTTTAACAAGATAAGACCCTCGCAACTTTGGCCGATTTTACGGAGAGAATGAAATGCGACCCCAAGCACTTAATGGGCGGATTGCCCAGCTGACAGCGATCATTGCGACGATTGTTGCCGCCAACGTCGGCATTTCCAAGGACGGCGTTATCGCTCCGCCCGGTGGAGGGCAGCGGCTCCGCGAAGGGACTCAGCTCATCGAGGTAACCGGCAAATTTGAAGCCGCTGGAGACCGAGCCAGTTTTGTGATTGCCGATTCCAGTGAATCGGTGCGAGTGCTTGAAAATCTTGCCCTCCAGCGGGTCATGCGCGTTCTCCCTCAAATCCAACCTGGTACCCAATGGACTATCAGCGGAATGGTCACCGAATACAACAACGGCAATTACTTGTTATTGACCAGAGCCATTCAAGCGGGAAGACCCGCCTCCAAGGAATCGACCACGGCAAGTGGGATAGGCACTCGCGTTCCAGTTGACTATTCTAAAACCAATCAGGAAAAACCGGGCGCGAAGATCCAGGAACCGACCAATGTCAGCCACCCATAATAGCCACTCGGAACCCGTCAATTACTACAAGACTTCATTCAGTGTCGAGACACAAAAAGAATTGAAAGACGAAGACTCTCAGGCGTGGCGAGAGATTGTTGCCCTGCTGATTGGAATTGTTTCCGGCGGTGTGATGCTGGCGATCATGTGCGTCTACCTAACAACGATGTACATGACCTAGACGCCTGTTAAAAACGGATTCAATCGACAAACCCTTCCCGATTGTCTCCCCCCTTTTCCAATCTTCGCTTTGACTTCGCTCGTGCTCGCAGGTTGACGACCTCCACGGCGAGTGCAAAACCCATGGCGAAGTAAATGTAGCCCTTGTTGATTTCGGTCCCCAGTCCGTCGGCAACCAGCGTGACGCCAATCAGCAGAAGGAAGCTGAGAGCCAGCATTTTCACCGTCATGTGCCGCTCTACGAAACGGGAGATCATTCCCGAAAAGACCATCATCACGATTACCGCCAGAACCACTGCCGTGATCATCACCCACAGGGCTTCCGCCATGCCCACCGCGGTGATGACGCTGTCGAGGGAAAAAATGATGTCGAGAATGGCGATCTGAACGATAACGCTACTGAATTTTGCGGGTGCAATCGCCGACTTTTCATGGCTTTCCCCTTCCATCTTGGCGTGGATTTCTCGCACCGAACTGTTGATGAGAAACAGGCCGCCACCGACCAGGATCAAATCCTTCCAACTGACTTCGTTGATTTCGCCGTGGGTCTTGAGCCAATGGACCCAGTCCGGGACGAACGCGATCGATTCCAACGAAAACGCAGCGTGCTTGAGATTCATGATCCACGTGATCGTGAGAAGCAGCAGAATGCGCGTAATCATCGCCGCGGCGAGGCCAATGCGGCGAGCCGTGGGCTGCTCTTTTTCCGGCAGTCGGCTGGTGACGACCGAGATGAACACAATGTTGTCGATTCCCAGCACGACTTCCATGAGCGTGAGGGCGACCAGCGCGATAACATGCGTCAGTAAACTGGGATCTTGAGCAGTCGCGACAATTTCCGCAAGCATGCGAATTGCCTTGTGTTGGTTGAGAGGAGCGAAGCTGGCAAAGATTGTAGTGAAAGTTTAGGAATAAACGAGCCGTGCAAATCCTACGATTCGGCTTGAAACCGCTCAATATCGCTTCGTTTTCCCATCAGAATGATGATGTCGTCCTGCTCCAGCGCATAGTCGGCTTTGGGATTGAAGGTCATCTGGCCACTGGCGTGTTTGATAGCGAGCACCAAGAGGCCGAATTGGCTGTTGGCCTGCGTATCACGGATGCTGGTTCCTAGAAGCCGGCAATTCTCGTCGATTTGCATTTCGTCCAGTTGCACGTTCAGGTTTCCCTGTTCAGCCACGAGTTCCATCAGGTCCCCGGTCGTCGGCCGCATAATCATGCGGGCCATCAATTGGGCCCCAATGGCAGCGGGCAGCACCACTTTATCCGCACCGGCCTGGCGGAGCTTTCGCTCGCTAGAACCGTGGTCCGCTCGAGCCACAATGAGCAAGCTGCGATTGAGGTTGCGGGCCGTGAGCGTGATAAAAACGTTGGCGGCGTCGTTTGGCAATCCAGTGATCAGCGCTTTGGCTCGCTGACAGCCGGCGGCCAGCAGCATTTCATCTTCGGTCGCATCTCCCTGCACGCACAAATAACCCGTTTCGCGGGCCGCGGCCAGGATGTCTTCATTCTGCTCAATGATGACGAATTGCTGGTGGTGGCGGGCCATGTCTTCTGCCAGAATCCGCCCGATCCGCCCAAAGCCGCAAATGATGGTGTGGCCTTTGAGTCTTTCAATTTGCTGCTTCATGTGACGATTCCCAAGCACTCCATCCAACTCGCCCGCCAGCAGTAACTGCAAAAAACCGCCGAAAGTGTACGCGGAAGCAGTAATTCCGAACAGGACCACCGCCACGGTAAAAAGTTGGATGTACCAAGGTTCCGTGCTCCGTTCGCCGTAGCCTACGCTGGCAACGGTAACAACCACCATCCAGACTGACTCCACCCATGGATACCCACCTAGAAAATGGTATCCCATGACCGATGCAATGAGCACGGCCCCTAAGACCAGACTCCCCCTCCGTAGGCGCTCAATCGGCGTTTTCATGTGGAGTAGTCGGCATTGAAGCGGACGTAGTCCGCGTTGAGATCACTGGTCCAGAAGCGGATATTCTCGTTTCCCTCGCGAAAAGTGAGCACCAAATCGGTTTCCCGTTTCCCCTTAATGGACTGGGAAACTGTCTTTGCGTCAAACGGGATGGGAGCCCCCTTTTCATAGAGCAGATGCCCATTCACTCGCAAGTCTACTCCCGCGGGATTGAAGGGAACGCCCGCATAACCAGCGGCGGAAACAATGCGGCCCCAATTCGGGTCTCCTCCCGAAACGGCTGTTTTGACGAGCGCGCTGTTGGCGACCGACTGGGCAATCTGCCGGGCCGCAACTCGCGTTTTGCACCCCTCAATGGTGATGCAAATCAGGTGGCTTGCACCTTCGCCGTCATCGGGAATTTGCTTGCAAAGTTCGATGCTGGTGGCGGTAAGGGCGGCTTGAAAGGTCTTGAGATCGTTGCCGGATAGCGGCGTGGAGGACGCCGCTCCGCTGGCCAGCAGGAGCATGGTGTCATTCGTGCTCATGTGCCCTTCCACGCTAATGCAGTTGAAACTCTCATCCGCTGCGCTCTTGAGCACCGCCTGCGCGTCCGCGGGAGTCAGGGCAGCGTCCGTGGCAACCACCGCCAGCATCGTGGCCATGTTGGGGCCAATCATGCCGGCTCCCTTGCACATGCTGACGAGGCGAATCGTCTTATCGCCAATCTGAATTTCGCGGCTTGCGACCTTGTGCGCCTTGTCGGTTGTGGTAATACCTCTAGCGGCGGCGAGGAAAGAATCATCGCTGTTCCCCAGCGTTGCTGCGGCTGCTTTGGCCCCCGCCGCAATTTTCTCCATGGGTAGGAAAACTCCGATGATTCCGGTGGACATCACAAGAGCCTGCCTTTCCTCGGCCCCGCAGGCAGCAGCAGCAATGCGAGCCATCTCGCGGGCATCTTTCATTCCCCGTTCACCCGTGCAGGCATTGGCATTGCCCGAATTCACCGCCACGACGCGAATGTCCGCCGAAGGGGTCCGCTCCCTGTCCAAAGCCACCGGTGCGGCAAAAACCAGGTTCTGTGTATAAACGCCCGCAGCTACTGCCCCCTGGGGGCAATGGATGAGCGTAAAGTCTTCTTTCTGCGGATTCTTCTTAATGCCGCAGTGGACGCCGGAAAATTCAAAGCCGAGAGGGAGCATAAGGATACGTTCAAGGTTTGAGGTTCAAAGTTCAAATTTGATTGCTACAGCAATGCCGTCGTTTCCGGAAATCCAAACATCAAATTGAAATTCTGCACCGCCGCTCCGGAAGCACCTTTGATTAGATTGTCCTCCGCGCTGATCAGCAGCAAACGGCCGCGGACGATGCGGGCGGCGATATCCACGAAGTTGGTGTGGGCCGTGTCCTTGGTGGCGGGAAGGTGCTTGACCACGCGCACGAATGGCTGGCCGGCGTAGAACTCTTTCAGGGTTGAAAACGCAGCATCTTCCGTAAGGCTGGCGGTCGGTTTGGCATAGCACACCGTCAAGATGCCACGGTCCATTGGCACCAGATGGGGTGTGAAAATGACTTCGACCTTCTTCCCGGTCGCTCGCCCCAGAATCTGTTCGATCTCCGGTTGGTGGCGATGTTTGCCGACGCTGTAGGCGGAAATGCTCTCGTTGCACTCAGGAAAAAGCGTGTTCATTTTCGGCGTCCGCCCCGCGCCGGAAACGCCACTCTTGGAATCGACAATGATGTCCGTCGGTTCAATCAGGCCGGCTTTCAGAAATGGGGCCAGCGGCAGAATTGCGGATGTCGGATAACAGCCGGGATTGGCAATAAGTTTGGCT
>CAYUJE010000389.1:0-5326 GCA_964444865.1 uncultured Pirellulaceae bacterium | reverse complement strand
ACGAGCGTGGGGCTGGCGGCGACGGGGACGCTGTTGTAGTGCATGAACCCTTCCAGCGGCAGGAGTTGGCGATAGAGCATCTTGCCGGTTTTTACGTCGCCGACGTAGAGGTTGTGGTAGATGTCCACCTGGTAGCTCAGCCCCTGCCAGATCAGCGGCGAGCCGGCGGTCCAGCGGTCGATCCACTTCCCGTTCTCGCGGCTAATGCTGTCGTCCATTTGAATTGTCCCCACCTGCTTCGGCTGCCACTTGTTCGCGGCAGCGGCGGTGAAGTCGAGCAGGCTGACGTGCGTGACGCCGAACCGGGGCAGATAAACCGTCTCCCCAAAAATTACCGGCGGGGACCAACCTTCGTCACCGGTCCCCTGCCCGCGCGGCCGGAAGAGCAACTCGCCATCCTTGGGGCTGATGACGTCTCCCCGCTGCGTGACGACGACTTGCTCGCCACTGAGCTTCGCCGCCATCAGCGCCGCCACGTTCTGCCGCACCTTCGGCTGTTCCCACAGTTGCTTGCCCGTTTTGGCATCAAAGCCGTAGAGCCGATTGAGAAACGTCACCAGCACGCCATCCGCCAGTGCTGGCGATGAGCCGTAGGTGAGTTCGCCGGGATAGATGCGGGTCATCCACTGCTTATCGCCATCCAGGTCAAAGCAGGCGGCGATTCCGGTCCCAATCCAGACATAGACCTTCTCCCCATCGCTCACCGGGGTCGGCATCGTAAAGCCGACGATACCGAAGTGGGCCTCAAAATGGCCGTCGTATTTTGGAGTGAACGTGGCGGCATCGATCTCGACCAGCTTCTCTTGAATCTCCTTCCGCAACTTCGTGCGAGCGATCTTATCCTCTTCCAGCTTGAAGGGGCCCGCCGGAGTTTTCGCCGCGAAAACTCCTCCCGACCCCGTTGCGTTCAATTTGACAATGAGCGGGTCCACTTCCTTCGCCAACCGGGGCTGAGAGGCCTTTTCTTCAGGCGTTAAGGCTTCGTAGTAATTGATCGCTCGCTGCCAGCGTTTCTTGCCACTCACTTTGTCGATGCAAATCAGTTCATCGGGCTCCGCCATCACGAAAATGCGGTCCTTGACGATAATCGGCGTCGATGTACTCCGCCCCGGCAGCGGCGTCATCCAAAGAATGTTCTTCGTCTCGTAGGCGATATCCGGCGGATCGCTCATCCGCAGGCAGAACTGCATGTCCTCCCACTCGACTTTGTTCGACGTACTGATCTTGATCAGCACCGAATTCCAGCCAGGCTTCAGCTCGACATCACACTTGCCGGTGACCGGCGTGCTGTGGCTCAGTTCCAGCTTGGAAATTGCCGTGTAAAACCCCAGCCCCATCTTCCGCAGCGGCTCGCGATAGACTTCGCCGCCGTTCACCCAGACCTTCGCCCCATAGCCGTGGTCCATGACGATGCGGGCCTTGCCCCCGCGCGGAGAATGGACGTAGGTGTGGGCATAGGCCACCTGATTTTTGGCATAGCCGAGGGCTTTGGCCAGATTGAGCCAAGGAACCTCCGACGTACCGAAAACCATGATGTCATCCGGCGGCACCGTCAGCGGCTGCCATTCTTTGCCGGCGAGCTTGTCGCCCGGCGCGGGCTGAACTTTGGCCTCACCGCTGAGCAGGTCTTCATCAAAGTTTGCAACGGAGTCTTTGACCGGAAACGGCCCGAGGACGAGCCAGTTCCACAGCAGGCCTTTCTGGACGACCTCCGCGGAATCGAGGGCCGAAGTATCAGGGGGCTGTCGCCCGCCGCTCGCCGAATTGCGCATTCCCTCCATTGCTCCATGCGGTACTCGTCCCCACTCCTTGGGAATCTTCGCGTCGGGCCACAGCCCCGTCCCATTCCCCCGCCAGCCGTTGGCTGGCTCACCTGCGCAGGCGATGAAAGTTAAGCAGGAGAGCAGCGCTGCCGTGGCTACAGGCAAGAACGGGAGAGATTTCATGGAATCAGGCCCCAGTGGGAATCAGAATCATGACGAGCCACTAACGCATACCTGGGCCGATTGTACCTGCTCCCCGCGAAGGTTTCCGAACCCTAAGCTATTTTTATGTCCATCCTCATCCTCGGCTCCGTCAACACTGACCTCGTCATCCGATCCCCGCGCTTACCGCGTCCGGGAGAAACCGTACTTGGCGGTGAGTTCTATCAGGCCGCTGGCGGCAAAGGGGCGAATCAGGCGGTCGCGGCAGCGCGAGCGGCGGCAGGGCAGGGGAGGGTGGTGTTTGTCGGTGCGGTTGGCGGCGATGAGTTTGGGAAAGAGTCTCGCCGAGCGCTGCGGGCGGAGGGGATTGATTGTTCGCACCTCAAGGAGGTCGCGTCGGTCCCTTCCGGCATTGCAATCATCCTCGTCAGTGAGCACGGCGAGAACCTGATCAGCGTGGCGAGCGGTGCGAATGCCCATTTATTGCCTGATGATATCGACGCGCTCCCGGGCTGTCTCTTTCAGCAAGCCAAGGTCTTTCTCGTTTGCCTTGAATTGCCTCTGCCGACCGTCGAGCGTGGATTGGCGCGAGCGAAAGAACACGGCTTGTTCACTGTCCTCAATCCGGCACCGGTCGAAGATGCCGCGGCGATCAAGGGGCTGCTGCCGCGGGTGGACTTGCTGACGCCCAATGAGTTGGAGTTGGCGGCTCTCGCGGGTATACCCGTCGATTCCATTGAATCCGGCGCTGTTGCGGCTCGAATCGTGCAGTCCCTGGGAGCACGGCAAGTCTTGGTCACCCTAGGCGTAGCAGGCGCGGTCCTTGCCGACGAAACCGGCGAAGCTCATCACATCCCCGCATTCCAAGTCACCCCCATCGACACCACCGCCGCCGGCGACTGCTTCAGCGGCTCGCTGGCTGCCGCCCTGGCAGAAAGCCAACCGCTGTTGGCCGCCGCCCGCTTCGCCGCCGCCGCTGCGGCCGTTTCGGTCACGCGCCGCGGTGCCCAGCCTTCTTTGCCGCGGCGGGAAGAGATTGATTCATATCTGGCAAACGAGAAAAATCCTGGGAAAAGATGATAGAATGACGCTTCCTGTTGCGCGCAACTGTCTCGAAGGACAACGAACCGTGGAAGCTTGTCGGAACCGATTTGTGGCATGGCTGTTAGTGGGGGGAATCTATCTCCTCGCCGGCTGTGGCATAAGAACCCAAGGTTGGGCCGATCATAGGCAGGGGCTGCCTTTTGTATTGGGATACGAAGAGGGGCTGACAGCTGCGGCAGAGCAGAAGAAGCCGGTCATGATGTTCGTCACCACAACCTGGTGTGGATTGTGCAAGAAGCTGGCGGAGGACAACTTCAACGACCCCGAAGTGAGGCAGCTACTTGCCAACTTCGTGTGCGTCATTGTGGACGGTGACGAAGAGAAATCGGCCACCAGAAAGCTCGGGAGCACCGGATATCCCCATCTTGTGTTCCTCTCATCCACGGGGGAAAAGCTCGGCGAACAATCAGGCTATGCGCCGGTTGCCGTATTCAAGCCGCTGCTGAAAGAGATGCTGGAGAAATCGCGTCAGGGGACTTAAGTCGCGGTCACAGCCGCATCTTGGCCGTTGTTCGACCGATGCCCTCATTTTCCCAATGACATCCTTGGTTGTCGTAAGCTGTAACGACTATATGGGTGGTGCGTCATACGCTTAGCGGATATTCCGGATGTGCCTGCGTCCTCAATCACCCTGGCCGCCGCCACCGGTCCTTTCTCTGCAACGAGCCGACGGCAGAGGACGATGGAAGAAGCAGCGCGGAATTGCCGCGCGCCGCGGGAGGATGCCCGCTAAATTCTCATGGACGAGATATGCTTCCACTGCCGCGAAATCCGCAAACGCTTTACGCCGCCGTCATTTTGGCGGCTCTCATGGCAGTCGTTGTCGTGGCTCGGCGGCAGCAGACACCGGTGGGTGTTTTGTCACCTCGAGTTGTTCCTGAATTGGCCCGCATCGCGCCGGATCATTACCATTCGTCTCCCTCTCGCCCCCCAAGGCCGCTGGAGATAACGGAGCGGATCGAACAAATCCCTTTAGCAGCGACACCGCGGAATGAAGTGCTGGCGGGCTTTCCCGAAGATGAGTCCGATGATATCGGACCGATCCGTCAGGAAGAGGCCGGCGAATATGCCCCTCATGCGGAAACTAGAAATGCACCGGCCCCCAGCATGGGCCGCCTGGGACCAACCGACAGCGAAAATTCGAAGCTGAATCTGTCGGAACCCCAGAAGGCACCTTCGCGGGTTGCTACTCGGCGGATGCCCGGCGTAAACGACGACGCGTCGCTCCGCCCGGTATTGCAGCAGGCCGCGCAGCTCAACCGCGAGGCGGAATCACTGGCTCGTCGCGGTGCGTACTACTTAGCCCGCAATGTGACGATTCGGTCTCTCCGCATGATTGCCGAGGCGCTCGATTTTCAACGGGGAAACGGGGAACATACCGCAGCGTTGGCAAGCGCGCTGACCGCCCTTCGTGAAGCGGGGGATTTTCAGTCGCGCTCCAGCGAGGATTCCACGGTCAATGTAGCACTCGTCGTTACCGGCCATCGCACGCCGATTCTGCGGCAACATAATGGAGAGGGACTCTCTGCCGTCGCCGCCCAGCAGCAGTACTTCAACTACGCTCGGGAGCAGCTTGTCATTTCCGCTGGCGGGCAACCGGTGGCATCGCACGCACTTTGCAACATGGGAAAACTCCAGCCGCGAATGACTGAAGGAGTTGCCCCGCAGCAAACGAATTTGGCCAGAGCGATGGTCTACCAGCAGGCAGCCTTGGCCGTGGATGGTCGAAATTATCCGGCTGCCAATGAGCTTGGAGCAATCCTGACGAAATTCGGACAACTTCCCGATGCTCGACGGGTCCTGCTGCATAGCGTCGGCACGGTTTCCAATCCCGACGGATGGCAAAGGCTGGCGGCCGTCCATGAGCGGCTTGGGGAAGGGGAACTCGCTACCCATGCCCACAAACAGGTTGAATTGCTGACCGGCGGGGCAGGGGGGCCAAGGCCGAAAATCGAGTGGGTCAGCCCCGAGGTCTTCGCCGGAAATCAGCCCGCGGCATCGGCACAGACGGCGTCCGCGGCGACGAATGTCCCGAGCGACCAGCGCACTGCCGACAGCCGCCCGAAGCAGAAGGAAACGTGGATCTCTCCCTTTGGCATCAAGAGGTGAAGAACATGAATTCTGCCGCGACACGACTGACGACATTGGCTTGCTCGGCTTTGGCGTTAGCTGCGCTGATCATGCTGGTTCGACCGGTGCCGTCGCGAGTACTGGGTACTGAGTACTCAGTACCCAGCCAACCCATGGGACAAGCTGCCAGCTTGTCCGCAGGGGAAGAAGTGAAGGCAGAGGATGAC
>CAYUJE010000388.1:0-5326 GCA_964444865.1 uncultured Pirellulaceae bacterium | reverse complement strand
GTGACGAGCCCTTGATCGTCGACACCCGGCGGACGATCCAAAATCATTGCCACGATGAGGATGCCGGCATGGGAAGAGAGGCCAGGAATGAAGGCCCCCACACTCATCAGCAGCACAATCGCGACCCAGAAGCGCGGCCCGGGGCTGACCCGCATGAAGCCGGTCATGACTGGCTCGCCGCAGTAGAGGGCGTAACGGCCGCACTCGATGTTGTAGAAGACTTGCAGAACGATGGCGATGGTGGCGATCCACATCAGGCCGCCGCCATACTGGGCCGTGATGATCGGCCCGAACAGCCATTCGCCTCCGCCGATCTGAATCCCCATCATCACGATGCCCGGCCCGATGAACCCGGCCCAGTTCCGCCATGATAGCGGAGCAGGCTCTGGGAGTTCCTCCTGGCCCCAAGGGGGGAGGTAGTGGTCGGGAGAGGACATGGTGGGAGAGCGGGAGAGGAGAGCGAAAGGCGAAGAGGAGTAAGATTAAGAGTAGGATTAAGAGTAAGAGTCCGGCGGCCGAATTCTCTTTCTCTTAATCTTACTCCTACTCTTAATCCCCTCCGGAGTGCCCCGCAGTTTAGCCTGATTGCGAGGCAGAAACGAGCAGGCTGGCTTCCTGCAGGTTCTTAGCCCGGCCACTGATCACCTGGCTGATGACGAGCAGGCCTAGCAGCGTATCTTCCGCCGATGAGCAAAGCCGCGATTCGCCGGGGAGTTTTTCCAGAATGAACTGCCGTAAGAGTGGCAGCTTTTGGGCGAGTCCGCCAGAAAAAACGATTCGCTGCCAGTTCTTATCCGGCGACAGCCGAGCGGCGCAAGTCGCGTAGTTTTCGGCCATGTTTCGCAACGCAGCTCGGAAGAGAGTGCCAACCGACAGATTCTCCGTGGTAATGTTTGAAATGCTCCCCCGGCTGCCAAGCGGGCCTGCGAAGAAGGTGAGATTGGCGGCAAGATCGGTATCCGGAGCAGCTTCGGCAGCAGTGATAATTTCAGGCCAGGGTCTATTTACAAGGTTTACGAGGACTTCGAGCGAGCGTCCGGCGGGAAGATGGGTGATGGTGTTGAGGAAACGGCGGTCAAGATAGGGACGCGTTTGATAATCTCCTGGCACAAATCGGTCCGTCAGCATGCCAATCTGCGAGCCCGTGGAGATGTTCAGCGATAGCTCCCCACTTTCCAGCAGTGCGCCGGCGAGCGCCGCCTGATGGTCGCCAATGGGAGGATGGCAAGGAAGGTTTTTGCCTTCGATTTTCAGAACGCCCGCAGCTTGCCACACTGTGTCCAATTTGGGCCAGAGAAGGGCTTCTAACCCCAAAACCTCAAACGAGTGGCGATGCCAAGTATTCTCCTTCAGGTCCAAAAGACCCAGGGCCAGTGTGGGATCCGGAGCCGTTCTGTTTCCTCCGCAGAGTTGCTTGACGACAAAATCCCCCAGTGAAAGAGGCTCCGCGCCGGGGAGCAGCAAGCCCCGTTCTTCAAGCCAATAAAGTATTGCCAAAGCCGAGCCCGCACGAAGTTCATTGCCCAAAAGCTGGATTTCGTCGTTCCCCAGGTATTCGCGAATGGCATCCAAGTACGATCCCGGGTGGGAAGGATGCCGCTTCGTCGTTCGCTGATCACGCCAGGAATAATAATTGGTAAGCGGCCTGCCGTCGGGTTCCGCCAGGATGACTCCACCCATCTGGCTGGCGAATAGAATGCCGATGGCTTTGGGTGCCTGCGACAACAGGGTGGAAATGAGTTCCCGGGTTGCTTGGACGACCGAGAACGGCTCAATCTCAAAATGCCCCGGCGGCAGTCCGGCAATCGGCTCCGGGAACGGCACGCGGGTGACGTGCTCAATCGTCAGTTTTTTGGCATCCAGAACCGCGCCTTTGATGAAGGAGGAGCCTATGTCGAGGGCGAGGAAGTGCATGGTGGCGAAGGGGTCGGGAAGGGTTTTCGCAGTGAATTGTTATGATAGCGGGAAAGAGTCGGCCGCGAAAACCTTTCCCGACCCCGTGCATGTCGGCTGGCTAAGCGGACGGGGTCAGGAGGAGTTTTCGCGGCTGGTATTTTCGGCAGATCACAGATTGCGGTGCGCGAAAACACCTCCCGACCCCTCATGCCGCGCTGCCACGGATGAATTGGCGGACGAGGGAGGCGTAGATGCCGTCGTGCGTAATCAGTTCTTCGTGAGTGCCCCGTTCCAAGATGCGGCCGTCTTCCAGGACGAGGACCTGGTCGGCGTGGCGGATGGTGGAGAGGCGGTGGGCGACGATGAAGCTGGTGCGGCCGGCGAGGAGTTTCGAAAGTGCCCGCTGGATGCGGACTTCGGTAAGCGTGTCCACGCTGCTGGTCGCTTCGTCCAGGATGATGATCCGCGGGCGGGCCAGCATACACCGGCAGAAGCAGACAAGCTGCCGCTGGCCGAGGCTGAGCTGCGCCCCGCGTTCGCCGACCTGTGTTTGCATTCCCTGCGGCAAACGTTGTAACAGGTCCAGGCAGTCGAGGTCCTGGGCCGCTTGGATCGCTTCCGCATCCGTGGAATCAGGCCGGCCGACGCGGATGTTCTCCAGAATGGTGCCAGTAAATAGGAAATTCTGTTGCAGGACGATTCCCATCTGATGATGGAGCGAATCCCCCGTGATTTGCCGCGTATCGTAGCCGTCGATAAGAACCGCCCCGCTCTGCGGCAAATAGAAGCGGGTGATGAGGTTGATAATCGACGACTTGCCGCTGCCGGTGCGGCCGACGAGGGCAATGCTCTGGCCGGGCTCGGCAAGGAGCGAAACATCGTGCAGCACGGGGCGGTTGGCATCGTAGCCAAACGTGACGTTTTTCAGTTCCACTCGGCCGGCTATCGGCGGCAAGGCGACGGCATCCGCGGCATCTTGCCACTCGGGCGGCTGGTCAAGCAGGGCGAAAACCCGCTCCGCACCGGCCATCGCGGTGAGAGCCTGGTTGTATTGATTTCCCAGAATTTGAATCGGGCTGAAAAAAATGTTCGCGAGGAAGAAAAACGTGATCAGGTTGTCCGGCGACATCTGTATTTCCGGCGCGAGGACGCGATAGCCGCCAACCAGAATCAAGGCCACGATAAACGACTGGCTCGTCGTTTCCAGCAGCGGCAGCAGCATTCCTTCCACGCGGACCGCCCGCACGACATTCTGGCCGTGCCAATCCAGCAAGTCCTTGAACAGCTTGGAGTTCGTCTCTTCCCGCACAAACGCCTGCGTGAGCCGCACACCGTTGATGGATTCCGCCAAGGTGGAGGTCAGTCGGCTGAAACCCTCCTGCATGGTGCGGTAGGCAATGGAGAGGCGGCCGCGGAAATAGAGATTGAGAAAATAGAGAATGGGGCCGAGTGCCACCACGATGCTGAACAAGGCCCAGTCGTAATACAGCATGATGAGTGCCGACACGGTCATCTGAATCCCCCCGACCAGCGTAACGAACAGCACGTCCTGCACACCGATGCGGAGAGCTTCGCAATCGCTCGTCACGCGGCTAATGATGCGGCCGATTTTCGTTTTGTTGTAGAAGCTCATCGGCATCGCCTGCAAATGAGCGAAGATTTCTCGGCGAAGGTCGTGCAGAACCGACTCCCCCAATTCGAGCGCAAGCCTTTGGCGGAAATGGAGCACAAGATTTGTAAAGCCGGTCAGGGCCAAGACGCCCAGAGCACAGAGCCCAATCGTTTCGATCGGGTGGGTCAGGCTCGCATGATTTTTTATTGGCCCGCGAATGACGGCCCCAATCGACCAGCCAATCAGCGGCAACTGAATCCCCCGCAGCAGCACGCACAAAAACAGCACATTCCGCTTCGCCGCATACGGCCGCATATACCCAATCAGCCGCGTTATCAGCCGCAGATCGAGCGGAGCTTTATCGGGTTCGCGTTCGTCGTCCGGTCGTCGGGCGGTAATCGAGAGCTTTTTGACTGCGGGAATTCCCTTCGTCGCCGCAGCGTCATTCACGTCATCAACAGGATTGGCAGTGGCAGTATCGGAGGAGGGCATTGGCGGCTCGATGGGCGATTTAGATACTCCGTTTTACGCGGGAGAGGGAAAAGCGGCAAGGAAGTGCGAAACCAGTTGGGTTGGCAAAATGATGGATGGCAAAATCATGGGAGGAGAGCAGAAGAGTTTCGGACCACCGATTCCTGACCCTGTATTTGCCTTTATCATTTTGCCATCCATGATTTTGCCATATCCCTCCGCCCGACTCTTTCAAATCCGTCACCAGCCGCACCTTGGAAGCCCGCCCCACTTCCCGGTATGATTCTGGCATTCGTAATTGATTGCCTTTCTTCCCTAGCCCCAAGTCCCCAGCCCCTAGCCCCCAATGTCCTTCCGCACCGAACACGATTCCATGGGGGACGTCCAAGTCCCCGCCCAGGCCTATTACGGCGCCCAGACGCAGCGGGCCGTGGAGAATTTTCCCGTTTCCGGCTGGACGCTCCCTAAGCCGCTGATTCATGCGATGGGGCTGGTGAAGCTGGCCTGTGCCACGGCGAACCGGGACTTGGGGAAGCTGACCAAGACTGGCAAGAACAAGCTCAGCGACGAGCAAGTCGAAGGGCTGCTGAAGGCGGCTCGCGAAGTGGCCGAGGGGAAGTTCGACGGCGAGTTTCCCATCGACGTCTTCCAGACCGGCTCGGGGACGTCGAGCAACATGAACGCCAACGAGGTCATCTCCAACCGGGCGATTGAAATCCTCGGCGGCGACCGCTTCGTGCAGGAGAAGCCGGTACACCCCAACGACCACGTCAACATGGGGCAGAGCACCAACGACATCTTCCCCACCAGCATCCACGTCGCCGTTGCGGTCCAAATTCAAAAGGACCTCATTCCCTCGCTACAGAAATTCCACGATGTGCTGGCTGAGAAAGCCCAGCAGTGGGACAAGATCATCAAAATCGGCCGCACGCATCTGGCTGACGCCACGCCTCTTCGCCTGGGACAGGAAATCGGCGGCTTTGCCCGGCAACTTCAAATGTCGATTGAGCGGGCGAAGCGAGGGATCGAGTCGATCCTGGAACTCCCCGCCGGCGGCACGGCGGTCGGCACGGGCATTAACACACATCCGGAGTTTGGCAGCAGAGTGGCAGAAGTGCTGGCGAAGGAGACGGGTATTTCGTTCATCGAGGCCAAGAACCACTTTGAAGGAAACGCCCAGCGGGACGGCCTGGTGGAATGCCACGGGCAGCTTCGGACCATCGCGGTGACGCTGTTCAACGTCGCGAACAACATCCGCTGGCTCGGCAGCGGCCCGCGGTGCGGCTTCTATGAACTCAAACTCCCCGACCGCCAGCCCGGCAGCAGCATCATGCCGGGGAAGGTGAA
>CAYUJE010000387.1:0-5407 GCA_964444865.1 uncultured Pirellulaceae bacterium | reverse complement strand
GGCGCTGAAGAGCTGCCTGCCGTCCACGCGGCCGTAGACGATCCAGCGGTCGGTGGCCCCGGGCGTGCTTCCCGCCGTGTCGACAATCGGCTCCAGGTAGTTGCTCTCCTTGAAGTGCGTGTCGACGTTCTTCTCCCAGTCGAGCTGGCCGATGATGAAATCGAGGTCCTGATGCTTGTCCTTGGGCATGTCCTTGACCAGCAGCGACCAGGGGACGTACCGCCCCTCGACGATGTTCTGGAACATGCCGAAGACGTCGCTGCCCCACTGCGGCTCGTAGGTGCAGAGGGAACCGGGAGCGTGGAGCACGCCGGGGGGAATCAGCCAGCCGGTACCGCGGCGGAGGCGGTAGGCCCGCGAGAGATCGAGGATGCCGTTTTCTCCTTTGTTCCAATTCGCCAGGCAGCGGCGGACGTCGTCCTTGGTGGTGCCGGGCTCCAGGCCCATGAACGTGTAGCAGAAGTTGTTGTCGACGTTGTTGTATTGCGGCGGGAAGTAGTAGCTCTCCGGCTTCCCTTCCTGGCCGACCAGCTTGGCGTTGGCCGCGCTCTGGTGCATGTGGTGGGGAATCGGCCCCATGTTGTCAAAAAACTTGCTATAGACCGGCCAGCGGCTGTACTTTTTGAACATTGTCTTGCCGATGAGGCGAGCCCCCGATTCGGCGACGGCGTCTTTCAATAAGAAGTGTTGTCCCTCGAAGGAGCAGAACGAAAGTCCTTCGTGCCAGACGCGGCCGTCATTCGCCGCTTCCGTCGTGCTGGAAAACCACCGCTCGTCAATGCCGCCGCGCTCCGCGCCGTAGGCGTACAAGTCTTGCGGGTGGAGCTTGATCCGGCGGCCTGGATGCAAAAAGCTTCGCGGCACCCAGGTCGGCGTCAGGCGCAGCAGCCCTTGCCCTTTATCTAAAGCCCGGTCCAAAATCTTTCCAACATTGTCTGCCTTCACAATCTTCACGTCGTTCATGGAGGTCCTCAACGGGTGCTAAAACGGGCTGCTGCCGGGTCAATCGGACAGCTTCCAATCCCCAAATCGCAAGGGATTTGTTGTAAGCGGTTTCGGCCCGGGTCGCAAGTAAACGGCGGCAATCTTCAGCGATTCCCAGCGGGAAAATTCACAATCGTTAAGGGGAGTTCCGCCGTGCAAATTCCCAAGTTTGACCTATATTTTCTCGCACCTGCGGCAGGAAGGACGAACCGTCGACGTTGGATTCTGCCGCCCTTGACGCCTTTGCGGAGCATAAAGATGGAGAATGGCCTGGGAACCTATGTCACGTACAATCCCTTCGCGGTTTCCTTGGAAACCCGTGTTGACGACCTGCTGCGAATGGTCGAAAGCATGGCCATGCATCACTTTCCCGTGGTGGACCATGAGCAGCAATTGATTGGGGTCGTTTCCGAGACCGATTTGATGCGACTGGCCCAACGCAGCCGGGAATCCGGCATGGAACTGGATTCGACGGTTGAGCCGATTGTAACGCGGCAACTGGTCACGGTTGATCATCTGGCATCTCCTCATCGGGCGCTGCAATTGTTGATGGACTACAAAATCAACTCGCTGCCGGTGCTGCAAAAGGGGAAGCTGATCGGCATCGTCACGACCTCCGATTTTCTTCGCGAATTTTCCTACGGCCAAATGACTTGTGCCAAGGAACCCGTCAGCGATTTTCTGGAAACTCCCCCCGAGCCGCTGGAACCGGACTCGACGTTGGACGACGCAATGGCGGCCATGGACGCGGCGGGGTTAACGCACCAGGTCATCGTGCAGGGAGGCTGCCCGGTCGGCGTCGTTGCCAGGCGGGAGATCGCCAAAGCGTTGACGCTCGGGACTTCCCGCGGCAAATTCAACGGAAGTTCTTCCGTGGTGAAGGTTCTTCGCAGAACGCCCCCATTTCGCCCCGGTCAGCGGATGAACGAAGCCGCTGCCCGCATGATCGAGCATGGGCTCACCGCCCTGGCGGTGACCAACCAGGGCAATCGCTTTCTGGGCCTGATCACCGCGGACGAGATCCTGCGGATTATGCTCGAGGGCCTGAAGCCGTAGGAATGGACGAGGGTAGACGGGGCGGAGAAGCGGGTCGTAGGCCGCAGTTGGCAGTTGGCCGGAATTGCCTGCTCTTGGGGGAACTGGCTTCCTCGCCGCGTCGTTTCCCTACAACCAAATCCACAGCGACATTGGGGCACTGAGCGTGGCGACCAGGGCGACCGATAGCTTGGGGTGGGGACGGAGTCGGAGTTGGGAAATTCGAAATTCGAATGACGAATGACGAATGACGAATGACGAATGACGAATGAAAGCCAGCGTCGCATTCAGTTGGACCAAGGAAACCATCCAGGAGCAAACTGCGAAAGCAGATAGTATTCTCCCGCTACGGCAGCGATGCAAAAGATGAAAAAACCGGCAATGGGGAACAGCCCCAAGGCGCCGGATTCATCCCAGTCAAGAAAGTAGCGAATGATTCTCGGCACCAGCAAGATATAGAGAAGTGCCACGAATGTGTCCCAAAACGTGTCAGCCGCCGCCTCTTTCGTGTCGAAGACGACCCACGCGATGCCCAAGAAGACAGGAATGTTTAGGACGATCAAGACAATTAGCGCAACGGCTGTCACTGGTGCCTCTCATTCGTCATTCGTCATTCGGGCTTCGTCATTTACGTTTTACATGGATCACCATCGGGCAGCTCCCCTGATTCCCTTCCACCTGGGCGATAGCGAAAAAGGTGCGGCTCTGTTCGGGGACCCACGGTTCGGCGCGGAGGAAGACGGTTCGCTCGGTTTGCCCTTCCGGAATGAGGATGCCGGAGAGGCCGATGTCGTCGACGATGATGCCGTGCGGCAGGTTGGGGACGTCGAAGGCGATTCGGTCGTTGAAGCCATTGCGTTCGACGCGCAGCTTGCAGGTGATGCTGCCGCCGGGCTCGATGGTGATTTCCGGAGGCTTGGGGAAGCCGGTGGCCAGGGTGCCGGGCTGGACGGGCGCCTCGATGTTTTCCAGATGGACGATCACTTTCGGTTTGTCGGCCTTTTTGACGGTGCCGAGATTGTTGACATCGTGCGTCACTTCCTTGCCGGCGATGGTGGCCGTGGCGGTGACTTTCGTCAGGCCCCAATTCGCTTCGGTCGGCGCGGCGGCATCGCTTAGGCAGTTGATGATGCCGTGAGCTTCGAACAGACCGGGCAAGATGACGATGGGGGTTGAAGCCTGAAAGCCCGGCGGCAGGCCGGTGATGTCGATCCGAATGGGGCCGGCGAAGTTGTCCAGCCGTTCCGCCTTCACGCTGAACTGTTTGCCGCTGCCGGCGTTCACCGTGGGGTTTGCGCCGGTCAGCGTCACCTTGAAGTCCGGCTGCGGGCGGCGAGCGACGAGGTCGTACTTGAAATTGTCCCCGCTAAAGTTGCGGACATCCGCGACTCGCACCAGGTAAGCTCCGTCCGCCGGAGCGACAAACGTCAGCCGCGAATCCTTGCCCAGCTTTCGCTGCGACTCGTCGTCGTTCTCGAAATTCACGGTGAAAACCGGTAATCCATTTCCAGGTAGCTGCGTGCCGACAGGGTAGGGGAGTACCTGGTAGGCAGGTTCCCCCACGGCATGGGCCCGGGGCGTCGTATCCCAGAAGCAGAACCGCGCACCCGTATCGGGATAAAAGTCGTTCTCGGCGTCTGGCCCGCGGCGCTGCCGGAACTGCTTGACGATTTCGCCGCCAATGTAGAAGTAGTCGTTGACAAAGATTTCTTCCCAGTTCTTCAGCCGGGCTCCTCGGGAATCTCCGCTGATGCCGCGGAATTCGAGCTCGCTATCCCGGATGCAGCGCAGGAGCAGCCGCGGCACCGGTTGGCCGTCGGCCGTGAGGATTTCGATTTTGGTATCCAGCGGCGAGCCGCTCCGGGCGGCGTTCGTTTCAAAAATCCACTGATCACCGGCTTTGGCGTCGAAGCGGTAGAGATCGGCGTCGCTGGATTGTCCATGATCGCCACCAAAAATCCGCCCCTGGGCGATGGCGGGGAGCGTGAGCGGCGTGGCCTCTGCCGGATTGTCGTTCGGCTCGACTTCGGCGACTTTCGGCAACTCTTCCAGCTTCGGCTGCGGGCCGTAGTCGACTTCGGGGGGAACTTCGGCCAAGGGAATAAGCGGCTTCTCGTTTTCGCCGACCGCGGCTGACAGTTTGTAGGTGCCGGTGGTGCCGTCGATTCGGCCGACGACGATTTCGTCACCCGCCGGCAGCACCGCCACTCCGGTGGCCCAGTCGGACTGCTTCTCCAGTGTGCCGCGAATCACCATCTTTTCGGCGTCCCAAACTTTGATCAGCCGGTCTTCGCCCGTGGAGATCAGCGTTTTGCCGTCGGCGGACCAGGCGAGGCGGAGGACCGGCGTATCGTGGGCGAACTTTGCTTCCAAAATCGGGTTCGTCCCTTCCTGGGCCGCTTCGCTCACCTGCCAGACGCGAATCCGGTTATCCACCCCCGCCGCGGCGAGCCGCGTCCCGTCCGGACTGAACGCCAGGGCATACAATTCCTTGAGCGATTCCTTGAGCGTATCCAGCCGCGTCCCCGCGGCCACATCCCACAGCTTTACTGTCCGGTCGCCGCTGGCGCTGGCGAGGACTTTGCCGTCCTTGCGGAAAGCCAGCCCATACACCGCGCCGTTGTGACCTTCGAGAGATTTCGCTTCTTTTCCGTCGGCCAAATTCCAGAGTTTGATCGTGCTGTCATACGACCCTGTCGCGAGCAACGTTCCATCAGGCGAGAGTCGCACGGCATAGAGGCTGTCCTTATGCCCCTGAAACACTTTGACCTGCGATCCATCGGCCACTTTCCACAGCCGTGCTTCACCAAAGAGCCCCGGCTCCCCGGCGGCGCAGACGACATATTGTCCGTCAGCGGAGAACGTCACGGCGTTGACATTGCCCCGATGGCCGCTGAGCTTGAAGAGCAGCTTCCGCTCAGGCAGCGATTGCAACTCCACTTCGCCATAGCGGGCGACGGCGACGGCGTTTCCTAGCGGCGAGACGGCAATGGCGCTGACCACCTGGCGGGCCGGCGCGAGGAGCTTTACCTGCGGTGTCACCAGCATCGTCGGATCTGGCCCGGCCCCTTGCGGCCCTTTGGCCCCGGCGTCGATCCACGCTTTTATCAGCGCAATCTCCTCCGGCTTCGGCTTCTCATTATCCTTCGGCGGCATCGCCGGCTCCGCCTTGCCGGTCAGCACCAGAATCATCCGGCTCTGGTCCGCCCGCCCCGGACTCACCGCCGCTCCCTTGCTCCCCCCTTTGAGCAGCGAGCCATAGCTCTCCAGCGAAAATTTCCCCTCACGCTCCTCATCGCTGTGGCAGCCGGTGCAGTACTTGGTGAAAAGGGGGTGGATTTGCTTGTTGTAGTCGGGTACGACGGCGGCTACGGACATGGCCGGGCAC
>CAYUJE010000386.1:0-5432 GCA_964444865.1 uncultured Pirellulaceae bacterium | reverse complement strand
GAGCGCTCCAGGCAGGCGATCATGATTCACCGATTCAGCCTCTTTCGCGCCAAAAAGTTACGTCGACGGTGAATCTCCTAAGTACTTGACATTAAGTGCCTTAAGAAGTTGTCATCTGACGCAAGTCTCTGAATCAAGCCCTAAACCAGCCACTTCTGATTCATCGGCACGCCTTAAGTCTTTATCCTGCAAGGCTTTGACCCATGAATCTGCCTTGTCTGATACCGCATTCTTGATTTGCTTTCGCGAGGTATCGGCCTGGTATCAGAGGCCGTAAATCCTTTCCCCTCTGCGACTTCCGAAGAGGCCATGAATCAGAATGCACTTCGAAAATCCGTTTTCCTGATACTCCCACCGGCGAACTTTACATTCGCTCCACCTGACCCCTGACTGTTCCTCCGCGCGCACCTTTTCCCCAATTCTCCACAAACTCTCTGTAAATTGTCAAAGACCCACCGGATTCCCGCCGGCCCGGTACTGGCAGCCGCCCCGCGCACGGAGCCGCCGCCCCGACTATGTAACAAATGTATACAACCTGGTTGGCACAGGGAAGCCCCCGGCAGCCAGAATCTGGAAGATTGTTTCGGGCTCCCTGGTCTTCGCCCCCGGCGAGCTTGTCTCGCCGGAGCGAGTGTTAGGGAACCAGAAACGGCGCGAAGAGGCTGAAGGGCCACGGACCGGGGTCGGGAGTCTTTGGCGTCAATCACCTTTCCACACGAAATACGCGCCGTCGCCAAAGACTCCCGACCCCCTCGCGCGGCGGTCCCCTGCGGCCGGCAGTGGTCTCCCCGCAGTTGAGACGGGATTGGCTGGTTGCACGGGAGGAGGCATTCTATTCTGTTGAGCATCTGGGCTGCATCTTGCCGGCAATTACTTGTAGCAGGGCCAGGGAGTACGACATGGCGATGGAACACAAAGCGTACGTCTTCGACTGGTCAGATTTCGATTCCAATCTTCACTCGCTCCTGGTTAATGCACTCACGACCAACCATACGTTTGACCTAGAAGCATTCATTGAGAAGCACCTCGCCGAACTGACCGATCCGTATCAGGGCGAACCCCTTACCGCCGACTGGCGAGACACGATGGAAAATCGAGACGTGCACGAGTACGGAGATTACGCTCTCACCAAGTTTTATAACCCGACCAACAGTTTCGGCCTGGGCTACGAATGGATGCAACTGAATGAAGAACTGCCGACAGAAGTTGTAAACTCCCTGCTTGGCTTCCCGATCGGTCCGGTTGCGAATCTGTTTGACCCTGGACGGTATGGATCGTTCTTTCAGACGCCGGAAGGGGTGGGCGCATCCCTGACGACACTTCAATCCCACGCTAGTCCAAAATTGGCAAGTTATCTGGGATTGTTGCGCGGGTGCGTCGCCAGAGGTCGTGGCGTTTACGTGACGTTCTGAGACGCGCATGGACGGATCAACCTGGGCGCGACGTCAGGGGGTCGGGAGTCTTTGGCGGCGATGATTGCACCAAGTGGCAAACGAATGACGCCAAAGACTCCCGACCCCGGTTCTTCGGCTGGACGCTATCGGGCCGTCCTGCTGAGCCTGCTTTAGCAGGCCTAGCTCACGGTTAGCCACGGGGCTTTAGCCCGTGGAATGAGTCCAAGAGTTTCATAGATTTTCTCCATCTGCGTTTGGACGGCAAAAAACGTGTTAGACGGGCGAAGCGGGTGCTGCTCGCGCTCCTGACAGTTACTGTGCGCAATGAAATACAAGAACATAAGTATACTATCTGTTCTGGCGACGGGGAAGTGTAAGCTGATTAGTTCTGGAGACGCCAAAACAATATGAATAGCGAACCGAACTCCTTGGGCCAGCCCGTCGGGCTCCCCGTACCCCACTGGCAGCCGCCGCAAGTGCCGTCCCGCGCGACGATGGAAGGCCGCTTCTGCCGCGTCGAAGCACTCTCGGCGGAGCCGCATGCCCAGCAACTCCACCAAGCCAATGCGCTCGACACCGAGCAGCGCAACTGGACCTACATGACCTATGGTCCGTTTGAGAGTTGGGAAGGATATCGCGACTGGATAAAGGCCTCCGCTGCAAGCCACGACCCGCTGTTCTTCGCCATCATCGACAAGACATCGGGAAAAGCGTCCGGCGTGGCGAGCTATTTGCGGATTGATCCGCGGCATGGGAGCATTGAGGTGGGGCATCTGATGTTTTCGCCGCTGCTACAAGGCAAACCCGCGGCGACCGAGGCGATGTACCTGATGATGGAGCGAGCCTTTGCGTTGGGCTACCGCCGGTATGAATGGAAGTGCAACGCTCTCAACGAGCCCTCGCGGCGGGCGGCCCAGCGACTGGGGCTGTCTTATGAAGGACTTTTTCGGCAGGCCGCAGTGGTCAAAGGGAGAAATCGCGATACTGTCTGGTATGCCGCTATTGATTACGAATGGCCTGCTCTAAAAGCAGCGTTCCAACAGTGGCTAGAGCCGAGCAACTTTGATGAGAATGGCCGGCAAAGAGTGTCGCTCTCGTCGTTGACGGCACCGCTGCTCCAGCAGCGTGGGTAGTTACGCTCGCTTCCGCCCCACGAACACATAATACGGCGTCCGCACGAACGGGATGTAGGGCACCTTTGCCCGCTGCTCCTCGAAGAGGAGCGGCTCGAAGTGGCGGTGGAGGAAGGGGACGTGGTCGGGCGAGGGAAAGACGTTGTCGAAGCCGAACCAAGTGGGCCAAAACGTGCGGGTGAACCAGCGGTGCCTCTTGAGATTGCCGGCGGGGAATTTGCGGGAGACGTAAAAATCGACGACGCCAATGGTGCCCCCCGGCTTGAGCATGGCCAGGGCATTTTCAATCGCCCCGAACCAATCCGGAATCATCGTCAGCGAGTAAGAGAACGTGACGACATCCACCGGACCGCCGGCGGGCTGAAAGGTCGTTGCGTCGGCCTCGATGGTTTCCACGTTGGTCCAGCCGCGGGAGGCGATCCGCTTTTTGGCGACTTCCAAAAGCGAATGAGACAAATCCAGGACGTAGACCTTGTTGAGCTTGTCGATCCGGTCGGAAAGATATTCCAGGTTCGCCCCGGTACCGCCACCCATATCGAGCCAGGTTCCCCCTTCGGGAATCTGCACCGCCGAGTACATTTCCTGCCGCCCTTTGAGCAGGCGCTTGCGGAAATCGTCATAGGCGTCGGCCTGGCCAGCGTAGAAATTCTCCATCCGCGCAGCGTGGTCCTTGCCTCGGACTGGCTTGAGCGTGAGGTGATAGAGGATTTTGAGGTCGGCGAGAACGCCCATGGGGGAATGACGAAATTTGAATGACGAATGACGAATGGAGATGACGAGGATGGCAGCTACACCGCCAGATCCGCGATGTAGAAGCTGCCGTAGGTGTGGACGCGGTCTTTCTCGTGCAGTTCGGCCGCGAGATCGGGATGGTAGGTGAGCAGATCGGGCAAAGCCCGCTGCTTGCCTCCGGCGTTGACGCTCACTTTTTCCAGGAAATCGGTGCGCAGTCCGCCGCTCCGCCACAGGACGCGCGTTCCCGGAGCAGCCCGGCGGACAATCGCCTGCCATTCTAATTCCAACAGCGGAAAGAATTTATCCGAGAGCCAGTCCATGTGATCGAGCAGGATGTAGCGGGAGATTTCGCCGTCATGCTGCTCCAGAAAACCCTGGACGTGATTCGTGTGCGTGCTGACGCGGTCGATCAGGCCGGCTTTCAGCTTTTCAAAGTTATCCGCCTTGAGATATTCGGGGCAGCACTTGCGGCTGTACTCTCCCTTCATATAGACCCGCCAGAAATAATTGTCCGCGAGCGGCAATTTGCAAAAGACGGCTTCCAGGCAGTCCTGCACGAATTTTACAATCCCTCCTTCGTACTGCATTTCCACCTGCCGCCGCTGGGCTTTGGGAACGCCGACCATGGAGAGGGTGGTGTCGCGATTCATGGCGAACTTCATGGTGCGGGACCAGAATTTCTCCCGCAGATATTTGTCGTAGATCTCTTTCTGTTCCTGTACGTTCTTCGCCTCCAAGCAGGCATCCACCCAGGGCCGGACCCGAATCACCCGGTCGGTATACAGGCAAATCATCCGGGCGAAGGAGCCGCTGGTGCCGCGATAGTAAAACGACTTGCCCGGCGTGTGGAAGAACTTGATCCACTTGTCCCAGTAGGCGCGGGACCAGGCGGGAAGGCCCGTGCGGAGCTTATCCTTATAGATCTTGCGGGCGTCCGGATGGTGGCCGTAGCCAAACAGGCGGAAGAAGTCTTCGTATTCCAGGTGGCGGATGCCGGCAATTTTCAGGTCGAGCAGGGCGTTCTGCCGCGGATTCATATCGACGGCATAGACATGATTCGGGCCGGCAATCGCATAATCCAGGGCGTTGCACCCGGCGGAAGTAATGACCAGCACATTGTCCTGCGGCGTCAGCTTCAGCGCGACCTGATCCAGCCGAGGGTCTTCCCAGCAGGTGTTGTAAACGAGGTTGTTGCCATGGACGAATTTGAAGACCCGCCCGCCAATCCAGTCAAACATGGAGAAAAACCTTCGCCAGTGGTCAATGAAGAAACAGTAACCTTGTGATTTTACCGGTTGCGGGGGAGGCTACAAGGCGATGCAAACACCCGAATTGTGGTTTAGAATGTGTTGCCAGGGGATGGAAGTACGGAGTACCCAGTACTGCGTACTTGCCGATTTTCCCTGTAATCGCCTCTTTGCCATTTTTCGCGCTTCAAATTCAGGAACCGCTGCATGCACCTCTCCCTCCCCCGCCGTCGTTTTCTCGCACTTTCCGCTGCTGCCGCGGCGGGGGCGACTTTTTTTGATGCTCCCCGCATTCTGGCCGCTGCCGGGCTGAATGTGGCAGAGGATGCCTTTGGAGGCTTTCCACTCGGCGTACAGAGCTATTCGCTGCGGAACTTCAACACGGTGGAAGCAGTTCGCCACATCCAGGGGATGGGGCTGCATTACGCCGAGTTTTACGGCAAGCATCTGGATACCAAGGCCAGCGATGGGCAGATCAAGGAAACGCTCAAGCTGCTAGAGGACGCCGGCATCAAGCTCGCCGGGCACGGAGTGCATGGCTTTACGAAGAATCACGAGGCGAACAAGCAACTCTTTGAGTTTGCGAAAAAAGCGGGTGTGAAGGTCATCACCGCCAACCCGGAGAAAGACTCCTTTGACAGCTTGGACAAGCTGGTCGCCGAGTACGACATCAAAATCGCTATTCACAACCACGGCCCGGGTCAACTCTACGACAGCATCGACAGCGTAGTTCAGGCGGTGAAGGGGCGGCACAAGTGGGTCGGGGCCTGCGTCGATTGCGGCCACTTCCTCCGCAGCGGCGAAGACCCGGTGAAGGCGGTCAAGACGCTCGGCCCGCGGGTCTTCGGGGCCCACATCAAAGATGACGTCGCACTCGGCCGCGATAGCAAGAACGTCGTCATCGGCAAAGGAAAGCTCGACGT
>CAYUJE010000385.1:0-5458 GCA_964444865.1 uncultured Pirellulaceae bacterium | reverse complement strand
TTGGTTGGCTTATTCGTGACGCCGCTCGGCTGGGGGCTGATGTACTACTTTGTTCCCATCATGCTCAAAAAGCCGATCTGGAGCCATGGCCTGTCGCTCGTCGGATTCTGGGGACTCGCCTTCTTTTATCCGCTGCAAGGCATCCATCACTTTCTCTACACGCCTATCCCGATGTTCTTGCAGTACGGTGCGGTCGTCTCCACGATTGCCGTCGAACTGGTCGTGGCGACGGTCGTGATCAACTTCTTTGGAACGCTTTGGGGACGCGGAAGATCGCTCTTTGACAACTTGCCGATCCGCTACTTCTACACAGGAATGGTCTTTTATTTCATCACCTGCTTTCAGTGTGCTTTGCAGGTAACGTTGACCTTCCAAAAACTCATTCACTTCACGGATTGGGTCGTGGGGCACGCCCATCTGGTCATGTTTGGTGTGTTCTCGATGTGGCTCTTCGGCATCATGACTTACCTTTTCCCGCTGCTTTATCGCCGCGAGTGGTATAGCCGCAAACTCTGCGAATGGCACTTCTGGCTGTCTGCGGTGGGGCTCTTTGTGATGTTCATGGATCTGACTCTGGCCGGAGTGTTTCAGGGTTACTACTGGGCCTCGCTTCAGCCGTGGGAAGTTTCCGTCGATGGCTCGCAGGGCTTCTGGCAAGTCCGCGCGGTGGCTGGTCTGACGATGTTCGCCGGGCTGCTGTGCTTCCTTTACAACCTTTTCATGACCGCTCGGGGAGCAACTTCGGCCGAGCCGATTGCTTCCACGTCAGTCACCGCACTGGGTGCCTGAGTTTTACTGATAGTTATCCGCCTCCTTTTCGTTTGCTCCTATGTTTGAATCCAAAACTGGCATCCTGTTTATCGCTGGCGTCGGCTTCTTCGTCTTTGCCTTTTTGAGCAATGGCGCGCTGCCGATGATCATGTACAAGGATCTTCCGGAAAAAACCGCGGAAGAAGTCGTCAATCCGCGACTAGTGCGGCAGTTCCGGGATTTGCAGGATCGGTATGGGGAGTCCTTTCAAACTGCATTCGGCGAACTGCCGGAACTTAAAGAGATTCCTCCCACCGCCACCAGCAGCGAGAAACAGCAAATCGAAGAGGCAAATGCCCAGTTGCAGAAGCTTGTGACCGACAAGGCCGCCGAGGCATTGCGTCTAGGGCGTCAGGTCTATGTCGGCGAGGGGTGCTGGCATTGCCACAGCCAGTTTGTGCGTCCCGTTTCCAATGAATCGCTTCGCTTCGGCCCAGTGAGCAAGACGGAAGAGTACCAAAACGAATTGCAACGCCCCGTCATGTTCGGCACGCGCCGAGTTGGACCGGATTTAAGTCGCGAGGGGGGCAGGCGGAGCAACGATTGGCATGCCGTGCACTTCTTCAAACCGACCATGCTTTCCAAGGGCTCCCCGATGCCCGAGTATCCCTGGATGTTCGACGGTTCCCCCGACAAGCCAAATCGCCGTGGACTGGCGCTGATTACCTATATCCAGTGGCTCGGCTCGTGGCAGGAAAGCTATCCGTACTACGAAGAGTTAGACGAAGTTCGAGGAGAGGACTAGGAATGACCCGGCGCACATCAAAACTACAGGTTCGCATCACACTGCTCCTGGCGGTGCTCATTCTTATCCCCAGTGGCTACGGCTTCGCTGGCAAGTTCATCGAGCTGATTCACGTGTTTCAAGGGGAATCCGACGGCGCGTTTGCCGTCGCCCCGATGATGAATTATCTTCTGGCCAGCCTTGGGTTCTTCTGCTTGCTGCTATGGGCGGGCGCGAATGGCATGTTTAAGGACATCGAAAGTCCGAAGTACGAAATGCTCGAACACGAAGAACTGCTCGACCATGCATCGGCAGCGAAGAAATGAATCGGCGAGAATCTGACCTTCGACTTTCACACCTCAACATCCTGAATCCCATGCCTGCTCCCGACAACACTCCCGCGGAAGTGGAACATCAGCATCACAACTACGTCGGCAACGACATCCCGTGGTACGTCCGCGCCATCTGGATCGGCTTTTGGATCTTTGCGATCGCGTATACGATTCGCTACGTTTTCCCCGCGCTTCAAATCGAGCTCTTTCACAAACCATGAGCAGCAGGAGTCCGGAGGCACGGTTAAAAATGCAAGGTGGTGGCGAGTTGCCGTCGTTCTCGCAAACGATGCTGCCCGCTGCGGAGAAACTCCTTTCTCCTTCCTGTGCGTGCAACTATTGCGGCCTCCCCATTCTGGAGGCGACCACCGACAACCAGCCCCGCTATTGTTGCTACGGCTGTCGTTTTGCTGCTTCCGTGACGGCGGCGGACGGTGATGAGGGGCAGGCTCGAATGGCAATGCTGCGATTGGGGCTCGCAGTGTTCTTTTCGATGAATGTCATGGTCTTCACAATGCTGCTTTGGTCCCAGCCGCAATCGGCCGATCCATTGTCGGCGGTTTGGTACGATCTGGCTCGCTATGCGTGCCTGCTGTTTACGCTCCCGGTCGTCGTGCTTCTGGGAGGGCCGATACTGGAGGATGCAGCCGCCGAGATTCGCCGCGGCCGACCCTCGATGAGCCTGCTCCTGTGCGTCGGCATTGCGGCCTCGCTGCTCTATTCCCTAGGGTCGCTATGGACGGGTGGTCATGTCTATTTTGAAGTCGCCGCGGTCATTCTTGTTGCGGTCACTTTAGGCCGCTGGTTTGAGGCGACGGGAAAAATCAAGACATCTGCCGCGCTGCGAGGGCTCAAACAATTGCTGCCTGATGTGGTGCGTCTGGTATCCAGTGAGCACGAAGAGTTGGTGCCTGCCTCGATGCTCGCTGCTGGAGACACATTCCGCGTGCTCCCCGGAGAACGAATCGTCGCCGATGGCGAAGTAGTCCATCACTCCGCGGCCGTTGATGAGCAGGCGGTGACCGGCGAAAGCTTGCCGGTGGTCCGGCAATCGGGGGAGCGCGTGATGAGCGGCACACTGGTGCTCGATGGTCCTCTCGACATTCGGGCCGCGGCACCAGCCGGCGAGGGAACGCTGGCCCTGATGATCGAAGCAGTCACCAAGGCTACCGCGGCTCGCACTCGCTATGAGCGGCTGGCCGAAAAAATCAGTCGCTGGTTTCTCCCCGCAGTGGGACTGATTGCCTTGACGACATTCGTCCTGCACACCTGGTTCGGCGACTTCGCTGAAGGACTGCTTTCCTCCCTCGCGGTACTCGTCATTGCCTGCCCTTGCGCTCTGGGGCTCGCAACCCCCATGGCTCTGTGGGCAGCGGTCGGCCGCGCCGCGCAAGTCGGAGTGCTCCTCCGCGATGGCGATGCGTTATCGCTGCTGGCCGGCGCGAAATCAGTTTGCTTCGATAAAACAGGGACGCTGACCACGGGTGAAGCAGTCGTGGAAAATCTCTGGCTCTCACCTGATACCTGCGAAGGCGAGGTACTTGGTGTTGCCCAATCGCTCAGCCGCTCGTCGAATCACCCGCTATCGGGTGCCGTAGGGCGATACGCGGCGGCTCGACAAACGACTCCGATTGCGGAACCGCAGAGCGTCTTCGTACGGGCCGGTCGCGGCATTGCCGGACGCATCGAATCCCTTGCCGCCACGGCTTACCTCGGCAGCCGAAAGTGGCTGGCCGAATGTGGCCAGATCATGCCAGATAACCCGGTCTCATCGCAGATTGGCGAAGACGACGCAGCCGCGGAGACACTGGTGGGTTGGAATGGGCAAGTCATGGGTCGATTTTCCTTCCGCGAAACGATCCGCCCCGAAGCGGAAGGAACCATTGCCCTTCTCCAAGCAGCCGGCCTCCACGGTTTGATGCTTACCGGTGATCGACAGTCCCGCGCTCGTGTTTTGGCGGATTCTCTGCAACTCGACTATCGAGCGGAGTTGCTTCCCCAATCGAAACTGGCGGTCATCAGAAAGTTGCACGCAGATGGCCCCGTGGTCATGATCGGTGACGGCATCAACGACGCGCCGGCTTTAGCCGCCGCGGATGTGGGAATCGCCCTCGGCTCGGGAACCGACATTTCTCGGCATTCCGCCGGAGTCTGCTTGCTCTCGAATGACCTGTTGCGGCTGCCGTGGCTAGTGCGGCTGGCTCGTCAGACGGAACGAACGATTCGCTGGAATCTCTTTTGGGCATTCGCTTACAATGTCGCGGGAATTGGCCTGGCGGCGGCGGGGCTGCTTCACCCGGTGGCGGCAGCCATTGCGATGGGGATCAGCAGTTTGCTCGTCGTCACCAACTCCTTGTCACTTGCTCGATTCGAACTTGATGGCAATGTTTCGGAGGCCGCCGGATGATTGAACTCTCCTTGGTCTTCGTGGCCGGCATCCTCGGAACGGCTCATTGCCTGGGGATGTGCGGGCCGTTCGCGCTGACCATCGGCAGTGCGGCATCCAATTGGTCTCGGGCACTGGCCCGGCAATCGGCGTATTCTGCGGGCCGCATCTTCACCTATGGATTTCTCGGCATTGCGGCCGGCTTTTGCGGCTCGCAAATGATGCAAGTCTGGCCCGCCGTCCTCAACGTCCCCGCAATTCTGGCAATTGTCGCGGGTGCCTTCATCATTTATCAGGGGTTGAATGCGACAGGTTTGTTCCGCAGTCGCGGAGTCCACGGTCAAACCGTGCCCTGCCTGGCCGGTGGACTGCTCGGTTCATTTCTTCGACAGCCCAAGATTAGTAGTGTCTTCCTGGCGGGCATTTTCACCGGTCTCTTGCCGTGCGGACTGCTCTATGGAATGCTCGCCTTGGCAATGAGCAGCCGCAGCATGGTTTGGGGCGGAGCGACCATGATTGTGTTTGGTCTGGGAACGGTTCCCGCCATGATGCTGGCCGGAATCAGCGGCTGGCTGATGGACATGGCGACTCGCCGCCGGCTCTTTGGATTTGCCGCCTGGTGCCTGATTCTGACCGGGGGAATTTCGGTCGTCCGCGGAGTCTCGTTCCTGATGGCTGACCCCGAGCAAGCATCAGGCTGCCCCGTGTGCGGGCCTTTGAAGGGAGAAACGCGGACTACTGATGTCGCGAACAAGCCTTAACTTTCTGCTCGATACGCTGCTGCTGGTGATTTTTGCCGCGCTGGTGTTCTCTGGAGTGATCGTTCGCTTCGTCTTTCCACCAGCCTCCGATGCACGGGGGTGGCTGTTGTGGGGGCTGAGCTACGACCAATGGTCCACGATTCAGTTCGCCATCATTGCGATCATGACGCTCGCCGTCCTCGTTCACGTCATGCTCCATTGGAGTTGGGTCTGCGGCGTCGTCACCACGCGTTTGGCCCGGAGCAACAAAGTCAAGCTGGATAACGGCACGCAAACACTCTACGGCGTCGGCCTTCTGATTGTGATCCTCAACATCCTGGGCCTGGCAATCGCCATTGCCGCGTTGTCGATCCAGAACTCTCTCTAAGTCGGCACGCTTGAGTTGGCCTGAAAAGCTTCCATCACATCAACTCACGGCACTCTCGCCACGTGGTCCGGACGGCCG